>DATJNS010000293.1:0-11773 GCA_035507915.1 Candidatus Sulfotelmatobacter sp.
CCTCGACGGGCTGCGGATTTTGCGCGGCAATCTCGAAGGCTGGCGCGACGGCATCGCGGCGTCCGAGGTGACGGAGATGGTCGACGGGCGGTCGCGCCTCCAGATCGCTCAGGCCGTCGATTGCGCTGGCTGGCTGCCCAACGACCTGCTCACCAAGCTCGACCGCTGCCTGATGGCGCAGGGGCTCGAGGGCCGCACCCCGTTCCTCGATCCGGTGGTCGCCGCGGCGGCGTTCCGATTGCCCGACCGGCTCAAGGTGCGGCATGGGCGGGGCAAGTATCTGCTCCGCCGGCTGCTCGAGCGCCGGTTGCCGGGGCACGCGGCGTTCGAGCCCAAGCGCGGTTTCACGGTGCCGGTGATCGAGTGGATCGCCGGGCGCGGCCGGTCGCTCGGTGAGCTGGTGGCACGCCAGCCGGCGATCGCCGCGCTGTGCCGCCCGGGCCGTGTCGAGGCGCTGTTCCAGGGCTCCGGCAAGCATGTCGGCCTGGCCGCCTGGACCCTGCTGTTCTATGCCCTTTGGCACCGGGCCCACGGGTTGGGCCGGTCCAACGGCGGCGACGTTTTCGACTGTCTGTCGGACACGGTGCGGGGCAATTAAACCAAAGATTTACCATTCGTCGCGGCAGAATGGGGCCGTAAGCGGGAGACGTGCGATGCGCTGGGGCTTGATCGTGACCGTGCTGGGCGCCGGGTTGGTCGGCTGCAACGGCTACAACGCCCACCCGCTCAAGGATGACCTGCAGGCGCAAGCGGTGCCGACGGTCTACTGCTACGAGACCCTGACCCAATCGCCGGATTGCTACGACGTGCCGATCGAGCCGGAGGTGCGCCGGTTGATGGGCTATTACGGTCCGGATCCGGTCAATCGCGGCTTCTACGGTCGCCGCGCCTTCTAGCCCCGCCGCAACCGCTCAATTGCCCAGCACCGCCTGGGCCCAGCCGGCGTCGATGTCCGCCTTGCGCAGCAGCGCGCGCGCGACGTCGAGCAGCTCGACCTTGGGCAACTTGGGCAGCCGGGCCGCAATATCGGGCGCCAGGGCCAGGTCGGGTACCGCCGGCCGCACGAAACCCTCGGCGAACAGGCGCTGGCCCATGTCGCTGAGCGCGAAGTTGAGCCATAGCTTGGCGGCGCTGTCGTCGCGTGCGCCCTTGACCAGGCTCATCGTGTAGGGCGCCGCCACCGTGCCGTCGAGCGGGCCCACCAGCTCGACCTCGTCGCCCATGCCGTCGGCGTACTTGGCGCGCAGGCCGTCCATCTCGAAGCTGATCCAGATCGGGATCTTGCCCTTGAGGAAGTCGGTGTAGCCGCCGATGTCGACGCGCAGCACGTTGCCGATCTTGTGCAGCTCGGCCAGATAGTCGATGCCGGGTCGAACGGTCTCGAGGCTGCCGCCGGCGGCCAGGTTGGCGGCGAACACGGCGACCTCGCCGGCACCCGAGGTGCGCGGGTCGGGATAGACGATCGCGCCCTTGTACTCCGGCTTGGCGAGGTCGGCCCACGAGCGCGGGACGGTTCTGACCAGCTTCTTGTTGACGATGAAGACGATCGGCATCTGGTGGACGGTGAACCAGCGTGCGTCGGCATCGCGCGCGACCGTGGGCAGGCGGTCGAAGTTGGTCGGCTTGAAGCCGGCGAGCAGGCCGCGGCTGGCCGCGTCGACGCCGACCACGCCGAAGGCGTAGAGCGTGTCGATCATGGGTTTCGCGCGCGTGCGGTCGAGCGCCACCATCGCGGGCCCGGAGCCGATGTCGTTGTAGGCCAGCGTGACGTTGGGGTAGCGCTTGGTGAACGCGGCCTCCAGCGCGCCCCAGTTGGCCCAGTTGGCGCCCGTGTTGCTCGAGACCACCAGCCCGTCCTTGGCGGCGGCGTCGTACAGCGCAGCCTCGCCCGGATAGAGATCCGGACCGTCGAACGCGTGCGCGCGGTCGAGCGGGTACAGCGCCGCACATGCCGCCCAGCCGAGCGCAACCAGCGCGGCGAGCCGCGGCCTCGCGTTCAAGACCCTCATCATGTCGCGATCACGCGGGGGGCAGCGGCTCAGTAGGATTGCGCCTCGCCCTGAACCATCTCGAGCGTGCGGGCTTCCGGTCCCTTCTCGCGCTCGACCGCGGTATAGCGCACGCGCTGGCCGGGCTGGACCTCCATCAGGCCTGCGCGCCGCACCACACTGGCGTGCAGGAACACGTCCTTGCCGCCGGCGTCCGGGGTGATGAAGCCAAAGCCCTTGGTGGCGTTGAACCACTTGACGACGCCCTCGCCGGGGTCGCCGACCGGCTGCTGCCCGCCGCCGTAACCGCCCCCGCCGCCGAACGAGCGCGCCGGGCGCGGTCGAAATCCACCGCCACGGTCGCCGTCGCCGCCACCCTCGTGAGGCACCGCGGTGTCGTCATTGACCTCGAGCAGGCGCGTGACCTGGCGCCCCTTCTTGCCGGGCGCCACCTCGCAGGTCACCGTCGCGCCCTCGCGCAGACCGTCGAGGCCGGCACGCTGAACCACCGAGACATGCACGAACACGTCCTCGGAGCCGTCGTCCGGTTTGATGAAACCGAAACCCTTGCTGGCCGAGAACCAAGTGACCGCGCCGGTCAGGCGGTCGGTGGCCGCCGGCGGGCGCGAGGGAGGAAACGAGCCTTTGCGCATCATCGAACCGAAAACTCCGCAGATACCATCCCTGTCGAATGGGGTCTTGTTTTATGGTTTGCCGCGCCGCAGCCCGACCCCTGGTGGCGACGCGTGATGGCGTGAATTGTGTCTGCTTCGGTCGCGCTGCTTCGCTCTGCTGCGCCCGCCCTGCCGTGCGATGGCGCTCAAGCTCAACCGATTCCCCAGCCTCTCTGACCCGAATATCGGGCAAAGCGCGTTTTCCAGCCGATCTCCCCTCGCCCTTAAGCAACACTTGGGCGCATTTTCGCACATTAATTCTATCAAACAGCTTACCCGCAATCCTGCCTCGCCGACAAGCGAAAGGGCGCGTCCCGCCAGCCGATTGCGGTGCGGACGCACGACCATCCGCGAGACACGGCGCGGCGCGACACTCGGTCTGCACCTGGGCGGTCCAAAGGTGCTATGAGGGGCGACGGGGGCGGCGGACAAGGCGGCCCGAGGTCGAGATAGACAGGGATCGGCGTTCGTCGTGACCGGACTGCGAGTGTGGGGGCTGATCGCCGCGCTGGCGTTCGGGCTGTGGGGATGCGGTGGCGACGAGGCGCCCAAGCGGGCGCTCGAGCTTGGCGGCGGCTTCAAGGCCGAAGCTCAGGAGGGCGTCAAGGCGACCCTGAAGATCCCCGCCGTGGTGTCGCCCGATGCCGCGTTGATCCAGGGCGAGGTGACGCTCGAGAACAGCGCCAACGACATCGTCGCGGTCTCGGTGCCGCGCAGCTGCGATGTGTACGACTGGGTGATGCGCGACGCCGCCGACAAGCTCGTGATGACCAAGGATCCCGTCGAGTGCGCCGAGCAGCCGGCGACCAAGTCGCTCGCGCCCGGGGCGATCGTCGTCGAGAAGGTCTGGCTCTATATGAGCCCCAACACGATGCACTCGGGGAACAAGTACAAGATCGACTATCGGTTCTGGGGGCAGCCGGCGCAGGCCGAGTTCACCGCGCGGCGCTGAGCGGGCGACCTTGACATTGCCGCGCGCCGGCCGAACGCTCGCGCAAGAGCAACGGGCGCGACGGGGAACCGTGCCATGGAGACATCGGACAAGTCGGCACGGCAACTTTACGCCGAGATCAAGGCCAACCCGACGCGCAAGCGCTTCGGCTTCGGGCGCCGGCCCGCGCTGATCAACATAGACCTGCAGAAGGCGTACACGGCGGTCGGCGAGTTCTCGACCGCCTACGAGAGCGATCCCAAGCAACTCGAGTACGTCAACACGTTGGCCGACCTGTTTCGTGCCAAGAACTGCCCGGTGGTGTGGACCTACGTCGCCTACATGGATTCGGGCGAGGACGCCGGGGTGTGGGGCACGCGCTCGAACACGCCCGACTCGCTGCAGAACATCAAGATCGGCTCGCGCCGTGCCGAGTTCGACGACCGCCTGCGCGTCGACGCGAAGCGCGACGTCGTGATCAACAAGCGCATGGCGTCGGCCTTCTTCGAGACCAACCTGGGTTCGGTGTTCAATTTCCACCGCATCGACACCGTGGTGGTGACCGGCGGCTCGACGTCGGGCTGCGTGCGCGCCACCGTGGTCGACAGCTTGTCGCGCAGCTACCGCACGGTGGTGCCCGAGGAATGCGTCGCCGACAAGCATGAGAGCCCGCACTTCGCCAACCTCTACGACATGGCGATCAAGTATGCCGACGTGGTGCCGGTCGCCGAGGTGATCGATTTCATGACGCAATACGCTCCCGCCAACGACTGACCCGCGCGCGATGGCACGCGACCCCGGCTTCTACGACTACCTGCCCTATCACGAGCGCCCGCCGATCCGCTGGCCGAACGGTGCCCACGTCGCGTTCTGGGTCGCGCCCAACATCGAGTTCTACGAGCTCGACCCGCCGAAGAGCCCGACGCGTGCCGCGTGGGCGCGCCCGCATCCCGACGTGCTCAACTACGCCTATCGCGACTACGGCAACCGCGCCGGCTTCTGGCGCATGATGGACGCGATGGACCGCTGCGGCGTGCGCGGCAGCGTGTCGCTCAACGTCGCAGTATGCGAGCATCACCCCGAGGTGATCGAGGCGTGCGCCAAGCGCGGCTGGGAGTTCTACTCCCACGGCACCTACAACACGCGCTACCTGTTCGGCATGAGCGAGGAAGAGGAGCGCGCGGTCATCCAGGATTCGATCGACACGATCAAGAAGCACACCGGCCAGCCGCTGGACGGCTGGCTCGCCCCGGCGCTCACCTACACCGAGCGCACCCTGGACCTGATCGCCGAGATGGGCCTCAGCTACTGCTGCGACCTGTTCCACGACGACCAGCCGTGCCCGATCAAGACCAAGACGGGCCGGCTCGCCAGCATCCCGTACTCGCTCGAGATGAACGACGTCATCGTCTACAACGTCAACCTGGTGAGCCCGCACGCCTACGCCGACATCATCAAGCGGCAGTTCGATCGGCTCTACGAGGAGGGTGCGCGCTCCGGTACCGTGATGTGCATCCCGTTGCACCCGTATCTGGTCGGCCAGCCCTACCGCATCGCCGCGTTCGAGGCGGCGCTCGCCTACATCGCGCGCCACGACAAGGTCTGGCTCGCGACCGGCCGCGAGATCGCGCAGCACTTCATCGAGAATCACTTCGACGCGTTCGCCGAGGCCTCGCAGCCCGTGGGAGAGGCGCCGTGACCCTGCCGCCGGGCTACCTCGACTACCCGCACCGCCGCTACGGCATGGACCACGCGCGCTACGCGTGGTCGCCGCTGCCGACGCGCAAGCAGGTGCGCTGGCCGGGCGACGCGCGCATCGCGCTGTGGGTGATCCCGGCGCTCGAGTGGTTCCCGCTCGACATGGCGGGCAAGCCCTTCAAGCCGCCGGGGGCGATGGTCACCGCCTACCCGGACCTGCGACACTACACGCTGCGCGACTATGGCAACCGGGTCGGCATCTGGCGCGTCATGCAGGCGCTCGAGCGCTTCGGTGTGCGTGCCTCGGTCGCGGTCAACGCGGCGGTCGCGGCGCGCTATCCGTCATTGCTCGCGGCATGCGCGACCCGCGGCTGGGAGGTCATCGGCCACGGCCGCGACATGGATCATCTGCACTACGAGGGTCTGCCGGTCGAGCAGGAGCAGGCGCTGATCGCCGAGTCGCTGGCCCTGCTGCGCCGCGCGACGGGTCAGAAGGTCCGCGGCTGGCTGTCGCCCGCGAAGTCGGAGTCGCGCGCGACGCTCGACCTGGTCGCCGCCGAGGGCATCGACTACGTGTGCGACTGGGTCAACGACGACATGCCGTTCGCGCTGAATGCGGGCGGGCGCACGATCCACGCGATGCCGCACCCGATCGACATCGACGACTATACGATCCTGGTCAACAACCACCATTCCGAGGACGAGTTCACGCGCGCGGTCACCGACCAATTCGACCTGCTGTACCGCGAGGCCGAGCACGCCGGCGGCCGCATCATGGCGATCTCGCTGCACCCCTGGGTGATCGGCCAGCCCTACCGCATCGGCGCGCTCGAGGCCGCCCTTGCGCACATCACGCGCCACGCCGGCGTGTGGTCCGCCACCGGCGCCGAGATCCTCGACGCGTTCGTCGCGCAGTCGTAGCGCTCAGTACTTCGCGCGACCTTCCTCGGCGACGCCGTAGCGTGCCTCGAGCGCCTGAACCTCCGGCATGCCCATCAGGTCGAAGAACTCGCGGAAGCTCGCGACCTCGTTGGTCAGGCTGGCGATCGAGCCGGTCTCCTTCAGCGTCTTGAGCACATGGCTGGCGGCGCGGATCTGCGCCAGGATCACCCAGTTCGGGTAGATGATTAGCTTGAAGCCGAGCCGCTCGATCTCGGCCTGGCCGAGGAACGGCGTCTTGCCGCTCGACGCGAGATTGTAGAGCAGCGGCGCGCCCTTGAGGCGCGGCGCGATCTCGGGCAGTTGCGCCTCGCTCGGCGCCTCGACGAACAGTATGTCCGCGCCGGCCTCGCGATAGCGCTGGGCGCGCTCGAGCGCGGCCTCGAACCCTTCGACCGCGATCGCGTCGGTGCGCGCGATGATGACGAAGTCGGCGTCGACGCGCGCGTCGGTCGCCGCCTTGAGCTTGGCGACCATCTCCTCGGCCGGCACCAGCTGCTTGCCTGCGAGGTGGCCGCAACGCTTGGGCATCACCTGGTCCTCGAGGTGCACGGCGGCGACGCCGGCGCGCTCGTAGCTCTGGATGGTGCGCCGCACGTTGAGCACGCCGCCGTAGCCGGTGTCGGCGTCCGAGATCGTCGGCAGGCCGCTGGCGTCGGCGATGCGCGCGGCATTGTCGACCATCTCGGTCATCGTGAGCAGCCCGACGTCGGGCATGCCGAGGCGCGTCGCGGTGGTGCCCGCGCCGGTCATGTACACCGCGTCGAACCCGTGCTGCGCGACCAGGCGCGCGTTGAGCGCGTCGGCGACGCCGGGCGCCACGATCGCGCCCGGTCGGGCGAGCAGCTGGCGCAGCTGAGTGGTCGGTCGCATCGGTCGGCTCCCGTGGTGGTTGCGGCCACGGTAGGCCATCGCCGGTCGCGCGGCCACTGTCGATTCGCGCGCTCGCGCACGGCGCGCGCCGTGCTAGGTTTTCGCCAACGATAGGGAGGGGCCCCGTGACCGCGAACGACAGCACGACGGGCGGCATGTTCGGCAGCTCGTCGGCGCGCAAGGCCGTGATCGGCAGTTTCTTCGGCACCGCGCTCGAGGCCTACGATTTCCTGCTCTACGGCAGCGCCGCCGGCCTGGTCTTCAGCCGGCTGTTCTTCCCCGGCTCCGATCCGCTCGCCGGCACCCTGCTGGCGTTCGCGACCTATGCGGTCGGCTTCGTCGCGCGCCCGATCGGCGGCGTCCTGATCGGCAATTACGGCGACCGCATCGGCCGCAAGCCGATGCTGATGCTGACGCTCGGCCTGATGGGCGCCGTCACCGCGGTGATCGGCCTGCTGCCGACCTACGCCCAGATCGGCATCCTGGCGCCGATCCTGCTGACGGTTCTGCGCTTCGTCCAGGGCATCGCCTATGGCGGCGAGTGGGGCGGCGCGGTGCTGGTCGTGATCGAGCACGCGCCGCGCAACCGGCGTGGCTTCCTCGGCGGCTTTCCGAACGGCGGCGTGCCGCTCGGCCTGGTGGTCGCCGCGGGGCTGCTCAGCCTGTCGGCGACGTGGAGCGGGCCCGACTTCCTGACCTGGGGCTGGCGCGTGCCGTTCCTCGCCAGCGTGTTCATGATCCTGATCGGCCTCTACGTGCGCACCAAGATCGTCGAGACCCCCGAGTTCCTGGAGGTGCAGCGCCAGGGCCGCGCGCCGCGCGTGCCGGTGCTCGAGGCGATCCGACGCCACCCGCGCGAGATCCTGCTCACCGCCGGCGCCTTCCTGCTGATCAATGGCGGCTATTTCGTCATCGTGGTCTTCATGCTGACCTATGGCGGGATCAAGCTCGGCGTCGGCATCCCGACGATGCTGAACGCCGTGATGATCGCGTCGTTCTTCCAGATCTTCGCCTCGATCGGCTTCGGCGCGCTGTCCGATCGGGTCGGCCGACTGCCGGTCGTGATGGGGGCCGCGATCTTCATCGGGCTCTACATCTTCCCGCTGTTCTGGATGGTCGAGACCAGGGATCCGGTGATCATCACGGTCGCGATGACCGTCGCGCTGATCGCCTTCGGCGCGGTCTACGGCCCGGTGGCGGCGTTCTTCACCGAGATCTACGACACCGACGTCCGGTACTCGGGCGCGTCGCTCGGCTATCAGCTGGGCGCGGTGTTCGGCGGCGGCTTGGCGCCCTTGATCGCGACCTCGCTGCAGGCGAGCGCCGGCGGCGCGACCTGGCCGGTGTCCCTCTACGTGATCGCGCTGGCCGTGATCGCGGTGGTCTGCCTGAGCCTGCTCGGCGAGACCAACCGCGAGCGCGGTCTGGCGCCGGCCGAATAGGAGCGCGCGCGATGCGGGTTTTCGCCACGCTGCCGCAGGAGGATCTGCGAACCGTCGGCCCGACCGCGCGCGCCTTCGAGGCCGCCGGCTACGACGGGCTGGTGTGCTCGGAGAACAAGCACGACCCGTTCATGCCGTTGGCGGTCGCCGGCACCCAGACCGAGCGCGTCGAGCTGCACACCGGCATCACGATCGCTTTCGCGCGCTCGCCGATGGTGATCGCCTGCATGGGGTGGGACCTCGCCGGCGCCACCGGCGGCCGCTTCACGGTCGGGCTGGGCTCGCAGATCCGCGCGCACAACGAACGCCGCTTCTCGGTGCCGTGGAGCGCGCCCGCACCGCGCATGCGCGAATACGTCCAGGCGCTGCGGGCGATCTGGCGCTGTTGGAAGACCGGCGAGAAGCTCGCCTACGAGGGCACGCATTATCGCTTCACCCTGATGACGCCCAACTTCACGCCGGAGCCGATCGATGCGCCCGCGCCGGCGATCACGGTCGCCGCGGTCGGTCCCGCGATGATCGCGGTCGCGGCCGAGGAGTGCGACGGCATCAAGCTGCATTCGTTCGCGACGCGCGCCTATCTGGAGCGGGCCGTCATGCCGAAGCTGGCCGAGGGGCTCGCCAAGGTCGGGCGGCCCCGTGCGCGCTTCGAGGTCGCGGGCGGCGGCTTCCTCGCCACCGGCCCCGACGACGCCGCGGTGCGTCAACGCTTCGAATGGGTGCGCGCGCGCGTGGCGTTCTACGGCTCGACGCCGGCCTATTGGCCGGTGCTCGAGGCCCACGGCCTCGGAGACCTCGGCCGCGCGCTCAACCAGATGACGCGCCAGGGGCGTTGGGCCGAGATGGCCGGCATGGTGTCGGACGACGTCGTCCATCTGTTCGCCGCGGTCGGACGCTACGACGAGATCGTCCGGGCGCTGGCAGCACGCTACGGCGGGTTGGTCGACACCATTCAGACCGGCGCGGGCGACGGTAGCGCGATCGGCCTGCCCACCGACCTGATCCAGGATATCCGGCGCTTGCCCCACGCGTTCGCGGGCTACGCCTGAGGTCGTCTCACTCCTTGGCGTACGGGTAGCAGCGGCTGCGCTCGAGATTGAGCCCGAAATGCTGGGCCAGCGCGTTTATGGCGTCCTCGTGGTCGGGATAGGGATCGGCATTGGCGGCGCCGACGATGATCGGACGGAAGCTCGGGTCGTTCTCGCCGCGCGGCGGCACCATCGCGGTCACGAGGCCGGTGCCGTCGTCCGCGCGCAGTGTGAGGAACAGCGGCATCTCGCGCTGGATGTGGGCCTCGCGGCCGATCTCCTGCTCGAAGAACACGGTCGATACCGGCTGGAAGGTCTCCGATGCCTTGTCGCGCGCGCGACGGAAGTGCTTCTCCACGGCATGCTGCATCGTCTCGCTCTCGGCGGCCGCTTCGACGTCCGTCTCGATGCGAAACCAGGTGAGCCCGCGCGGGGCGTCGCAGATGTACTTCATGCGCCCGTCACCTCCGATGCCAACCTGACATCATGCGGCGCCGGTGCCAAGCGGCGTCGCGTGGGAAAATGCCGCGAATCGGTGCCGACGCGATCCGCGGCACGACTCATCGCCGCGCGCGGGAAATCGGTTGTGGAGCGCACGCGGATCGACCACGATTGCCTGCCCTATTGGGGGGAGATGGGAGCCATCGATGAGCAAAGCAATCTTGATCGAGGCGGTTAAGAAGAAACGGCGCCTGTCCGGCCGGGCAGCGCGCGACGTGGTTGACGTCGTGTTCGACACGATCCTGCGCAATCTGAAAAAGGATGGCACCTTCTCGGTCACCGGCTTCGGCAGCTTCCGGCTGGCCAAGCGCGCCGCGCGCAACGTGCGCCATCCCCGCACCGGCAAACTGCTCAAGATCCGCGCCGGCAAGCGGATCGCCTTCAAGGCCGGCACCGAGCTCAAGGAACTCGTCTAACCCACCACGGACCTTCGACCGCGCCTGCGCATCGCGCGTGACGGGCCATCCTGTGATGGGCCGCACGGGCGACCGCGCCGGGAAATCTGCTAGACTGCCCCCCTACGTGCCGGGCGAGGCGGAGAGGCCATCGATGCGGCCGGTTGGGCGTCTGTGCGGTCTGATTTGGCTGCTCACGGCGGGGCTGGCGGTGCCCGCCGCGACGGCGTCCGAGCAACGCGTCGCGCTGGTGATCGGCAACAGTGCCTACGCGGGCGCGGCGGCGCTCAAGAACCCGGTCAACGACGCGCGCGCGATGGGGACCAAGCTGCGCGCGCTCGGCTTCGACGTCACCGAGGTCGAGAACGGCACCAAGCAACAGATGGAGCGCGCGATCGGCCAGTTCAGCGTCAAGCTGAATGCCGACTCGGTCAGCATGTTCTTCTACGCCGGGCACGGCATGCAGGTGAACGGCAAGAACTATCTGATGCCGGTCGACGCCGAGATCGCGACCGAGCAGACGGTGCGCCTCGAAGCGGTCGACGTCGACGCCGTGCTCGACCAGATGAGCGCCGCCCAGGCGCGCGTGAACATCGTGGTGCTCGACGCTTGCCGCAACAATCCGTTCGAGCGGCGCTTCCGCGGCCAATCGGGCGGCCTCGCCTCGATGGATGCGCCGGCCGGCAGCTACATTGCCTACGCGACCGCGCCCGGCAAGGTCGCGGCCGACGGCGCCGGCAACAACGGGCTTTACACCAGCGAGCTCCTGGCCGCCCTCGACACGCCTAACGCCAAGATCGAGGACGTCTTCAAGCACGTGCGCGCGAGCGTGATGGAGAAGTCGGCCGGCCAGCAGACGCCATGGGAGAGCTCGTCGCTGACCGGCGACTTCTATTTCCACGCGCCGACGGCCGCAGGCGCGCCGCCCGCGACCGTCGTTGCGGCGGCGGCGCCGAGCCAGCCGAGCACCGAGACGCTGTTCTGGGAGACCATCAAGGACAGCCGCGATCCGGCCGACTTCCGCGCCTATCTCCAGCAATACCCGAACGGCAGCTTCGCGGCGCTGGCGCGTAACCGCGTCGCCGTGTCGACGGCGTCCGTGGCGCGTGGCGCCTCGCCCGGAACCCCGATGCCCGCGCCCACGACCGGCGCGCCCCAGGTCGCCGCGGCAGCGGCGGCGGCGCCGTCGCCGGCCGGGCTCACGAGTCCGTCCAAGACGCTGTCGGGCGCGTTCGTGGCGCCCAAGCCGGGCACCAAGCTGTTCATGAGCACCGGCGGCGGCGTGCGGGTCGCCAAGGCGGACG
>DATJNS010000294.1:0-21476 GCA_035507915.1 Candidatus Sulfotelmatobacter sp.
CGCCTCGGCCGCGCGCACGCGCTCGACCAGACCGCGATAGCGCGCGGCGTAGGCGGCATCTTGGTAGTCGACCAGCGCCGCGACCCGCCGCTCGATCAGCTCGTCGAGCGTGCGCGACAGCGCGCGGCCGGGCGGCACGGCCACGTTTGCCGCCACCGTGCGCTCGACCGCGCCGAGGTCGACCGCGGCGCGGCGGCCCCACAGGAAGGCCTGCTTGTTCATCTCGACCGCGGCGCCGTTGAGCTCGATCGCGCGCTCGATCGAGGCGGCGGTGAGCGGGACCAGGCCCTTCTGGTAGGCGTAGCCGAGCATGAAGAGGTTGGTCGCGATGGCGTCGCCCATCAGCGCGGTGGCGAGCCGCGAGGCGTCGACGAACTCGGCGCGCGTCGCGCCGACCGACTCGACGATGGCGTGGCGCAACGCGTCGGACGGAAAGGCGAGGTCGGCCTGGCGCGTGAACTCGCCGGTCATCACCTCGTGGGTGTTGACGATCGCGCGCGTCGTGCCGCGGCGCGCCGCCCGCAAGGTCTCGGCGCCGCCCGTCACCACGAGGTCGCAGCCGATCAGCGCGTGCGCGCCGCCGGCGGCGATGCGCACCGTCTTGATGGCATCCGACGCCGCGGCGATGCGCACGTGGCTCATCACCGCGCCGTTCTTCTGCGCCAGGCCGGTCATGTCGAGCACGCCCGCGGCCTTGCCGTCGACATGCGCCGCCATGCCGAGCAGCTGGCCGATCGTGACGACGCCGGTGCCGCCGACGCCGGTCACGACGATGCCGTAGGGCTGCGTGGCGTCGGGCAGCACGGGCTCGGGCAGCGCGGCGAACGGCCCGGCGGCGGCGCGCCGGCCGCGGCGCAGCTGGCCGCCGTGCACCGTGACGAAGCTCGGACAGAAGCCCTTGACGCACGAGAAGTCCTTGTTGCACGACGACTGATCGATCGTGCGCTTGCGGCCGAACTCGGTCTCGAGCGGCGCCACCGCGACGCAGTTCGACTGCACGCCGCAGTCGCCGCAGCCCTCGCACACCGCCTCGTTGATGACGACGCGCTTGGGCGGATCGACCATCAGCTTGCGCTTGCGCCGACGGCGCTTCTCGGCGGCGCAGGTCTGGTCGTAGACCAGCACCGTGGTGCCGGCGATCTCGCGCAGCTCGCGCTGCACGCGGTCGAGCTCCTCGCGCGGATAGACCTGGACGCCGGGCGCGAAGTCGGTGCCGGTCGGGTACTTGTCGGGCTCGTCGGTCACCACGACGACGCGCTGGGCGCCCTCGGCGTGGACCTGGCGGGTGATCAGCGGCACCGACAGCGGCCCGTCGTGGGCCTGCCCGCCGGTCATCGCGACCGCGTCGTTGTAGAGGATCTTGTACGTGATGTTGACGCCCGACGCGATCGCGGCGCGGATCGCGAGCAGGCCGGAATGGAAATAGGTGCCGTCGCCGATGTTCTGGAACACGTGGCCGCGCTTGCTGAAGCGCGCCTCGCCGATCCAGTTGGCGCCTTCGCCGCCCATCTGGGTGTAGCCGAGGGTCGAGCGGTCCATCAGCTGCGACATCCAGTGGCAGCCGATCCCGGCGTAGCCGCGGCTGCCGTCGGGCACGCGGGTCGAGCTGTTGTGCGGGCAGCCGGCGCAGAAATACGGCGTGCGCGTCATGCCGACTTCGGCCGGATGGTGCTGCGCCAGCGCCTCGATCTCGCCGAGCCGGTTGCCGAGCCGCTGGCCGACGCCGCGCGCGACCAGGCGCTGACCGATCACCAGCGCGATGTGGTTGGGGTCGAGCGCGCCGGCCGAGCCGAACAGCCGCGCGCCCTGCTCGTCGGTCTTGCCGATCACGCGCGGCGCGCCGGGCGTGCCGTAGAGCTGCTCCTTGAGCTGCCACTCGATCAGCCCGCGCTTCTCCTCGACGACGATGACGAGGTCGAGACCTTCGGCGAACGTGCGCACGCCGTGGGGCTCGAGCGGCCACGGCATGGCGACCTTGTAGAGCCGGATGCCGAGCTGCGCGGCGACTGCCTCGTCGATGCCGAGTTCGTCGAGCGCCTGGCGCACGTCGAGGTAGGACTTGCCGGTCGTGACGATGCCGACCCGCGCGACGGCGGAGTTCATCACGATCTTGTCGAACCGGTTGGCGCGCGCGAAGGCGCGCACCGCGTCGATCTTGAAATTGTGCAGCCGCGCCTCCTGCTCGCGCGGATGCTCGAAGCGCCGGATGTTGAGGCCGCCCGGCGGCATCTCGAAATCCGTCGGCACGGTCACCTGCACCCGATCGAGGCGTGCGTCGACCGTCGCCGCCGTGCTGATGGTGTCGTGCACGCATTTGAGCCCGACCCAGCAGCCCGACCAGCGCGACAGCGCCCAGCCCATGAGCCCGAAGTCGAGATACTCCTGGACGCCGGCCGGATTGAGGATCGGGATCATCGCGTCGACCAGCGCGAACTCGCTCTGATGCGCGGTGGTCGAGGACTCGCAGGTGTGGTCGTCGCCCATCAGCACCAGCACGCCGCCGTGCGGCGCGGTGCCGGCGAGGTTGCCGTGGCGGAAGGCGTCGCCCGACCGGTCGACCCCGGGGCCCTTGCCGTACCAGATCGCGAACACGCCGTCGTACTTGCCTTCGCCCGACAGGTGCGCCTGCTGCGTGCCCCAGATCGCGGTCGCCGCCAGGTCCTCGTTGACGCCCGGCTGGAAGACGATGTTGTGCGCGTCGAGGAAGCGCTTGGCCTGGGTGAGCTGCTGGTCGTAGGTGCCGAGCGGCGAGCCCCGGTAGCCGCTGATGTAGCCGCCGGTGTCGAGCCCGGCCGCGCGGTCGCGGGCGTGCTGCATCATCGGCAGGCGCGTGATCGCCTGCGCGCCGGTCAGGAAGACCTTGGTCGCCTCGAGCTTGTAGCGGTCGTCGAGCGAGATCGGCATGACATCGATTCTTAACACGAGGCGGCGTGGGTGACACCCCCCACCCAGATGACACCCCCACCCCGACCCTCCCCCTGGAGGGGGCAGGGGGCTAGTCTGGACGCGACGGCAGCCGGCGGGTGGAGGAGGGACGGCGATGGCGGGACTGTTCGATCTGAGCGGCAAGGTGGCGGTCGTCACCGGCTCGTCGAAGGGCATCGGACGGGCGATCGCCGAGCAGCTCGCCGTCGCCGGCGCCAAGGTCGTGGTGTCGAGCCGCAAGGCGCCGCTGTGCGACGAGGTCGTCGCGGCGATCCGCGGCGCCGGCGGCGAGGCGGTCGCGATCCCGTGCAACATCGGCCACAAGGATCAGCTGCAGGCGCTGGTCGACGGCACGCTCGAGCAGTGGGGGCGCCTCGACATCCTGGTGTGCAACGCGGCGGTCAACCCGTTCTACGGCTCGCTGTCGAAGATTCCCGACGACGCCTTCGACCGCATCATGGGCTCGAACGTGCGCTCCAACCACTGGCTGTGCCAGATGGCGTTGCCGCACATCGCCGCGGCCGGCGGCGGCAGCGTGATCATCGTCTCGAGCATCGGCGGGCTGCGCGGCAGCGCCACGCTCGGCACCTACGCGATCTCCAAGGCGGCCGACTTCCAGCTCGGGCGCAACCTCGCGGTCGAGTGGGGCGCCCGCAACGTCACGGTCAACTGCATCGCGCCCGGCCTGGTGCGCACCGATTTCGCGCGCGCCCTGTGGGAGGATCCCGAGCGCCTCGCGCGCACCCTCAAGGCGTCGCCGCTCGGCCGCATTGGTGAGCCGATCGACATCGCCGGCACCGCTGTGTTCCTCGCCTCGGCGGCGGCGCGCTTCATGACGGGGCAGGTGCTGGTCGCCGACGGCGGGGTGACGATCACCGGCGGCGGCTGAGCGGCGGTCGCCTCAATTCGGCTGGGACCGGGCGGCGTGACCCAGCCCGAGCTGGCGCTCGATGGTCGCCAGCAGCGCGGGTACGCGGGTCGGCTTGGCGACGAACTCGCCGAACCCCGTCAGGTCGACCTCGGCGGGCGCCGGGTGGCCGCTGGTCAGGATGACGCGCAGACCGGGATGGCGGCGGTGGGCTTCGCGGACCAGCGCGATGCCGTCGAGCCGGCCCGGCAGCACGACGTCGACCACCGCCAGATCGATCACGCGGTCGTGCTCCTCGAGCAAGGCCAGCCCTTCGGCGCCCGAGGCGGCCGAGAGCACGTTGTAGTCGGCGTCGTCGATTGCTCTGGCGAGCGCCATCCGCACCAAGGGGTCGTCTTCGATCAGGGCGATCGTCGGCCGGTCGGCTCTCACGGTATCGGCCCTCTGTTTCGCGCGGCTCGCTTGGATTCCCGTTGATTGGTTAACGACGCCGTCACGCCGAAGTTGCGGTGCGCGCCGCGACCGCCTGCAGACGAGACGACACGGCTACGTCGTTGCGTCTATGCGCGTCGGTCGGGCTGTCGCGGTGCATGCGCCGGCTCGATCCGCAACCGGGCGTGGATCGTCTCGACCAGCGAGCCGAGATCGAACGGCTTCTCGAACACCGGCGCGTCGAGCCGGCCCTCTTTGATCAAGCCCGGGTAACCCGACATGAAGATGACAGGGAGCCTCGGCCGCCGTACCCGCGCCATCATCGACAGTGCGATGCCGTGCGGCTGGCCCGCCGGCATGTGGATGTCGGCGAGCAGCAGGTCGAGCCGATGGCCCGACTCCAGATGGCGCAGCGCCTCGAGGCTGTCGGCCGCGCGAATGACCTCGAAGTCGGCCTCCCGCAGGCACCGATCGAGCGCGAACGCGAACGTCGGATCATCCTCGACGACGAGGATCGTGCGGCCGCTCATGGCGCCCTCGCGGCGCCGGCGATCTTTTCCTGGAGCGCGCCGACCAGGGCGTCGAGGCGGCCGCCGTTGCGCCGCAGGAAGGCGCCGAAATCGGCGGCCAGCACATGGCCCAGGCTGACCGCCTCGGCTGCGACGTCGACGATCCGGTAGCCGCCGTCGTCGCCGCGATGGAGCGCGATGAGCACGGCGTTCGGCGGCCCATCCGTCGACACCAGGTCGACGCGCACGCGGGCGATGCCGTCGGCGCCGTCGCCGGCCGATCCCGGCGGCGGCTCCACCATGCGGGCGGGGCCGAACTTGAGATCGCCGGCATGCTCGAGCGGGCCGACATAGCTGGTGATCAGGAACGTCTCGAAGGTGACCAGGAACTGGGTCTGTTGGGCGGGAGCGACCAACCGCCAGGTGGCACCGACGCTGTTGCGGCCCATCTGGGCGACGTCGAAGTAGCGGGTGAACACCAACCGCAGGCGCTCCGCGCGTGTCGGGACGGCGTCGGCCGGCGTCGCCAGCGCCGCCACGGTATCGTGCAGCGCGGCGTCGACGATCTGCACGGGCGTGTTCGTTGATGCGCCGTCCGGCGGCGTCGACGCGCGCGCGGCAAGCGGAACAGCAATGAGCAGCGCCGCGAGCGCGCGCGCCCGGCCGTGTGACCCCACCCGTGTCATTTTATCCTCACGCCGGTGTCACAGGCGAAACACCCCGAGGATCGTACGCGTTGCGCGGAATCATCCCTTAGGCGAACGCGGCTATCGGCGGATCACCCGGTAAGCCGATCAGCGGCGATGGAGACCGCGCGTCGACCTAGGCGCTCTGGCGCACGCGCGCGATACGACCGGACGAACCAGCCGCGCTAATGCGTCCGCGCCAATTTGCCGTTTCTTAACGATGGCGGCGGAGAGTGCCGGCGCGCGGCGTGGTCGGCCGCGCGCATCACGAGGACCGGCGCGCGCATGGAGGGTTCGGTCGACGAGGTGCTGGCGCAGGCCTTCGGGCATTACCGTGCCGGCGAGGTGGCGCGCGCCGTCGCGCTGTTCCAGGAGGTGCTGCAGCGCGAGCCGACCAATCCGCTCGCCAACCATCAACTCGGGCTCCTGGCGTTCCAGACCGGCCAGACCGCGCTGGCCGCCCGTCTGTTCGAGCAGGCGGTCGCGGGCGAGCCGAACGAACCCGAATATCACAACAATCTGGGCGTGACCTTGAACGCGCTCGGTCAGTCGGCCGCGGCGCGCACGGCGTTCGAGCGCGCCGTCGCGCTCAAGCCCGACTACGCCCACGCGCTCAACAATCTGGGCTCGGTGCACGAGGCCGAGGGCGGGCTCGATGCGGCGATCGAGGCCTATCGGCGCGCCCTCGCGATCGATCCGGGCTTCGTCGAGGCGCGCGACAATCTCGACCTCGCGTGCAGCAAGCTGGTGCCGCAGTGGCACTTCCCGATGATGCACGATGCGCCGCGCAAC
Source organism: Candidatus Sulfotelmatobacter sp. (assembly GCA_035507915.1). Taxonomy (GTDB): domain Bacteria; phylum Pseudomonadota; class Alphaproteobacteria; order Elsterales; family Elsteraceae; genus JACQAI01. The sequence continues at coordinate 6,213 of DATJNS010000294.1, forward strand.
CAGGCCTACGACCGCGCGCTGCGGCGCGCCGCGCCCGGTCGGCACGTGCTCGACATCGGCACCGGCGCCGGGCTGCTCGCCATGATGGCGGCGCGCGCCGGCGCGCGCCGCGTCACCACCTGCGAGGCGGTGCCGCAGATCGCCGCGCGCGCCCGCGCGGTGATCGAGCTGAACGGTCTCGCCGACCGCATCGCGCTGCACGCCAAGCGCTCCGACCAGCTCCTGGTCGGCGACGACCTGCCCGACCGCGCCGATCTCCTGGTGACCGAGACATTCGCCAGCGGTGCCTTGTCCGAGCACGTGCTGCCGACCTTGGAGCACGCGCGCGCGCGGCTGCTGACGGAAGACGCCGTGATCATCCCGCGCGCCGCCGCGACGCGCGGCTACCTCGCCGGCGGGCCGGCGCTCGAAGCGCAGTTCTTCGTGCACGCGGCGGCCGGCTTCGACGTGTCGCCGTTCAACGCGCTGGCGCCGCACAAGCTCGGCATGCATCTCGACCGCGTGCCGCACGACGTGCTGTCGGACGACGTCGAGCTGTTCCGCTTCGACCTGACGCAACCGCGCTTCGCGCCCGAGCGGAAGCTCATCGAGGTGCCGGTGCGCCGCGCCGGCCGCTGCATCGGCGTCGCGCAGTGGCTCGCGCTCGAGCTCGACGCCGACACGCGCTACGACAACCGGCCGCGCGCCGACGCCGGCGCCAACGGCTGGATGCACGTGCTCTACCGCTTTCCCGAGCCGCTCGAGCTCGCCTCCGGCAGCGTCGTGCGCCTGCTCGCCAGCCACACGCTGACCGCCATGACGGTCGCGCTCGCACCCTAGCGCTGGTTTCGCGGAGCGCTCGACGCGGACGCCCGGGGGCGCGCTATACTGGGCGGAAGCCATGCGCCGCGACGGGGGGAAGGGCATGAAATACGAGGTCATCTCGGCCGACTGCCATGTCGACTTGATCTGGCTGCCGCCCGATCTGTTCACGTCGAACGCCCGCGCGGCGCTCAAGGACCGCATGCCCTGCGTCACCGACGGGCCCAAGGGCAAGCAGTGGGTGTCGAAGAACGGCGCCTATTTCGGGCTGATGAACGGCATGGGCTCGGCCGGCCGCGAATATGTGCCCGGCGTCATCCACCGCTCCGACCGCATGGCCTCGACCGGGCTCTACGACGACGGCAAGAAGGGCATCCGGCGCCTGACCGACCCCGACCTCAGGATCAAGGACCAGGATCGCGACGGCGTGCAGGGCGAGGTGCTCTACGGCATCCTGGGCGCCAGCATGCGGCTCAACGACGCCGAGGCCGCCAACGAGATGCTGCGCATCTACAACGAGTGGCTGGCCGCCTTCTGCGGCAGCCATCCGGAGCGCTTCGCCGGGCTCGCCTGCATTCCGAGCCAGGACATGGAGGGCGCGGTCGCCGAGATCAAGCGCGTCGCCAAGGAGGGCAAGGTGCGCGGGCTCGACGTCGCCAACCGGCGCGGCATGACGCCCTTGTGGGACCCGTGGTGGAACCCGATGTGGGACGCCGCCGCCGAGGCCGGGCTGCCGGTGCATTTCCACACCGTCGGCGGCGCGCTGCCCGACTACGCCAAGCTCCCGCCCAAGGTCGGGCGCGCCGCGCACGCGGTGCACATCTCGAGCTTCCAGATGCACATGGCCGAGCTGCTGATGTCGGTGATCTTCGCCGGCGTGCTCGAGCATCGCCCGACCCTCAAGCTGGTGATCGGCGAGAGCGGCACCGGCTGGATCCCCTACGTGCTCGATCACATGGATCTCGAGTGGGAGGACCAGTACAAGGACCTCGATCTCAAAATGAAGCCGAGCGAGTACTGGCGGCGCCAGTGCTACGCGACCTACCAGAGCGACCGCATCGGCGTGAAGCTGCTCGACGACATCGGCGTCGACAACGTGATGTGGGGCTCGGACTTCCCGCATCCCGACGGCATCTGGCCCGACTCGCAGGAGTACATCCAGCGCGAGCTCGGCCACCTGCCCGAGCCCGTGCGTCGCAAGGTCGTGCGCGACAACGCCGCCAAGCTCTACGGCTTCAAGGTGAATTGAGTTTTCACCACGGAGGCACAGAGGACACAGAGGAAGGCAAGGCGCGCTGCGCGCATCAATTCGCTCTCTGTGTCCTCCGTGCCTCTGTGGTGAATCCTTTGTCGAGCGGACGACTCGATTTTTGAATCTGAGGAGGGACCGGTGGCCAAACCCAAGATCGTGCTCGTGATGCCGTTGTTCGAGGCCGACGAGGGGACGCGCGCGATGACGCCGCCCGGCTTCGACCTGGTGGTCGCCGGCGCCGGCACGCCCGAATACAAGGCGGCGATCGCCGACGCCGAGTATCTGGTCGGCTTCGTCGACATGCTGATCAAGGAGGACCTCTACAAGTCGGCGCCGAAGCTCAAGCTGATCCAGCTGTTGAGCGCGGGCTACGACCGCGCCGATCTCGGTGCGGCGCGCAAGTACAAGGTGCCGGTCGCCAACAATGGCGGCGCCAACTCGGTCGCGGTGTCCGAGCACGCCCTCATGCTGATGCTCGCGGTGTCGCGCCAGCTGATCCGCCAGCACACCAACGTCAGCGGCGGGCGCTGGCGTGGCAACAAGGCGCCGCCGATCCACGAGCTGATGCGCCGCACCCTCGGCATCGTCGGGCTCGGCACGATCGGCAAGAAGACCGCGCGCCTCGCCAAGGCATTCGGCATGACGGTCAACTACTACGACGTCGCGCGCCTCACCGAGGCCGAGGAGGACGCGCTCGGCGTGCGCTTCCGGCTGTTCCGCGAGCTCCTGCACACCTCCGACGTCGTCTCGCTGCACGTGCCGCTCAACGACACCACGCGCGGCCTGGTCGGCGCCGCCGAGCTCGCGCTGATGAAGCCGGGCGCGATCCTGGTCAACACCAGCCGCGGCCCGGTGGTCGACGAGGCCGCGCTCTACGACGCCTTGACCTCGAACAAGCTGTTCGGCGCCGGGCTCGACGTGTTCGCCGAGGAACCGCCGCCGCCCAACCATCCGTTCTTCTCGCTCGACAACGTCGTGCTGACCGCGCACCTCGCCGGACCGACCCAGGAGAGCAGCGTGTCGCGCTTGCGCAACGGCTTCGACAATTGCGAGCGCGTCGCGCGCGGCGAGACACCCCTGTGGGTCATCCCCGAGCTGGGCGCCTAGACTAGGAACGAAAGAACCGCCAAGACGCGAAGGCGCAAAGAAGAGGGTTTGGCCGCGCCTTCGCGCGGCATTCTTGCCTTCGCGTCTTTGCGTCTTCGCGGTTAAGTCACGAGCCGGCGCGGGCGAAGCGCTCGAGGTGGTGGTCGACGTCGCCGAACAGCGTCTCGATGCAGGACAGCCGCTTGAAATAGTGGCCGACCTTGTACTCCATCGTCATGCCGATGCCGCCGTGGAGCTGGACCGCCTCCTGGCCGACCGAGCGGGCCGCCTTGCCGATCTGCACCTTGACGGCAGCGAGCGTGCGGGCACGCGCGGCCGCGTCGTCGTTGTCGACCTCGAGCGCGGCCTTGAGCGCCATCGACTTCGATTCCTCGCAGTGCACGAACATGTCGACCATGCGGTGCTGCAGCGCCTGGAAGGTCGATAGCGCGACGCCGAACTGCTTGCGCGTCTTGAGGTACTCGAGCGTGGTGTCGTGCAGCACCGCCATGGCGCCCGACGCCTCGGCGGCGACCGCCGCGATGCCGCGGTCGAGCGCGTGCTCGAGGATCGGCAATCCGCCGTCGGCCGGCCCGATCAGATCGCCCGCCGCCACCGCGACGTCGTCCAGCATCACCTCGGCGGCGCGCCCGCCGTCGACCGTCGGATAGCTCTTCAGCCGCACGCCCTTGGCCTTGGGATCGACCAGGAACAGGCTGATGCCGCCCGCGTCGCGCGGTGCGCCGGCGGTGCGCGCCGAGACGATCAGGCGGTCGGCCTCGCCGCCGTTGATGACGACGCATTTGTGGCCCGACAGCGCGTAGCCGCCGCCCTTCTTGGCGGCCTTGGTCGTGACGTTGAACGTCTCGTAGCGCGCGGTCGGCTCGGCGTAGGCGAGCGCCAGCAGGGTCTTGCCCTCGACCACGCCGCCGAGCAGCGCATCCTTCTGCGCCGCGCTGCCGGCGTCCGCGATCAGGCCGGCGCCCAGCACGATGGCGGGCAGATAGGGCTCGGTCACCAGGCCGCGCCCGAACGCCTCCATCACGATCAGGGTCTCGACCGCCGAGCCGCCGATGCCGCCGACGTCCTCCGGCAGCGCCGCGCCGAGCCAGCCGAGCTCGGCGAACCGGCGCCAGTTGTCGCGGCTCCAGCCGAGCTCGCTCGCGATCAGCTTGCGGCGCGCCTCGAACGGGTAGGACTGCGTGACCCAGCGCTGCACCGAGTCGCGCAGCTGCTGCTGCTCCGATGACCAGGAGAGATCCATCGCTTGGCTCCTACAGCCCGAGCACGAGCTTGGCGATGATGTTCTTCTGGATCTCGTTCGAGCCGCCGTAGATCGAGCTCTTGCGCCAGTTGAAGTAGTGCGGCGCCAGGCGGCCGGCGTAGTCGGGCCCGATCGGCGGCTCGTTGGCGCCCTCGCGCTCGTCGTCGACCGGGAAGGCGTAGTGGCCGACCGCCTCGAACAGCAGCTCGGTGATCGCCTGCTGGATCTCGGTGCCGCGGATCTTGAGAATCGAGGCCTCGGGCCCCGGGCCCTTGCCGGCGCTCTCGGCATAGACCGTGCGCAGCTCGGTCATCTCGAGCGCCATCAGGTCGATCTCGACCGTCGCGATCTTGTCGCGGAAGCGCGGCGTCTCGAGCAGCGAGCGGTCGCCGGCGCGCTCGGCCGACGCGATCGCCTTCAGGCGCTTGATCTGCTCCTTGGAGTGCGCAACCCCGGCGATGCCGGTGCGCTCGTGGCCGAGCAGATACTTGGCGTAGGTCCAGCCCGCGTTCTCCTCGCCGACCAGGTTCGCGACCGGCACGCGCACGTCGTCGAAATGCACCTCGTTGACGTCGGCGCCGCCGTCGATCGTCACGATCGGGCGCACCGTGATGCCCTTCGAGTGCATGTCGATCAGCAGGAACGAGATGCCTTCCTGCCGCTTGCCGGTGTTCGACGTGCGCACCAGGCAGAACATCATGTCGGCGTGCTGGGCGCCCGAGGTCCAGATCTTCATGCCGTTGACCACGTAGTGGTCGCCGTCGCGCACCGCCTTGGTCTGCAGCGACGCGAGGTCCGACCCGGAGCCCGGTTCGGAGTAGCCCTGGCACCACCAGTCCTCGCTCGAGAGGATGCGCGGCAGGTAGTGGTTCTTCTGCGCCTGGTTGGCGAACTTCATGATCACGGGGCCGACCATCTTGAGCCCGAACGGGATGATGCGCGGGCAGTGGCCGTACGCCAGCTCCTCCTCGAAGATGTGGCGCTGGGTCGGCGTCCAGCCGGTGCCGCCGTGCTCGACCGGCCAGTTGGGCGCGATCCAGCCCTTCTTGTAGAGCGCCTTCTGCCAGGTGACGAAGTCCTGCTTGGCCAGCTTCTTGTCGCCCTTGACCTTGGCGCGCACCGCGGGGTCGAGGGTGGCATCGATGAAGGCGCGGACCTCCTTGCGGAACGCGATGTCCTCGGGGCTGTAGTTCAGGTCCATCTCGTCACTCCCTGGCGAAATCGGCGAAGCGCCCGCCCTCGGTCGCGAGGCGCTCGAGCAGCGGCGCCGGGCGCCACGGCTCGCCGTGCACCGCTTCGTAGCGGCGCACCGCATCGTAAATCACTTTGGCGCCGAGGGTGTCGGCATAATGCATCGGACCGCCGCGCCACGCCGGGAAGCCGTAGCCGTTGAGCCAGATCACGTCGACGTCGCTGGCGCGCAGCGCCATGCCTTCCTCGAGGATGCGCGCGGCCTCGTTGATCAGCGGATAGAGGCAGCGTTCGAGGATCTCCGCCTCGGCGATCGGGCGCCGCTCGATGCCGAGCTCGGCCGACGTGGCGACGATCAGGGCCTCGACGTCGGGGTCGGGCCGCGGCGTGCGGTCGCCCTTCTCGTAGCGGTACCAGCCGGCGCCGGTCTTCTGGCCGAAGCGGCCCTGCTCGCACAGCCGGTCGGCGATCGTCGAGTAGCGCAGATGGTTGGGCCGGGTCGCCGCCTTGCCCTTGCGGATGCGCCAGCCGACGTCGAGCCCGGCGAGATCGGCCATCGCGAACGGACCCATCGGAAAGCCGAAGGCCGCGATCGCCGCGTCGACCTCCTGCGGCAGCGCGCCTTCCTCGACCAGGAAGTCGGCCTCGCGCAGATAGCCGCGCAGCATGCGGTTGCCGACGAAGCCTTCGCACACGCCGACCAGCACGCCGACCTTGCGGATGTCGCGTGCCAGCTTCATCGTCGTCGCGATCACGTCCTTCGCGGTCGCCTTGCCGCGCACCACCTCGAGCAGGCGCATGACGTTCGCCGGGCTGAAGAAGTGCGTGCCGATCACCTGCGCCGGCCGTCGGGTCGCGCCGGCGATCGCGTCGACGTCGAGGGTCGAGGTGTTGGTCGCCAAGATGGTGGAGGGTGGGCAGACGCGGTCGAGCTCGGCGAACACCTGTTGCTTGATCGGCATCTCCTCGAACACCGCCTCGATGACGATATCGGGCGAACCCAGCGCCCCGTAGCCGACCGCCGGCGTGATGAGCGCGAGGCGCGCGTCCATCTCGGACCGACTCAGGCGGCCGCGCTCGACCGTGCGCGCATAATTGCCCGCGATGGTCCTGAGGCCACGGTCGATCGCATCCTGCGCGCTGTCGACCAGGGTCACGGGGATGCCGGCGTTGGCGAAGCACATCGCGATGCCGCCACCCATCGTGCCGGCGCCGATCACGGCGGCGCGGCCGATCTTGTGCGTCGGCGTGTCGGCCGGCACGTCGGGGATCGCCGCCGCCTTGCGCTCGGCGAAGAAGCTGTGGATCAGCGCCTTGGCCTCGGGCGCGCCGAGCTGCCGGTCGAACGTGGCGCCCTCGTTGGCGGTGGCCTCCTCGACCGATCGCGTCACGCCGACCTCGACGCAAGCCACGCTGAGGAACGGCGCCATGAAGCCGCGGGTCGATTTCTTGAGCGCCGCGCGGTAGGTCTCGAAGAAGTCGGGTGCGACCGCCGGCGCCGGCAAATCGCGCGTGCGCCGCAGCGCGCGGTCCTCGGCCAGCACGCGTCCGGCGAACGCCAGCGCCGCCGCCTCGAGGTCGCCCTCGGCGAGCTCGTCGACCAGGCCCTGTTTCGCGGCTTGCCGTCCATCGATCGGCTCGCCCGACGTCATCATGCGGAGCGCCGGCTCGACGCCGATCAGGCGCGGCAGCCGCAGGGTGCCACCGGCGCCGGCGAGCAGTCCGATCTTGACCTCGGGCAGGCCCATGCGCGCGTCCGGCGCCGCGAGGCGCCAGTGGCAGGCCAGCGCGAGCTCGAGCCCGCCGCCCAGCGCATTGCCGTGGATCGCCGCGATCAGCGGCTTCGATGCGCGGTCGAACGCCGCGATGATGTGGCGCAGATGCACGGCGTCGGGCGGCCGCGGCTTGCCGAACTCCGAGATGTCGGCGCCGGCGCAGAAGCCGCGACCGCGTCCGATCACGACGAGCGCGCGCACGGCAGGATCGGCGAGCGCGCGCTCGAGGCCGTCTATGATGCCGCGGCACACGGCCTGGCTCAGCGCGTTGACCGGCGGATTGGCGAGCGCGAGCAGCGCGACTCCGTCGCGCGTCGCATACGCGACGGCTGGTGACGTCATGCGACCTCGAACAGGCCGGCGGCTCCCATGCCGCCGCCGATGCACATCGTCACGACGACGTACTTCTCGCCGCGGCGCTTGCCCTCGATCAAGGCATGACCGACCAATCGTGCGCCGCTCATGCCGTACGGATGGCCGACCGCGATGGCGCCGCCGTCGACGTTGAGGCGCTCGGCCGGGATGCCGAGCCGGTCGCGGCAATACAGCACCTGCACCGCGAACGCCTCGTTGAGTTCCCACAGGCCGATGTCGTCGACCTTGAGGCCGTTGCGCTCGAGCAGCTTGGGTACCGCGAACACCGGCCCGATGCCCATCTCGTCGGGTTCGCAACCGACCACCGCCATGCCGCGGTAGATGCCGAGCACGTCGAGGTTGCGCTTCTCGGCGAGCTTGCCGTCCATCAGCACGGCAGCCGACGCGCCGTCCGAGAGCTGGCTCGCGTTGCCGGCGGTGACGAACTTGTCGGGCCCCTGCACCGGCTTGAGGGCGGCGAGGCCCTCTTTGGTGCTGTCGGGGCGCGGGCCTTCATCCTTGGCGAGCGTCACCGGCTCGGTCCAGCTCTTGCCGTCCTTGTCGGTCACCTGCTTGACGGTCGGCAGCGGGACGATCTCGGCGTCGAACCGGCCGGCGGCCTGCGCGGCGCCGGTGCGGCGCTGGCTCTCGAGCGCGTAGGCGTCCTGGGCCTCGCGGCTGACGTTGTAGCGCTTGGCGACCGTCTCGGCGGTGTCGATCATGCCCCACCAGAGCTCGGGCTTGTGCTGCATCAGCCACTCTTCGGTGAAGTGCTTCTTGTTGAGGTTGTTCTGCACCAGGCTGATCGACTCGAGGCCGCCCGCGACCATCACGGGCACGCCGTCGACCTTGATGCGCTGCGCGGCGATCGAGATCGCCTGCAGCCCCGAGGAGCAGAAGCGGTTGACCGTCTCACCCGCCGTCGTCACCGGCAGCCCGGCGCGCAGCGCACCCAGCCGCGCGATGTTGTGCCCGGTCGCGCCTTCGGGCAGGCCGCAGCCCATGATGACGTCCTCGACCTCGGCGGGCTCGACGCCGGCGCGCGCGACCGCGTGCTGGATGACGTGCCCGGCCAGGGTCGCGCCGTGGGTCATGTTGAGCGCGCCGCGAAATGCCTTGCCGATCGGCGTGCGCGCGGTCGAGACGATGACGGCATCGGTCATGTGATTTCCTCCCGGAGTTGCGCACAGCCTCGCTTTCGTCCGCGAATCGAGTCAAGCTGGATCGAACTTCGAAGAACGGTCAAGGGAGGCCGGCGATGGCGGTGCGGGTGTTCAAGGATTTCGCTGAGCTGCGTGCGGCGGTCGGCCAGGAGCTGGGCGTCAGCGACTGGATGACGATGACGCAGGAGCGCATCAACACCTTCGCCGACGCCAGCGGGGATCATCAGTGGATCCATGTCGACGTCGAGCGCTGCAAGAAGGAGATGCCGGGCGGCAAGACGATCGCGCATGGCTACCTGACCCTGTCGCTGTGCTCGCAGTTCGTCGGCCAGGTGCGCAAGATCGAGGGTATCCGGCGCGGCATCAACTACGGCTCGAACCGCGTGCGATTTATCTCCCCCGTACAGGTCGGCGCGCGCATCCGTGGGCGGGTCAAGCTGAAGGCGGTCGACGACGTGCCGCCCAACGCGGTGCGCTGCACCTACGAGACCACGGTCGAGATCGAGGGCGGCGGCAAGCCCGCCTGCGTCGCCGAGACGATCGGCGTCCACGAGCAGTAGGAATTCAGGCCGTCGGCAGCTTGTAGTCGCGGAACTGCTCGCGCAGCCTGGTCTTCTGCAGCTTGCCGGTCGCCGTGTGGGGCAGCTCGGCGACGAACACGACGTCGTCGGGAAGCATCCACTTGGCGAGCCGCTCGGACAGATAGGCGATCATCGCGTCCTTGGTCGGCGTGCTGCCTTCCCGCGGGACGACGACGAGCAGCGGGCGCTCGTCCCATTTCGGGTGCGGCAGGCCGATCACCGCGGCCTCGGCGACGTCGGGATGGCCCATCATCATGTTCTCGATGTCGATCGAGCTGATCCACTCGCCGCCCGATTTGATGACGTCCTTGCGCCGGTCGACGAGCTGGAGGAAGCCCCGCTCGTCGATCGTGGCGACGTCGCCGGTGCGGAACCAGCCGTCCTTGTCGAATGCCGCTGCGGTGCCGGCCTCGTCCTCGTAGTACGCGCTGATCACCCACGGGCCGCGCACCAGGAGCTCGCCGCGCGAGGTTCCGTCGTGCGGCACGTCGCGTCCGTCGGCGTCGACGATCTTCATGTCGACGCCGAACAGCGCGCGGCCCTGCTTGAGCTTGTAGTCGTACTGGCGCTCCGGCGGCAGGTCGAGCAGCTTGCCCGACAGCATCACGAGGCTGCCGACCGGGCTCATCTCGGTCATGCCCCAGCCGTGCACCGCCTTCACGCCGTGGGTCTCCTCGAAGCTCTTCAGCATGGCGGACGGCACAGCCGAGCCGCCGACCAGAAGCCGCTTCAGCGTGCTGAACCTGAGCTTGTTGTCCGCCATGTGGCGCAGCAGGCCGAGCCACACCGTCGGCACGCCCGAGGTGCAGGTGACGCCTTCGTCCTCGAACAGCGCGTGCAGGCTGGCGCCGTCGAGCGCCGGACCGGGGAACACCAGCTTGGCGCCGCACGCCGGCGCGAGGTAGGGCACCGCCCAGGCATTGACGTGGAACATCGGCACGATCGGGCACACCACGTCGCGGTTGGTCATCTCCATCGACAGCGCGGTGACCAGGCAGTGCAGCAGGGTCGAGCGGTGGCTGTAGAGCGCGCCCTTCGGATGACCGGTGGTGCCGGACGTGTAGCACAACGACGAGGCGGTGTTCTCGTCGAACTCGGGCCAGATCAGCTCGTCCGTCTCGGCGGCCAGCAGCTCCTCATAGCACAGCGCCTTGGGCAGCTTGGTCGCCGGCATGTGCGCGCGGTCGGTCATGATCACGACGGCTTCCACCGGCTTCAGCGCGTCGATCAAGGTCTCGACCAGCGGCACGAAGCTCAGGTCGACGAACAGCAGGCGGTCCTTCGCATGATTGACGATGTAGCTGATCTGCTCGGTGAACAGGCGCGGGTTGATGGTGTGGCACACCATGCCGAGACCCGAGATCGCGTAGTAGAGCTCGAAATGCCGGAAGCCGTTCCAACCGAGCGTGCCGATCCGGTCGCCCGGCTGCATGCCGAGGCGCCTGAGCGCGTTGGAGGCGCGCTTGGCGCGCCGCGCGGCGTCGGCGTAGCCGTAGCGGTGAATGGGTCCTTCGACCGTGCGCGACACCACTTCGGTATCGCCGTGGTAGCGCGCCGCATACTCGAGCAGCGACGAAACCAGGAGCGGCCGGTCCATCATCAGTCCGCGCAGCATGTCCTCCCCCGAACCTCGCGGTTCTCGTCGGTTGTTGTTTCCCGTGTGGTGCCGGGATGCTATGCGCTAGCAATATCGAAAAGCGCGGGCGCCGACAATCAAGGCGCGGCGCGGCGAGCCCCGGTCGGGGGCGATGGAAGCTCGAGCTGACGGAGAGAGACGGCATGGCGGCGGAAGTCATCGGCGTGGTCGGCGCCGGCCTGATGGGCGCGGAGATCGCGCTGGTCTATGCGCTGGCGGGACATCGCGTGCTCTTGCACGACGTGTCGGCGGAGCGGCTCGCGGCGGCGCGCGCACGGCTCGCCGACATCGTCGAGAAGGGTTTGGCGCGCGGCTTCGTCAAGCCGGAGCAGGCCGACGGTGCGCTCGCGCGCATCGAAGGCGTGTCCGATCTGGCGCGCTTCATGGTGTGCGACGCGGTCACCGAGGCGGTGTTCGAGGACGAGACGGTCAAGGCCGCGGTGTGGCGCCAGCTCGACGCGATCTGCCGGCCAGCCTGCATCTTCGCGAGCAACACCTCGACCATCCCGATCTCGAGCCTGGCGGCTGCGGTCGCGCCGGCGCGCCGGCCGCGTTTCATCGGCACCCACTACTTTTCGCCGGTATCGCGCATGGCACTGGTAGAGGTGATCCCCGCGTTCGCAACCGACGAGGCGACGGTGTCGACGACGCTGGGCCTGTGCCGCGGCGCCGGCAAGGTGCCGATCCGGGTCAAGGACGTCGCGGGTTTCGCGGTCAACCGGGCGTTGCACGCTTTCGTGATCGAGGCGGTCCGCCTGGTCGAGGAGGGCGTGGTCAGCCCGGAGGATTTCGACACCGCGTGCCGTCTCGGGCTCGGCCACGCGATCGGTCCCTTCGAGCTCATGGACCTCGTGAGCTCGAGCCTGTGCCTGCAGGTCCAGGAGATCCTGCACGACGCCTACGGCGAACGCTTCCGTCCGCCGGCGCTGCTCAAGCAGAAGGTCCGCGCGGGCCATGACGGCCGGCGGGCCGGCATCGGCTGGCGGGTCGCGCCCGCCAAGACCTGACGCCACGCAGTGGCGCGGTGCGCGAAGTATCGTATTACCGAAAAACTTCCGCTATGTTGCGCGCAATTGGTCAATCAAATGCGAAGGGGGAACACGTGGCCAAGGCCGATTCCAAGATCCTGAAGCGACGCCAGTTTCTCGCCAGCGCCGGGCTGGGCGCGGCGGGAGCCGCGACGCTCGCCGCGCCGGCGATCGCGCAGAGCCAACCCGAGATCAAGTGGCGGCTCACATCGAGCTTCCCCAAGAGCCTCGATACGCTTTACGGCGGCGCCGAGTACCTCGCCAAGCGGGTCGCCGAGACGACCGACAACAAGTTCCAGATCCACGTGTTCGCGGCCGGCGAGATCGTGCCCGGCCTGCAGGTGCTCGATGCCGTGCAGAACGGCACGGTCGAGATGGCGCATACCGCGCCCTACTACTTCTTCGGGAAGGACGCGACCTTCGCGTTCGACTGCGCGGTGCCGTTCGGCATGAACGCACGCCAGCAGAGCGCCTGGTGGGTGCATGGCGGCGGCGCGGCTCTGCTGCGCGACTTCTACAAGGACTACAACGTCTACAATATCCCGACCGGCAACACCGGGACGCAGATGGGCGGTTGGTTCCGCAAGGAGATCAAGACCGTCAAGGATCTCGAGGGCCTGAAGTTCCGCGTCGGCGGCTTCGCCGGCCAAGTGCTGATCAAGCTCGGCGTGGTGCCGCAGCAGATCGCCGGCGGCGACATCTATCCGGCGCTCGAGAAGGGCACGATCGACGCCGCCGAATGGGTCGGACCCTACGACGACGAGAAGCTCGGCTTCTTCAAGATCGCGAAATACTACTACTACCCCGGCTGGTGGGAGGGCGGTGCCCAGCTCTCGACCTATGTCGGACTCGACAAGTGGAACACCCTGCCGAAGTCCTACCAGGCCGCGCTCGAGAGCGCGTGCGCCGAGGCGTCCACCTGGATCCTGAGCAAATACGACGCCCAGAACCCCGATGCGCTCAAGCGGCTGCTCGCGGGCGGCGCCGAGCTGCGCGGTTTCTCGCTGCCGATCATGGACGCGTGCTACAAGGCGGCGCAGCAGGTTTATGCCGAGACGGCCGCCGCGAATCCCAAGTTCAAGAAGGTCTACGATCCCTGGAAGAAGTTCCTCGACGACGAATACGAGTGGTTCCAGGTCGCCGACGTCACCTACGACAACTTCATGATTCGCCAGGCGCACGCCGCCGCGCGCAAGAAGTCCTGATCGACCGCATCGGCCGCACGCATTGAAAAGCCCCCGTCGTCGGGGGCTTTTCTCTGGTCAGTGCAGCAGGGCCGCGGCGTGGGACGCGATATCGAGAATGCGCGGGCCCAGCACGACCCCCGCCGCGAAGCCTGCGGCGGCCGCCACCAGGTGGCTGAAGCCGAGGCGCGACGGCGCTGCCGCGTGCGCGGGCGCGCTATCCTCGACCGAGATGTCGGCGTCCTGGGCATTGGCCGATCGCGCCGGCTCGACCTGGGCGCTCTCGCCGCGGAACCGCTCGAGCGTCTCCATCGCCTTGTCGTGGGTCACCACGATCTCTTGGGCGAGCGCCCGAGCGCCAGCGGCCGCGCGCGAGCTCCGTCGGCTGAGGAACTCCTCGGTCACCGCGAGATAGTTCTGCGACGACAGGGCGTGCGGGTTGAAGATGCAGACCGGCAGCCGGCGCAGCGCCGCCTTGACGATCTCGCGATCGCGCGGGATCTCGAGATCGAACACGTAGCTGCGATACTCCTTGCGCAGCAGGCTGGCGAAGTGCCGGCTGATGTTCTCGTTTTCCATCATGGTGAGGAGGATGCCGTCGAGGCGCAGCCCGCGATTGAGCCCGGCCTGGATCTTGTGCACGACGTCGAAGGTGCGCTGCAGCCCGTCATAGGCGAACGCCGTCGGCGTCACGGGGATCAGGACCGACTGCGCGGCGACCAGCGCGTTGGCGGACAGAAGACCGAATGCCGGCGGGCAGTCGAAGATCACGAAGTCGTACGGCAGCTCGGAATTGTAGATCAGCTCGCTGATCGATTTCTGCGAGCGCAGCTCGCTGCCGAGCCGGGTCTCGATGTGCGCGAGGCTGACCGAGGACGGCAGCAGCGAGACGCGCTCGAAGCGGGTGCGCCCGATCGCCTCGTCGATCGTGCCGGTGCCGGCTAGCAGATCCTGCAGGCTGCGCGTCGTCGTGCCTTCGTAGCCCAGGCTGCGCGTCGCGTTGCCCTGGGAATCGAGGTCGACCACCAGGACCGAGCGCCCCAGCGCCGCCAGGCAGACGGCCATGTTGACGCTTGTGGTGGTCTTCGCGATGCCACCCTTCTGATTGTAGATCGCCAGAATGCAGCCCGGTTGATCGCTGGTCATGACACGCCCATCGACAGGTTGGGGTCGTGTAGCCGGGCGCGCGGCGGCGCGCAACCCGCGCGAGGCGCCGGGCCGCGTCGATCGACGAATCGGGACCTGCGGCGTGCACCCACGACACCGTCGGGGCGGCGCCGATTGTCCGTCTGTCGCGTGCCGTCGCTGGTGCCGGGCTCGAACCGTGGCGTCGCCGCCACAGGCACCAGCGGTTGGTGGACTGCCTCTGGCGCCACCCCGCTGGTGGTAGATTCGGCCTTCTCAAGCTTAGGATTTAGATGAAGATTACTCTGTAACATATTCAAAAACATCTTTTTTCTCTTGAACTCCCGAGTCCTCGCCGCCATCCTGGCCATAACAACGGGAGTAGGCGGTCATGGATTTGATGTACGACGACGCGGTCATCTACCTGGTCGAGGTCGACGGTGCCGGCGGTCAAAAGGGCCGGATGGGCGTCTTCTTGGAGCGCCGCACGGCCGAAGCCTGGGTGCGCTCGTTGGGCGAGGGGGTTCCCAACAAGATCACCCAGACCCACCTCCTCGACACCCGCTGGCACCACAACATGACGGTCTCGCCGCCCGACCTGTCGGGCGCGCTGCCCGAGCGGCCGTTGCCGCCGCCGAGCTTCGACCGGCCGTTGGCGCCGCCCCGCTACTCGATCGCGCTCGCCTAGGCGTCGGCTCGCCGCGCGCCGCGTCTGGCGCCATCTGCGACGTCGTTTCGCGTAGCCGATTCGGCCGGTGCCTCCGCGCTTGGCGCGGGCGCCGCCGATCTCGTAGGCTCGGCCCCCCGCATCCGGAGGTGGTCGT
>DATJNS010000295.1:0-3641 GCA_035507915.1 Candidatus Sulfotelmatobacter sp.
GATGTCGCGCAGCGCGCCGGCCAACAGCTCGAACTGCTCCTGCCAGTACTTGCTGTAGCGGTTGATCCATACCGCGGCCGCCACCACCGATCCGGCGAGCAGGCTGCAGCGGCTGACGCGGCCGGTGCGCTCCTGGCTGACCAGCCCCGCGCGCACGAGCACCTGGATGTGACGCGACACCGCCTGCAGCGAGATCGCGAACGGCGCGGCCAGCTCCGACACCAGCAGGGTCTCGGTGCCGAGCCGCTCGAGGATGGTGCGGCGCACCGGGTCGGACAGCGCGAAGAACACGCGGTCGAGCAGCGCGGACTCGTCCGTCGCCGGGTCGTCGGCCAGCCTGAGCGTCGTATCCGCGGTCGCCATGGTGTTCAGATTATCAACATATCAGTTGATAATCAATAGAAACGTTGAATATGGCCGAGGCAACCCCGCCCGGGCCTCATCAGTTTTTCCTAAGCTTGCAGTCCTAAAACCACGCGCGTGATGGTCGCGGTCGGTCGATTCTACGCAATTTAGACAATCCAATTTTATCGATCGGGCGCGCACTCTATGGTTGGGCGCGGGATCTTTGGGGAGCCGGTGTGCTAGGAACGATGGCTGAGGGTTCGAGCAACAAGAGCAAGCTGGCCCAGGAGCTTCTGGACCTGCTGCGCAACGATATCTCGGCGCGGGCCTCGCGCGACCGGGACAAGGCCGGGGCCGAGCCCGGCCCGCGGATCGTCAAGACCACCGGCGCGATCGCCACCGGCCATCAGAAGCGCGACAACAAGCGCCTGACCTCGCCGGTTCTGCGCGTCAACATCGGCACCGCAGGCTACAACACGATCGACTGGTCGATCGGCGGGGTGCAGATCAAGGACTATGTCGGCGTCCTGAAGCAATTCGCCCGCGTGCGCGCCGCGATCTCCGAGGGCAAAGCCGACAGCGTCTATTACAGCGTCGAGTGCCGCGTCGCCCGGGTCGACCACACGAAGCGCACGCTCTCGCTGCAGTTCCAGAACACGTCCAAGGGCATGTTCGACTGGCTGAGCGGCCTGCAGCTCCAGCAGACCAGCAAGCGCTAGCGCGGCAGGGGCGAAGCCCCGCGAGCGCGAACAAGACCCGCTAGCCGTACCAAGCCCGCCGCGCTGGCTTTGATTGGCGCTCGCGGGCTTCGCCCTGCCGCGCTGCCGGCAGGGGCGAAGCCCGGCGAGCGCGAAAAAGATTCGCTAGCCAGTACCAAGACCCGCCGCGCCGGCCCCCCGCGCGGCGATTGCGCGGGGCGGGGGCGATCGGTTATTTAGGCCGCCTTTCCGGATCTCGTCCGTCGTCCGAGCCCCGTTGCCGAGCCAGGAGCCTCGCCATGGCCGCGTACCAGTACATCTACGTCATGAAGGGCCTGAGCAAGATCTATCCGGGCGGCAAGAAGGTCCTGGAGGACATCTGGCTCAGCTTCCTGCCCGGCGCCAAGATCGGCGTGCTCGGCCCCAACGGCGCCGGCAAGTCGACCGTGATGCGCATCATGGCCGGGCTCGACAAGGAGTTCGGTGGCGAGGCGTGGGCGGCCGAGGGCGCCAAGGTCGGCTACCTGCCCCAGGAGCCCGAGCTCGATCCCAAGAAGGACGTCCAGGCCAACGTCATGGAGGCGCTGCAGGACCAGAAGGCGCTGCTCGAGCGCTTCGAGGCGGTCAGCGCCAAGTTCGCCGAGGAGATGTCCGACGACGACATGACCAAGCTGATCGCCGAGCAGGCCGAGCTGCAGGAGAAGATCGACGCGGTCGACGCCTGGAACCTCGATCGCACGGTCGAGATCGCCATGGACGCGCTGCGCTGCCCGCCGGGCGACGCCGACGTCACCAAGCTCTCGGGCGGCGAGCGGCGCCGCGTCGCGCTGTGCCGGCTCTTGCTGTCGAAGCCCGATCTCCTCCTGCTCGACGAGCCGACCAACCACCTCGACGCCGAGTCGGTGGCGTGGCTCGAGCGCTTCCTCAAGGACTATCCCGGCACGGTCGTCGCGGTGACGCACGACCGCTATTTCCTCGACGACGTCGCCGAATGGATCCTCGAGCTCGATCGCGGCAAGGGCATCCCGTTCCACGGCAACTACTCGGGCTGGCTCGAGGAGAAGCAGAAGCGCCTCGAGCAGGAGGGCCGCCAGGAGGCGGCGCGCCAGCGCACCATCACGCAGGAGCTCGAGTGGGTGCGCCAGAGCCCGCGCGCCCGCCAGGCCAAGTCGAAGGCGCGCATCTCGGCGTTCGAGAATCTGGTCGCGCAGTCGAAGGAGAAGGCGCCCGACACCGTCCAGATCGTCATTCCGCCGGGCCCGCGCCTCGGCAACCTGGTGATCGAGGCCGAGCACCTGCGCAAGGGCTACGGCAACAACCTGCTGATCGACGATCTCTCCTTCAAGCTGCCGCCCGGCGGCATCGTCGGCGTGATCGGCCCCAACGGCGCCGGCAAGACGACGCTGTTCCGCATGATCACCGACCAGGAGAAGCCCGACGGCGGCAGCTTCAAGGTCGGCGAGTCGGTCGTGCTCGGCTACGTCGACCAGAGCCGCGACTCGCTCGACGCCAAGAAGACGGTGTGGGAGGAGATCTCGGGCGGCGCCGACGAGCTCGATCTCGGCCGACGCAAGATGCCGAGCCGTGCCTACTGCGCGCTCTTCAACTTCCGCGGCCCCGACCAGCAGAAGAAGGTCGGCGTGCTGTCCGGCGGCGAGCGCAACCGCGTGCATCTCGCCAAGATGCTCAAGGCCGGCACCAACACGATCCTGCTCGACGAGCCGACCAACGACCTCGACGTCGACACCTTGCGCGCGCTCGAGGAGGCGCTGCTGGAGTTCCCCGGCTGTGCCGTGGTGATCAGCCACGACCGCTGGTTCCTCGATCGCATCGCCACCCACATCATCGCCTTCGAGGGCGACAGCCAGGTGGTGTGGTTCGAGGGCAACTACCAGGCCTACGAGGAAGACCGCCACCGCCGGCTCGGCGCCGACGCCGACCAACCCCACCGCCTCAAGTTCAAGCCCCTGGTGCGGGCGTAGCGTCGGACCTGAGGCGGATCCTCGCGACAGGATAGATCGTCATGCTCGGGCTTGGCCCGAGCACCCACGCCTTTGCCCCGCGCGCGTCGCGCTCAAAGACAGACGTGGATCCTCGGGACAAGCCCGAGGATGACGGTTTTGGATTGCCATGACGCTGGCCGCGGCGCTGGCCTACCTCAGGTCGACGATCTCGATCCAGTTCGGCTGTGTGCCCATCGGGTAGTGGCCGACCGGCGACAGCGCGCCGCCCGCCGGATCGATCGCGTAGACCGTCATCGTGGCCGAGTCCATGCCGACCGACAGCAGGAACTTGCCGCGCGGGTCGATCGCGAAGCCGCGCGGCGTCTTCTCGGTCGGGAAGCGGCCGATCAATGTCAAGGTGCCGTCGTCCGGATCGATCCGGCAGCCGATCAGCATGCTGGTCCGGCGTACCGCCGCGTAGAGGAACCTGCCGTCCGGCGTCACGTGGATGTCGGACGCCGCCGGCCGCTCCGCGTACGTGTCGGTGTCGACGAACTGCAGCTCGCGCAGGCTCCCCGTGGGCTCGATCGCGAACGTGCCGATCGTCGCCGTCGTCTCGGTCAGCAGATAGGCGAACCGGCCGTTGGGATGGAAG
>DATJNS010000296.1:0-2676 GCA_035507915.1 Candidatus Sulfotelmatobacter sp.
CCTGCTTCAGGTGCATGGCTCCTTTATAGCGTTTCGGCATAGGAAAGTAGAATCTTTATGTCTTGGACGCACCGACGCAGCGCCTGGATAGTGGCGCGTCCCCTCTGGAGGCCCCCATGATCGCCGCATACAGAATTAGTCTCCTCGCAGCAGCGTCCGTCGCACTGGGTGCGCTCGGCAGCGAGGCATTGCACAGCCAGGAACAGCCACCCGCTTATCTCATCGGCCAAATCGACGTCAGCGATCCCGCTGGATACGCCAAGGAATATCTCCCGAAGGCGCGGGAAATCATCAAGGCGCACGGGGGGCGGCTGATTGCGGCGGGAGGAGCGGCGAGCGGATCGAAGGTGGTTGCTGTCGACGGTGAGGCTCCGAAGCGCGTCATCATTTATATGTATCCGAGCATGGAGGCGCTGCTGGCCTGGAGGAATGATCCGGCTTATGTGAAAGTGCGCCACATTGGCGAGAAATACGCCAGCTATCACACCTTCGCGGTCGAGGGCCCTCCATCCCATTCGCCGTGATCGCGGTCATGGATGAACTCGTCGCTCCAAGCCGGGCGACTCGCCCTCGATATTTGCGGCCGGCCAGCCGGTCACCGGCCTCGGCGATTGATATCGGGCAATACCCGGCGCGCTTCCATGCGGGGCGTGGTCTCGTCCGTTGGGCGCACTTCCACTGCGCGCTCTCGGTGCATTCGCGTAAGCGATGTGTCAAACCACCTAGGGCCGCGATAGTGCCCTGGTTTCCAGAGAAGCGACAAATGGGCGGCGATCAGTCCGGGCTTTGGAGCTTGCGTATCACCCTTGCCACATCAGTCCAGAAATCGGCATCGTCAAGTTGACCTTCGCTGCGGCGCTGTCGCGCGTGGCGTTCCATCAAACCGGCCGCGTTCTCGCCGTAAAGCTCGATCATGCAGCGAGCGATCTCGGCTAACTCTAGGGCTCGGTTCATTGACGGCTTCCGTTCTCTGCCATGATCGCCGCGCGAACCGCGTTGGATGCCGACTGGAAGCAACCTGCTCTGCATCTACGCTGCTGAGCGAACACCCTCGAGAAAGCGGTCAACCTCGCCGCGCAGTCGCGTCGCCTGCTCGCTCAACCCCTCCGCCGCGCCGAGCACCTGTTCGACGCCGCCGCGCGCCGTCTTGGCGGCCAGCGCGATCGCCTTGAGGTTCTCCGACACGGTCGATGTCCCATGGGCGGCCTCGCCGGCGCTCCGACCGATCTCTCGCGTCGATGACGACTGCTCCTCAACTGCACCGGCGACCCCGGTGGCGATCTCATCGATATGGCGGATCGTGCCGCTGATCGTGGTGATCGCTTCGCCGGTATTGCGCGCCGCACTCTGAGCTTCGCCGACCTGTACCGTGATCTCGTCCGTGGCGCGCGCCGTCTGGGTGGCCAAGTTCTTCACCTCGGCGGCTACGACCGCGAAGCCCTTGCCGGCTTCGCCAGCGCGTGCCGCCTCGATCGTCGCGTTGAGCGCCAGAAGATTGGTCTGCGCGGCAATCTTCCCGATCAGCTCGACCACGCCACCGATGCGTACGCTGGCCTGGTCGAGCTTGTCGATCAGCACCCCAGTCTGGTCGGCTTGCTCGGTCGCCTGGCGGGCAATGCGGCGCGAGTCCTCGGTGCGCCGGGCGATCTCCTCGATCGAGCTACGCAGTTCCTCGCTGGCCGCAGCGACCATGCCAACATTGCTCGCAGCGTCGCGTGCCGCCGTCTCGGCTGAAGTAGCGCGCTCCATGGTCTCGCCCACGGCGTCGGCCAACGCGTTCGCCGTCGTCTGCATGCGCGTTGCGGCCTCAACCACGGCATTCACCACGGCTTTGACGCTGGTCTCGAAGCCTTGAGCCAGATTGGCGAGCAGAGTGCGACGCTCCTCAGCTGAGCGCTGCGAGAGTACCTCCTGCTCGCCTTCCAGGCGCCGTACCTCTACCGCATTTTCCTTGAACACCTCGACCGAGCGCGCCATCGCGCCGATTTCGTCGCGCCGGTCGAGCCCCGCGACCGCAAGGTCGAGATTGCCGCTCGCCAGGGATTTCATGAGCTCGGTCATCGCGCGCAGCGGGCCGGTCACCTGGAACCGGACGATCACCAGGGCCATCACGAGCGCTATGATCAGACCGAGAGCCGTGACCGCGATCATCGTGCGGACGACCGCGTCATAGTGCTTTTGGGCGTCGGCCGCCGACGTCGCCAGGTCTTGGCTCTGCTGATCCACCAGCTGCGTCAGGGCGCCGTCAACCTTGCGGAACATCGGCGTCACCTCGCGCAGCGCCTGCTGCGCCACAGCGTCGTCGTTGGTGCGCGCCGCATCACGCACCCGCGACGCGAGGCGCAGATAGTCCCCGAGCGCGCCGGTCGCCGTGTTGAAGGTCTGCACTTCCTCGACACCGTCCATGAACGGTCGCAACTCGTCCATCAGGGCGTTCAGCTTTTGGACCTGCTCGTCGATGCGCCGCTCGATGTCGGCGATCTCGTCGCGATCGTTGGCCAGAATGAGTTCGACCGTGAGCTGATGAGCGCGCGTCATGCGCTCGTTCGCGCGCGATGCCAGATAGAGGCTGCGCGCGTCGTCGTTCGCCAGCTTCTGGGTCAGCTTGTTGAGGCGGCCAAGCTCGATCATCGAGCCGCCTGCGATCGCTGTCGCGAGCACCGCCATGAGGCCGAT
>DATJNS010000297.1:0-4907 GCA_035507915.1 Candidatus Sulfotelmatobacter sp.
CGGCGGGGGCAATCTCGCCGTTCCGCGTCGCGGCCGCACGGACACCCGCAAAGTAGTCGACCCACCGCCCCAGTTCCGTAACCCGGAGCCGCGCGCGCAGCCATTCGCGGCCGGCCTGTTTCATGAAGCGGTCGGCGAGCACCAGACTCCAGATCGGATACGGCGAATGGTGCAGGCGTCCGAATGAAATGCGCTCGAAGCGGCCGCTGTGCAGCAGCTGGACCGGATCCTGGAAGGGTGGAATATTGATGACGACGACCTTTGGCGGATGATCGGCAAACCGATCGTCGCGCGTTCGAATCGGCAGGGGCGCGCTCCCGGCGTTGTACGCGGTGCACGAGCACGCCCGCTCGAGCTGTTCGGACAGAATGCCGTCCTGCGTGTTGAAGGCGCCGACGATGTTCGAATCACCCCACAGCACGACATCGTAACGTTCCGGTTCGACGGCGCGCGGTCGGTTTCGCAGACCGTTGTCGTCGGTGAACCATTCTTCATATTGGCGGCGCGGGTTCGGGCGTCGGGTATAGGTGTCGTACGAGCCGATCGACCATTTGATCAGGTGCTGATCGGGATAGAAGGGACCCAGGACGTCGACCGGCACCGCGACCGTGATCAAAGCCTCCCACGGGCGAAACGTGAAATAGTCGATGGGCAGCACGAACAGCTCGAAGAGAGGCCAGATCAGCAGCGGCGACGCCAACAGCGCGAGTCGAAGCCAATAGCGCGTCATCTCGCCCCTAGAACTGGAAATAGATGAATTGCTTGGCGCCGAACGGCGCCAGGATCGCGATTGTCGCAGCCACCACGGCGTAGCTCGTCCAGCGAATGGGCCGCGGTGACTGCGCGAACCAGCGCGCCGAGGCGGTGCGCTCACCGAACCAGTCGACGAGTTCCATGACCAGAATCGCCACGATCACCGCGCGCGTCCCCTCGTTCCAGACGAGGTAGGTTTCGGCTATCGGCAGCCTGACGACGTCCTGGATGACGGGAAACCAGCTCGAGCCGTCCAACGGCAGCCTCACGATGTCGTGAGCCAGGCGCCCGATGAAATTGAGCCACTCGGCCAACACCTTGTCGGCGATCACCAATGCCGAGGTCAGGCTGTCGGCGCGGAAAAAGATCCAGGCGAACACGACCAGATGGAACGTGACGAACACCCGCCAGGCGTTCCACACCAGTGGAATCCGGCCGAGCGTCGCCGGGATCCAACGCCGGAACGGCCGGGTGAGACGGCCGATCGCATAATAGCTGCCGTGCAGCGCTCCCCACGCGACGAACGTCCAATTGGCACCGTGCCAGATGCCGCTCAACACGAAGACGACGACGATGTTGAGGATCCAGCGCCACATCCCGACGCGATCGCCGCCCAGCGGAAAGTAGACGTAGTCGCGGAACCAGCTCGAGAGCGAGATGTGCCAACGTCGCCAGAACTCCTGGATGTCGGCCGACGCGTAGGGACGGCAGAAGTTGAGCATCAGATCGATGCCGAGCATGCGCGCGATGCCGCGCGCAATGTCGGAATACCCGGAGAAATCGCAGTAGATCTGATAGGCGAAAGCATAGGTCGCCAACAGGAGCAACATGCCGTGATAGTAGGTCGGCCCGGCGTAGATCTCGTCGACGATGACCGCCAGGTTGTCGGCGATCACAAGCTTCTTGAAGAAGCCCCAGAGCATCAGACGCAGACCGCTGCTGACGCGCGCCGCGTCGAAGGAGAATTCGGCGCTGCCGGGTGCCGCCTTGAGCCGCTGCATCGTGCGCAGCAATCGGGTTGCCCGTTCGATCGGCCCCGCGACGAGCTGCGGGAAGAAGGCCTTGTAGAGCGCGTAAACGCCGAAATGGCGCTCGGCCGCAACGTCGCCGCGATAAACGTCGATGACGTAGCTCAGCGCCTGAAACGTGAAGAAGGAAATCCCGAGCGGAAGGATGAAGGTGACGTCAACGACGCGCGGTCGGTGCATCGCGAAGAGCTCGGCGAGCTGCGCATTGATGAAGTTGAAGTACTTGAACAGAATCAACGGCGCCAGCACCGCACCGACCGCAGCCCAGAGCCACGCCCTGGCGCTACGACGGCTGGCGCTGCCGGCGATCAGGAATCCGCCGACCCAGCTCGCGACCGTCGAGTAGAGCAGGAGCAGCAGGAAGATCGGCTCCCAGCTGGCGTAGAAGTACCAGCTCGCCGCCAGCAGCAGGCGCCATTTGAACCGCTCGGGTAGATGGAAGTAACCGAGGACGACGAGCGGCAGAAATACCGCGAAGTGCAGCGACGCAAAGGACATCGACTCATGGCCCCCACAATCGGCACCCGCACGCCCACCGCGCTTCCGAGCCCATGCGCGCATACGAGCCGCCCGAAGCGGCCGGGGCCCGCACCGCACGCCCCGCGCTGATTAATCGTATTCCCGCTCGCGTTCAACCCCGCCCGGCGACGACCAACGACGTCACGCCGCAGACAGGCTGGAATTTTTCGATATACAGACCGGATTCGCCTTGCTAGCTAGCGGCGGCGACCTGGCGCTCGACGCTGCGAGCGCTGTGCCGTCCACCGCGATGCCGCGCCCTGCGGTGAACCGCGGCGTCGCGCCGGCCAGAAAGGATCGAGATGCGGAGCTGGACAACCTCTCTGACGCTGCTGCTGGTGAGCATTGCGATCGGTCTCCTGTGCCTGGAGGCGGCTGCGCGCGTCATCGGCGGCGAGCCGCTGCTGTCGACCGACAATTTCGTCGCCCGCGATCTCAATTTCCTGACGGTCAATTCCGCCGCCGTATACGATCCGCAGGTCGGGTGGGTGCAGACCGCGAATCTGAAGACTGCCGATCCCGGCGGGTCGTTTACAACCGGTGCCTACGGCGTGCGGATGCCAACCCCGGAGATCAGGCCGCTGACACAGCACGCCGTCCTGGCGATCGGCGATTCCTTCACTGCCGGGTCCGAGGTCGGGGACGACGGATCGTGGCCAGCGCAGCTCCAGGGCATGCTCGGTAGAGACGTGATCAACGCCGGCGTGGGCGGCTATGGCGTCGATCAAATGGTCCTGCGCGCGGAAACCCTCGTACCCTTGCTGCAGCCTGAGGTCCTGATCATCGGCATCCTGGCGCAGGACAGCCTGCGCAACCCCATGAGCGTCTACGGGGGCGCACCCAAACCCTATTTCACGATCGAGCATGACGGCCTTGCCTTGCACAATGACCCCGTGCCGAGAATGCCGTCGACGCCGCACGATATCGGGTGGCTCCGCGCGACCTTGGGATATTCATATCTCGCGCGCTTCGCCGCGACGCGCCTCGGTCGAATCAACTTGTGGCTCGGCGGACACGACTACAAGTACGAATATTCGAACGAGGATGGTGTTCGTGTTTCATGTCTACTGATGCCGCGGCTAGCCGCCCTGCGCGACCGTTTCCACCTCCGCATCGGCGTGGTGATGTCCTACGGCGGCGGCGAAACCTCGGACGCGACGCCGCCGTGGTACGGGCCGCCGGTGAACGCATGCGCGGCCGGCCAGGGTTTTCCGGTGGTCGACACGTTTCCGCCTTTGCACGCCGTGTTCGAGCGCGACGGCCTGGAAGCATTCCGCCGGCTGTGGGTGATGCATGACGACAATCGCGTTTTCGGCCACATGTCGGCAGCCGGTAACCGCCTGGTGGCATCCCTGATCGTAAAAGATCTATTCGACAAGGACGCCGCGCCGGAGAATGGGCAACCGCGCTAGCCGTTTCCCTTCTCGGCAGACGTGACGAAGCTACCAGTGCGGGTAGATCTTCGACATCGGGTGCGGCTTGGGGCGCTGCCGTTTTTTCCGAACGAGGTAGGCCGCCATTGCCGCGCCGACGATCGCGACCATGCCGTAGATGATCCACTCGGTCATCGTCTTCCCTTCCTCGGATCAGCCGCGCGACCCACGCGACGTTTGCAACGCATCCCTGATCTGGTGCGCCAAGAGCTCGTTGAGGATCACATCCATGCCGCGCCGGTTTATGTGGCATACCGCGTCGTGATAGAAATGTCCCGTATAGTTGTCAAACGCAGCGGTCGTGTCGACGAAGCGAATGCCCCTGCTGGCGAACTCGCCGGCGTAACCGCGCATGGCGTCGTAGGCATCGGGCACGATCCCGGCCCCGTAGAATGGCGGGTCGACGAAGGCGACCCGCCGCTCCTCCTCCGAGAATACCCTAGGGCCGTAGTACTGGCTGGGCTGGAGCATTTCGATGAAAGGGGCTCCGATCAGATCCGCGATCGCCTTCGTCTGGAAGATCGATCGAGCCCATATATTCGCAATCTCCTGCGCGACGTCGCGCAGGCCGACCCGTTCCTGGGGCAACAGGTAGACGGGATAGTCACGATCCGGATGCGGCTTCGAATAGTCAGATTCGATCTGCGTGGCACGGCGCTGGATGAGTTCCCAGATCAACCGCAGAGCGTAGAAATGCAGCGCCGATCGTGCGCCCAGCATTTCGTTCTCGATCCGACGCAACCTGGCTCGTGCGGCAAGGATCGCGCGCGTGTTGCCGTAGCTCCGCTTCGAGACGAACTCGTTCTGCTGACCGAAGATGAACCATGCATTCGGCATACTGACATGGGTCTTGAAATTCTCGGCATTGTCCCAACCGCAGAACGCCTCGTTGAACCCGTCCAGATTGATGATCAGATCGAACGTCTGGCCGAGCGTCAGCATGTAGTTCAACACGAACAGCTGAACCGGTTGGTGGAAACCGCCCATTGCGAGGTCGAGCACCAGCACGTCCCTGTCCTCGTATCCGGGCACGCCCCGCACCACCTGCGCAATGCCGCCGCGCTCCTCGAGCGCGAAGGCTGCCGCAACCGAACCACCGAATATTCCGACGATGAACTGCCGCGTATCAGTCTTCATGACTGGAAAGTTCTGCTCTCCGAATAAGCCGTGATTG
>DATJNS010000298.1:0-4949 GCA_035507915.1 Candidatus Sulfotelmatobacter sp.
CGCGTTGTCGTGCTCGAGTTCCCGTCGATGGACGCGCTGCGCGGGTTCTGGCGCTCGCCGGCCTACGCCAAGGTCAAGCAACTGCGCCTCGGCTCGGGCGAGGTGTCGGCCTGGGCGATCCCGGGCGTCGGCTGAGCGCGACGGCGCTCGCGGGGCTTCGCCCCTGCCGCTTCGCTTTTCGCGCTCGCGGGGCTTCGCCCCTGCCGCGTTAGAGGGTCAACACGGCGGCGCCGCGCAGGCGGCCCTCGCGCAGGCGCGCCAGCGCCTCGTTGGCGTCGGCGAGCGGCAACGGCACGGTATGGGTGCGGATCGACAGCTTGTCGGCGAGCGCCAGGAACTCCTCGCCGTCGCGCCGCGTCAGGTTGGCGACCGAACGGATCACGCGCTCGCCCCACAGCCAGGCGTACGGGAAGCTCGGAATGTCGCTCATGTGGATGCCGGCGCACACCACGACGCCGGCCTTGCGGGTCGCCTGCAGCGCCGCCGGCACCAGGGCGCCGACCGGCGCGAACAGCAGCGCCGCGTCGAGCGGCTCGGGCGGCGGCTCGGTCGAGGCGCCGGCCCAGGTGGCGCCGAGCTCGCGCGCGAAGTCCTGGGCGTCGCGGTCGCCGTCGCGCGTGAAGGCGAACACGCGCCGCCCCTGCTGGACCGCGACCTGCGCGACGATGTGGGCGGCCGCGCCGAAGCCGTAGATGCCGAGCGTGGATGCGTCGCCCGCCATGCGCAGCGCGCGATAGCCGATCAGACCGGCGCACAGCAGCGGCGCCGCCTCGACGTCGCCGTAGCGCGCCGGCAGCCGGAACACGAAACGCCGGTCGGCGACCGCATACTCGGCGTAACCGCCGTCGATCTGGTAGCCGGTGAAGCGCGCCGCGTCGCACAGGTTCTCCTGGCCGGCGCGGCAATAGGCGCAGCTGCCGCAGGTCCAGCCGAGCCAGGGCACGCCGACGCGCTCGCCCTCCGCGAGATCGTCGACCCGCGCGCCGAGCGCCGCGACGCGGCCGACCAGCTCGTGGCCGAGCACCAGCGGCAGCTTGGGCCGGTCGAGCTCGCCGTCGACGACGTGCAGATCGGTGCGGCACACACCGCAGGCGTGCACGCGGATCAGCACCTCGTCCGGTCCCGGCGCCGGCGTCGGCAGGTCGGCGGCCCGCAACGGGCGCCCCGGCGCATCGAGCAGCATCGCGCGCATGCCGCGAGTGTAGCTTGCCGCCGCGCGCTTGCGGAGAGCGCGTGGTGGTGAAAAGCTTTCCCCATGCCCGACGCGCTGCTGACGATCGGCCACAGCAACCATCCGATCGACCGCTTCATCGACCTGTTGACCCGTCACGGCGTCACTGCGCTCGCCGACGTGCGCTCGATGCCGCGCTCGCGCTTCAATCCGCAGTTCAACCGCGACCGCCTCGAGGCGGCGCTCAAGGCGCACGGTATCGCGTACGTGTTCCTGGGCGACGCGCTGGGCGGCAAGCGCGACGATCCCGCCGAGCGCGACTATGTCCGCATGGCGGCGGCGCCGAGCTTCCAGGCCGGGCTCGCGCGCGTGCGCGAGGGCGCTGCGCGCCACCGCGTCGCCCTGATGTGCGCCGAGAAGGAGCCGCTCGACTGCCATCGCTTCGTGCTGATCAGCCGGCACCTGCGCGGCGACCTCGCGATCGCGCACATCCTCGCCGACGGCACGCTCGAGCCGCAGGACGCGACCGAGGACCGCCTGTTGGCGGCGACCGGGCTCGCGCCGGAGACCACGGGAAACCTGCTCGGCGACACCCGCGAGGCGACCCTCGATCTCGCCTACGAACGGCGCGGCGCCGCCATGCTGCGGCCCGCCAAACCGCGCAAACCGCGGCGCTGAGGCGCCCCTTGCGGGGCCTCAGCCGGAGTGATAACTAACCGTCCCTC
This sequence comes from Candidatus Sulfotelmatobacter sp., assembly GCA_035507915.1. GTDB lineage: Bacteria > Pseudomonadota > Alphaproteobacteria > Elsterales > Elsteraceae > JACQAI01. The sequence goes on from DATJNS010000298.1 coordinate 1,897, forward strand.
GGGCGGGCGGGGCGTAGCTTAGCCTGGTAAAGCGCTTGCTTCGGGAGCAAGAGACCGGAGGTTCGAATCCTCTCGCCCCGACCAGTTCTCGGCTCCCACGGACGACACGAAGACGCGGCGCAATCGTCGTCGCACGGGCTGCGCGGCGATGAACGCGCCGGCGTCGCACGGACAGCGAGCGAACGGCTGCGCGCGTCAAAGCCGGCATTTGGCTGAAGCGGCCGGGGGCGCCCGCGTCGCCGCGCACGACCGTCGCGTCGCACGACCCGACGCGCCATTTGCCCCGCCGGCGTTGTCGTGGCGCGTCGGCAACGCGACCGGCTTGACCACGACCGGTGCGAGCCCGGCGCGCTTCATGCCGAGCTGACGGGCAACCTTGGGTGCCACGTCGATCACCCGGCCGCGCACGTAGGGGCCGCGATCCTCGACGTGGACCGTGGTGGTCCGCCCGTTCTTCAGGTTGGTGACCTTGGCGACCGTGCCGAGCGGCAGCGTCTTGCTGGCCGCCACGTTGCTGTTCGGTCGGAAGATCCCGCCATCGGCCATGCGGCGGCCGTCGAACCGGGGCGCGTAATACGAGGCGATGCCGTGCTGCGGCTGGCCCTTACGGTCGGCGCGCGCCCGATCGCGACCGGCATGGTGGTCGCCGCGATGGTGGACCGCCCGCTGGCCGACCACCGGGTGGCGGATCGCCGCGGCCACGGCCCCGGATAGGGCTGCAGTCAACAGTCCGACGATCATGGCGCCGGCAAGTCGGCGCAAGCATGAGGGGCGCAGGCCGACCTCGCAGCGTCATGCCGGATCGCCGGCTCGCGCCCCCGTGGCTATACAGGTCGAGCCCGTCGTTTGTTCCCCGGCCGTTGCCGGGGACGGACAGGTTTGACGCGCGCGGAGCCTAGAGGTCGGCGACGCGGATGTAGACGCCGACGGCCGCCGCGACGGCCAGGCCGAGCAGCTGGGTCAGCGTGTCGGTGTAGCCGAGCTGGCGGCCGACCAGGTGCCACAGCACGAACACGCCGAGCGCGATCACGAAGGCGCCGAACAGCGACGCCGGCGAGCGCTTGAGGCGCGTGCCCTTGGGCGTCGTTCCTTGGGGCAGCGCGGTCGCCACGGTCACGCCCGCACCAGCGCGGCCTGCGGATCGTCGGTGCCCGCGCGCGCCTTCTTGAGGCCAGTCTTCACGTGGCGCGTGTCGTAGCCGTTGAACACGTGGCCGACAACGCCGCGGTCGAGATCGCTGGTGCCGAACAGCCAGTCGGCGATCGGATAGGTCAGGTTGAAGTTCTTCTCCATCATGATGGACTGGTTGTGATGCGCGACATGATGGCGGCGGATCGTGTTGATGAGCGGCATGGTGCGCACGAACCAGCCTTCCTTCAGGTGGCAGCACAGATGGAAGAACTCGTAGTTCAGGTAGATGCCGGCGGTCGTGCACATCAAGAGCCAGCCGGCATTGCTCGACCAGATCCAGCCGACCACGAGCGCGGGCGGGATCGACATCGCCATGAAGCCGACCAGCGCATAGGGCGGGAAGAACGTGATGCGGTAGTCGCGCGTGTCGTCGATCGTCCACTCCCGGTCGGTGAAGAACTGATGATGGGCGAGCGTGTGGCGCTTGTAGATGCCCATGAAGCCCTTGACCGGGCGGTGCATGACGTAGCGATGGATCCACCACTCGAAGATATTGGCGGCGAGGAAGGCGAGCGGCACGATCAGCCAGTCGGTCCACACCGGCTGGTGGACCTGGTGCGCGAAGTACCAGATGCCGCTCAAACCGATCGCGTAGATCAGCACCACGTGCACCGGCCCGCTGTAGAACGGCGCGATGCGCTCCCGGTAGTCGGCGCGGAAGGCGGCCTGGCGCTTCGACATCGGCATGACGCTTCCTCCTCGCATGGGTCCGCGCGCCCGCCCGGCGGGCGGCCCGAACCGGTCTCATATATCACTCATATATTTCTGCGGCAAGCGGCGCGTTCGGGGGTCGGAACGCCGTGCTATGGTAACCGGGCCATGGCGGAAATCCCCGCATTCGAGAGCGCGCTCGCGGCGCGGGTCGAGGCCGAGATCCTCGATCGCTGCACGCGCTGCGGCGCCTGCGTCGAGGCCTGCCCGATGCCGGGACCGGCCGGGCTCCGGATCGACGATCCGAAGACGCTGGTGGGCGGCGTGCTCGACCTGTTGGCAGGCGGCGCCGGCACGCCGGAGGCCGCCCGCTGGGCGGCGATCTGCTCAGGCAGCGGCAACTGCATCCCGGCGTGCCGCGACGGCGTCAATCCGCGCTTCATGCTCGCGATGGCGCGGCTCGCCCAGCAGAAGCGCAAGGACGCGCCCGAGCGCCGGCGCGCCGGCCAGGCGGGCTTCGTGCAGATGAGCCGCGGCGTGCGCGTGCTGTCGCGCCTGCAGATGCCACCCGAGCTCCTGGCGCGCTTCGGCCCCGAGGCGGCGCCCGCGAGCGACGCGCCGCCCGCGGAGCTGGTGTTCTACACCGGCTGCAATCTCCTGAAGACGCCGCACATCGCGCTGCTGTGCCTCGACGTGCTCGACGCGCTGGGCGTCAACTACCGGGTCGCCGGCGGTCCGGGCAGCTGCTGCGGCATCCTGCAGACGCGCGGCGGCGATCTCGCGGCGGCCGGGCGCATCGCCTACCGGACGGCCGACCGCTTCGGCGGGACGACCTCGGGCACGGTGCTGTCGTGGTGCCCGACCTGCCAGGTGCAGTTCGGCGAGACCGTGCTGCCGAGCAAGCGCGCGCAGGACGGCACCGACCTCGCGATGGAGCCGCTCGTGCTGTGGCTGGAGCGCCGGCTCGACGAATTGAAGCGCCTGATGGTGCATCCGGTGACCAAGCGCGTCGCGCTGCACGACCATCCGGGCGTCGCCGGCGCGGGCGCCGCCGTGCGCCGCATCCTGGAGGCGATCCCGGGGCTCGAGTTCGTCGATCTGGCGCAGCTGCCGGTCGGCTACATGTGCAACACGCTGAAGCCCGTGCCCGCCTTCAAGCGCGCGCTGCACCAGACCCTGCTCGAGGCTGCGAGCGCCGCCGGCGTGACGAC
>DATJNS010000299.1:0-6173 GCA_035507915.1 Candidatus Sulfotelmatobacter sp.
TACCCTGCAGCCCGGCGAGCAGCTCGTAGGAGCGCAGCCGCGCGCCGTGATCGAAGATCGCCGAATTGACCATCAGCTCGTCGGCCTTGGTCTCGGCGACGAAGTGCTCGAGGGTGCGCCGGACGGTGTCGGGCGCGCCGACGAACGAGCAGGTCAGGCGCGCCGAGGCGTGCAGCTTCTCGAGCGGCGACCAGTAGGTCTCGATGTCGTCGATCGGCGGCGGCAGCTCGCCGCGCGTGCCGCGCAGCATGTTGGTGGTGCGCTGCTGCGCCGAAGTGAAGAGCCGGCGCGCCTCGGCGTCGGTGTCCGCGGCGCAGACATTGACGCCGACCATCGCATACGGCCGGTCGAGCTGCGCCGACGGCTCGAAACGCGCGCGATAGACCTCGAGCGCCGCCATCAGATCGTCGGGCGCGAAGTGCGAGGCGAACGCGTAGGGCAGCCCCAACATGGCGGCGAGCTGCGCGCCGAACAGGCTCGAGCCGAGGATCCAGAGCGGCACGTTGGTGCCCAGTCCGGGCACCGCGCGCAGGGTCTGGCCCGGCTGCAGCGGCCCGAGCAGCGCCTGGAGCTCGAGCACGTCCTGCGGGAAGCGCTCGGCGCTCATGGGGTCGCGGCGCAGCGCGCGCCAGGTTCGCTGGTCGGTGCCGGGCGCGCGGCCGAGCCCGAGATCGATGCGGCCCGGATAGAGCGTTTCGAGCGTGCCGAACTGCTCGGCGATCACCAGCGGCGAGTGGTTGGGCAGCATGATGCCGCCCGAGCCGACGCGGATCGTGTGCGTGCCGCCGGCCACGTAGCCGATCACCACCGAAGTCGCCGCGCTCGCGATGCCGACCATGTTGTGGTGCTCGGCCAGCCAGTAGCGTCGGTAGCCCCAGCGCTCGGCGTGCTGCGCCAGGTCGAGCGTGTTGCGCAGCGCCTCCGACGGCGAGGCCCCGAGCGTGACGGGCGCCAGATCGAGGACCGAGAACGGCGGCAGGCGCGTGCCAGTGGCGGACGTCACGGCAGCCGTCACTCCGCGGCGGCCTCGGCGCGCGCACGACGCGTCAGCCGGAACCCTTCGTAGCCCTTCGCGGCGACGTCGTCGCAGATCTCGCGATAGACGCCGACCCCGCCGATATAGGGCAGGAAGATGCGCGGCTTGCCGGGAATGTTGGCGCCCATGTACCAGGACGCCGCCTTCGGATAGAGCGTCCGATGGGCGACCTCGTCGACATGGGCGACCCAGCCGTCCTCGGCCGCCTGGGTCGGCTCGATCGCCGTGAAGCCGTTGGCGCGGGCATGCGCCAGCCAGTCGGCGATCCAGTCGACGTGTTGCTCGATCGACACGATCATGTTGGACAGCACCGACGGGCTGCCCGGTCCCGTGATCATGAAGAGGTTGGGGAAGCCGGCGGTCATCAGGCCGAGATAGGTGCGCGGACCGGCCGTCCACTTGTCGACGAGCGTGAGATCCGCGCGGCCGCGAATGTCGATCGCATTGAGCGTGCCCGTCATGGCGTCGAAGCCGGTGGCGAACACGATGCTGTCGACGTCGTAGGCGGCCGCGCTGGTGCGCAGGCCGGTCGGCGTGATCGCCGCGATCGGGGTCGCGCGGATGTCGACCAGGGTCACGTTGTCGCGGTTGAACGTCTCGAAATAACCCGTGTCGACGCAGATCCGCTTGGTGCCGATCGGATAGTCGCGCGGCGCGAGGATCTCGGCGACCTTGGGGTCGCGCACGGTGGCGCGGATCTGCGCGCGCACGAAATCGGCGCAGGTGTCGTTGGCCTGCTGGTTGGTGATCAGGTCGTTGAACGCCGCCATGAAGGCGACGCCGCCGGCGGCCCAGCGCGCGGCATAGCGGCGCTCGCGCTCCTCGGGCGGGACCTCGAGCGCCGAGCCGTCGCCGACGCCGAACTGCGGGTCGAGCCCGTAGAGGATGCCGGTGCGCATCGCGCGAGCCTGCGTGCGCAGCGCGGCGTAGCGCTGCTTCCACTGGCCCTCGTAGGCGTCGTCCATCGGGCCGTTGCGCGACGGGATGGAGAAGTTCGGCGTGCGCTGGAACACGATCACGGCAGCGGCCTGCTTGGCGATCTCCGGGATCGCCTGGATCGCCGACGAGCCCGTGCCAATCACCGCGACGCGCTTGCCCGTGAAGTCGACACCCTCATGCGGCCAATGGCCGGTGTGATAGGTCGTGCCGCGAAACTCGGCGCGGCCCGGCAGGTCGGGCTCGCGCGCGGTCGACAGGCAGCCGGTCGCCATGACGCACCAGCGCGCCGCGAGCCGATCGCCGCGGTCGGTCTCGACCGTCCAGCGGTCGGTCGTCTCGTCGAACACCGCGCGGGTCACGCGGGTGTCGAACCGGATGTCGCGGCGTAGGTCGAACCGGTCGGCGACGTGGCGGGCGTAGGCGAGGATGTCGGGCTGCGCGGAGAAGCGCTCGGGCCAGCGCCACTCCTGCTGCAGCGCGTCCGAGAAGCCGTAGGAATACTGCATGCTCTCGACGTCGCAGCGCGCGCCCGGATAGCGGTTCCAATACCAGGTGCCGCCGACGTCGCTGCCGGCCTCGAACACGCGCGCCGTCAGCCCGAGCCCGCGCAGGCGGTGCAGCATGTAGAGGCCGCCGAACCCGGCGCCGACGATGACGGCGTCGATCGGCGCGCCGCCCGTCTCGCGTGAAACCGCCATCCTGCCCGCCCCTCGTCCGGCGAATCCATCTACAGCCGCAACGCGGCGCCCCGCAGCTTGATCCGGGAGCCCGGCGCCTGTACAGCCGGAAATACCGTCGCCAGAGCCCCTGCGACGGGCGCACGGGGATGCTGGCGGGCGCGGTCGCGTACCGCTTCATACGGCCGATTTCCGGAGATCGCCGTCATGCCGAAGCACGTCCAGCTGCCGCCGATCCTGCCCTATCTCCCGGTCGCACCGATGGAGAAGAAGGAGAAGGCACGGCGCAAGGAGAAGATCGGCACCGACAAGGACGGCAATTCGGAGAGCAAGACCGAGGCGACGAGCGCGCCGAAGGCCCCGCCCCCGGAGAACCCGGTCCACTCGACCAATCCGCTCGCGACCTCGAGCGGCGGCATGCTCGGCGTCCTGCTCGACGCCCAGGAGGAGGCCACCCCGGCCGATCAGGTGACGCGGCGGCCCGACGACGAGATCGAGGGCAGCTGACCGCGTGAACGCCGCACGTGGGTCGCCGCTGCGCCGCTCAACCGCCGACGTGCAACGCCAACGCCGAATGCCTTGCCACCCCGCGCGATGGCGTGTGGGATAGCCGCAACGCGCGGACACGCGCGAGCGGGGAGGCAACACCATGACGACACGCCGGGACGTTCTCAGAGCGGCAGCTGCGGGCCTCGTGTTCTGCGGCTGCAGCCTGGTCGAGGCCGCGCGCGCCCAGCAACCGGGCGGAGGGTCCGCACGCCGGCCCGCGACGGTTCCGGTCAAGATCGGCGGCAGGCGGATCAAGACGATCGACGTGCACGCGCACTGCCTGTTCCACGAGGCGGTCGACCTGATGGGCGACGAGGCGCACGGCGTGATCGCGCCGGTGAAGGGCGCGCCGCTGCAGTACATCGCGATCGCGGAACGCCTGAAGGCGATGGACGCCATGGCGATCGACATGGAGGTGCTGTCGATCAACCCGTTCTGGTACGGCAAGGAGCGCGACCTCGCCGCCCAGATCGTCAAGCTCAACAACGAGAAGCTCGCCGAGCTGTGCGCTGCCGAGCCTGGCCGTTTCGCGGCATTCGCCTCGCTGGCTCTGCAGCATCCGGATCTCGCGGTCGAGCAGCTCGACACCGCGGTGCGCAAGCTCGGCCTGCGCGGCGCGGCGATCGGCGGCAGTGTGCTGGGAGAGAGCTTCTCCGACCCCAAGTACCATCCGGTGTGGGCCAAGGCCGAGGAGCTCGGCGCGGTGCTGTTCGTACACCCGCAGAGCACGCCCGAGCTGGCCAAACGGTTCAAGGGCAACGGCTGGCTCGCCAATACGATCGGCAATCCGCTGGAGACGACGATCGCGCTCCAGCACCTGATCTTCGAGGGCACGCTCGACCGCTTCCCGCGCCTCAAGGTTCTCGCAGCGCATGGCGGCGGCTATCTCGGCTCCTACGCGCCGCGCTCGGACCACGCCTGCTTCGTGTCGCCGGCGAACTGCAATCCCGACATCAAGCTCAAGAAGAAGCCGACCGAGTATCTCGACCAAATGTATTTCGACGCGCTGGTGTTCACGCCCGAGGCGCTGCGCCACCTGGTGGCCCAGGTCGGCGCGAGCCAGGTCATGCTCGGCTCGGACCATCCGTTCCCGTGGGAGCCGCACCCGGTCGACCACGTGCTCGCCACCAACGCGCTGAGCGACGCCCAGAAGGCCGCGATCCTCGGCGGCAACGCCGCGCGGCTGTTCGGCCTCAAGATCTGAGGCGCGTCAGCTCCGGCGCCGAAGCGCGACCGCCCGGCCGAGCTGGGGCGGGCGCGCCACGCCGCGCTGGCGCTCGGCGAGCGCCGCGATCGTGCGTGCCGGCTCGGGCGGGAACGGCGCGGCGCGGCGGGTTGCGAGATTGACGTGCAGGATCAGCATCTCGGACGTCGCGGCGAGGAAGTCGCCGGTCTCCTCGACCATGCAGTGGCAGAAGTGCACGCGCTTGTCGTCGGCATCGAGCAGCAGGGTCTCGATGCGGATCGGCGCGTCCTGCATGACCTCGCGCTCGAAGCAGAGATGCGCCTCGACGACGTAGAAGCTGTTGCCGGTCGCCTTGAGGTACGCCTCGCCGATGCCGAGCTGATCGGCGAAGCCGTCGGTCGCCTTGTCGAAGGCGATCATGTAGTAGCCGACGTTGAGGTGGCCGTTATAGTCGACCCAGTCGCGCGGCACGCGCGCGCGATAGCTGACGATCGGGCCGCCGTCGTGCATGCGGGATCAGCGGCCCGTGAAGCGGGGCTTGCGCTTTTCCATGAAGGCGCGCGCGCCCTCGCGGTAGTCGGCGCTCGCGATCGCGCGGTCGAGCACCTCCTCGATCTCGTCGGCGCGCGCCTCCGCCTCGCCGCGCGCGACTGCCTCGAGCACGAGCTTGGCGCCCTGAAGCGACAAGGGCGCGTTGCCGGCGAACTCGCGCGCGAGCGCGAGCGCCGTCTCGAGCGCCGGACCGTCGGCCGCGATGTCGATCAGGCGCATGCGCACGCAATCCGGCGCCGGAAAGATGCGGCCCGAGCACAGCACGAGCTTCGCGGTCGCGAGCCCGACCTGGCGCTCGAGCAGCGAGCAGTCGAGCGTGCCGTAAACGATGCCGAGCCGCGCCGCGGGAATGCCCATGCGCGTCGTCGCGTCGCCGACGCGCAAATCGCAAGCCAGGGCCAGGCCGCAACCACCGCCGACCGTCACGCCGTGCGCCGCCGCGATGGTCGGCTTGGGGAAATCGCGGATCGCGAGCGCCGCGTGCAGGCCGGCCTCCTCGTAGATCCGACCGGCCTCGGCGGTGTTGCGCACTTCGGCGAACTCCGAGATGTCGGCGCCGGCCGAGAAGTGGCCGCCGGCGCCGGTCAGCACGACCACGCGGACGCTCTCGTCGTCCGCGAGCTCGGTGAACACGTCGCCCAGCCGGCGCCACATCGCGAGCGACACCGCGTTGCGCTTCTCCGGACGGTCGATCGTCACGATCGTGACGCCGTCGCCTTCGGTCGTGACGCGGATGGGCTCGCGCGTCTGGGTCGTGGTCTGGCTCATGCTGCGGTTCACCGTTCGGTCGTGTGCCGGGCGAGCATGCCGCGCCCGCGCAGGCAATGCCAGTGCTACCAGGACCAGCCGCGCCGGGGGGTGCGGCCACGCACGGCGGGGCTATGAAGGCGGCAGCGCCGGGGTAGACTGGCGGCCGAGGTCAACCGGGGAGAGCGCCATGGCCGCGGCATATCTGATGGTGCGGGTCCAACTGACCGACCCCGCGATCCGCGAGCGCTTCGACCGCTGGTACCGGGACGAGCACCTGCCCGACGCGGCGAGACTGTTCCACGCCGAGAAGGCTTGGCGCTTCTGGGCCCGCACCGACCCGCCGCTCCATGTCGCGGTCTACCGCTTCCCCGACATCGACACGCTCCGGCGCAACACGCGCCAGGAGGTCATCGGGTCGCTGATCGCCGAGTTCGACCGCAGCTGGCCCACCGGCACGACGCGCACGCGCGAGGTGCTGGAGCTC
>DATJNS010000300.1:0-5355 GCA_035507915.1 Candidatus Sulfotelmatobacter sp.
CGGTCTTACCCAAGATCGCGAGGCCGTCCGAGCTGCCATCGTCGAACCTTGGTCGAATGGCCAGACCGAAGGCCAGATTACCAAGCTCAAACTCGTGAAGCGGCAGATGTACGGTCGCGCCAATCTCGACCTGCTTCGCGCACGCCTCGTCGGCGCCGCTTGAGCCCGCCCATGCACCAAAAGTGAGTCAGAGCCCAAATTTGACCCCCTCTGCCGTGCACTGGGCAGGCTGCCCGCTCTGGGATGCGAGCGGGTGGTCGAGGGATGTTGGTCGTGGAGACGATCGGGCGGATCCGGCGTGAGCACTTCGTCAAGGGCCGGACGATCAAGGAGATCGCGCGCGAGCTGAAGGTCTCGCGGAACACGGTGCGCAAGGTGCTGCGCTCGGGGTCGACGGCGTTCGAGTACGCCCGGGAGGTCCAGCCGCAGCCGAAGCTCGGGGCGTGGCGGGCCGATCTCGACGGGATGCTGGCCGAGAACGAGGCGAAGGCCGCTCGCGAACAGCTGACGCTGATCCGGATCTTCGAGGCGCTGCGCGGTCGCGGGTACGAGGGCGGGTACGACGCCGTGCGTCGGTACGCGCGAGCGCGCCGCAAGCGGCGCGGCCAGGTGACGGCGGATGCCTACGTGCCGCTGAGCTTCGCGGCGGGCGAGGCATTCCAGTTCGACTGGAGCCACGAGGTCGTGGTGCTGAACGGCGTGACGAGCGTCATCAAGGTCGCACACGTCCGGCTGTGCCACAGCCGCATGCTGTTTGTGCGGGCGTACCCGCGCGAGAGCCAGGAGATGGTGTTCGACGCGCACGACCGGGCGTTCGCGTTCTTCCGAGGCACCTGCTCGCGCGGCATCTACGACAACATGAAGACCGCGGTCGAGACGGTGTTCATCGGCAAGGACCGGGCGTTCAACCGGCGCTTCCTGCAGATGTGCAGCCACTACCTGATCGAGCCAACGGCGTGCACCCCCGCAGCGGGCTGGGAGAAGGGCCAGGTCGAGAACCAGGTCGGCCTGGTGCGCGAGCGCTTCTTCACGCCGCGGCTGCGGTTCAAGAGCTACGACGAGATGAACGGCTGGCTGATCGACCAGTGCGTCGCCTACACCAAGGCGCATCATCATCCCGAGCGCGCCGACGAGACGATCTGGTCGGCGTTCCAGGCCGAGCGACCGAGCCTGGTGCCCTATGCCGGACGGTTCGATGGCTTCCACGCCGTTCCGGCGTCGGTGTCCAAGACCTGCCTGGTGCGGTTCGACAACAACAAATACTCGGTGATGGCCAAGGCGCTCGGCCGCCCGGTCGAGGTCCACGCCTACGCCGACCGCATCGTGATCCGCCAGGACGGCGCGATCGTCGCCGAGCACGCGCGCAGCTACGGCCGCGGCCAGACGGTCTACGACCCGTGGCACTACGTCCCTGTGCTGGCGCGCAAGCCGGGCGCGCTGCGCAACGGCGCGCCGTTCAAGAACTGGGTCCTGCCTGGCGCGATCGAGCGGGTGCGCCGCAAGCTCGCTGCGGCCGACGACGGCGATCGCCAGATGGTCGAGATCCTCGGCGCGGTACTGACCGACGGCCTCACGGCGGTCGAGCTGGCCTGCGCCGAAGCGCTGCGCGGCGGGGTCCACTCCAGCGACGTCGTGATCAACATCCTGGCGCGCCGACGCGAGCCCGACGTCGCGGTCACCATCCTGACCCCCGAGGCGCTGCGCCTGCGTCATGAGCCGACCGCCGATTGCGCCCGCTACGACAGCCTCAGGAGGGCCGTGTGATGGAACGCCAGGACATCATCGAGATGATGCGCACCCTCAAGCTCGCCGGGATGCGCGCCGCCTTCGACGAGCTGGTCGCTACCGGAATCAAACGACAGCACTCGGCGGTGCAGATCATCGGCGACCTGCTGCAGGCCGAGATCGCCGAGAAGCAGGCACGCTCGATCAAGTATCAGATCGCCATCGCCCGGTTGCCGCTCGCCAAGGAACTGGCCGACTTCGACTTCGCCGACACGCCGATCAACGAGGCGCTGGTTCGCGATCTCGCCACCGGCGCCTTCCTCCAGCAGCAGCGCAACACGGTGCTGGTCGGCGGCACCGATCCTGCTTCATAATGCCCATCTCGCCATCACCTTATAAATCCAGAATATTTTGCCGCGCGTCTCCAGACGGCGGCCGCCGCTGACGCCGGGCGTCGGCAGCCTGCGTCACCTCTACCTGCTGGAGGTCGACTGCGCGGATCACCCAAGGAGCGCCTTTGCTGTGCTGGATAGCGGGCAAGATCTTGTCCGCGATGAGGCGCCGCACCGTCGCCTCGCTCACATTGAGAACCTTGGCGGCTTCGTCGAGGGTGAGTTCGCCGCGCTTCTCACGCTCGCCCTCGCGATACGGCTCGATGCCATGATAGTTGCGCAGCGTGCATACGCGAGAGCGGGTCCAGCCGTTGCCGCGCCCGGTGGCCTTGCCGGCGCGGTTGAGGATGGATGCGATCGCCTTGTCGGGGAGTTGCCGCGCGAGCGTCCTGACGAGCTCGACCACGCTGGCGTCGGTGGTCCAGCGGTGGCAGCCGGCGCGGTTCTTGCGCACGCGAAGCCGCGTGTGGTCACCGCCGGCCCACCGGACGACCATGTCGAGCGCGGCATCCTCGACTCGCACGATTATCTCCTCGATCAGCGTGCGGATGATTCGCTTGCGGGTCGCCGGCGTGGCACCTGGGCTGTGCCAGGCCTGCTCAACATCCTCGCCGAGTGCCAGCAGGCGTTCACGCTCGGTCTCCGTCAGCGCCGCATGGCCGGAGGCTGCGAGCGCGTCACGCTCGCCCTCCAGCGCCCGTACCGCAAGAAGCCGCTCGTTCCACCGTTGCTCCAGCTCGGCGGCGACGAGCCTGTTGTCTGGATCGACGGCGTCGTACTGCCGGCGAGCCCGGCCGGCCTCGTAGCGCGCCTGGTCGATGGCGAGCTCCAGCTGACGAAGCTTGTCGGCATTCTCGGCGTGCCGCGCCTCCATGGCGCCGATCGCCGCCTCGATCCCCAGCGGCTGAAGCCGATCGATCACTTCGGCACCCACCGCGCGGTCGACCCGCATGCCGCCGAACGAGATGCACCGGTCCCCGCCGTGATTGAAGTAGCTGCCACGGCAATGGTACCGGCCGGTATTGCCATCGGTGCCGCTGTAGGCGACATGCAGCTTGCGGCCGCAATGTCCACAGCGCAGCAGGCCGGCGAGCAACGCCTCCCCGCGCCGGACCGAGCCACGCCCAAGAAAGCTCTGCCCATTGGCGTTGTCGCTGATCAGCTGCTGGTTCCTCTCAAACTCCTCCCAGCCAATGTATCCCTCGTGGTGGTCCCGGATCAAAACCTCCCACGCGCTGCGGTCCTTGCGGTGGCCGCGCACGATCCGTTTGCGGCCATTCTCGATCGTAGTCCGAGTTCCAGTGCGCCCGAAGGCGTAGGCGCCGGCGTAAATCGGATTGGTCAGCAGATGGTGCAAGGTGCCGTAGACCGGCAGCTTCCAGACGATCTTGCGGCCGTCTGGACCGTACTCGGTCGCTGGCAAGGGCAGGCGCTGCTGGCGCATCCAGAGATGAACCTGCCGGACCGTCTGCAGCTCGGCGAACTTGCTGAACACCAGCGCGATCGCCTCCTGGACGCGGCGATCGGGATCCTTCTCGATCCGATCGTGCGACGTCTTCAGGTAACCCACCGCCACGGTGAGGAACAGCTCGCCGCGACGGGCCTTCTGTCTTAGTGCCTCGAGCGAGCGCTGCCGGAACAGCGACAGCTCCATCTCGCTCATCGTGCCCTTCATCCCGAGCAGGAGACGGTCGTTGGGATGCCTCGGATCGTAGACGCCATCCTCGTCCACGATCAGCGTGCCGACCAGGCCGCAGAACTCGAGCAACGTATGCCAGTCTCGCCCATTGCGGGCGAGCCGCGATGCTTCGATCGAGACCACGGCGCCGACGGACCCCTCGCAGATTGCGGCGAGCAGCTTCTCGAAGCCTGGCCGGGCGACTCCCGAGCCGGAGCGGCCAAGATCGTCGTCGATCACTTCGACGGCGGACCAGCCCAGCGTGCGGGCGCGCTCTGCGAGCCCGTACTGACGCCGCCGGCTCTCATGATTGTTGAGGAGCTGGTCCTGCGTCGACTGCCGAACGTAGACGAACGCACGGCGCGCGAGGTGCTCAGGGGTGATCTTCGTCATCGCCGCCCTCCACCCCGCCGCGGTCGGACACGTTGTTTGCATTCGGCATCGCACGGGCCGCTTCCGTCAGCAGTGTTTGGAGCAACTGAGCCAGCTTGGTTCGCAGCTCCGGCCGAAGCCATGTCCCCGCCAACGATCGCTCGAATAGGTCCCGCTGTCTGCGGCGCGCTCTGCCCATGGACGGCTCCCTCCTGAAGGGGAAAATCCCCTTCGCATGAGGCCATGAGCGCATCGACCAGCGCGCGCAGATCCCTAAGCCGCTCGACCGGCAGCCGCGGACATGCGACAAACATCGGAGTTGGACGACTTGATTCCGTCATCCATGCCGGAAGCAGCGCCAGCGTCCGGTCGGGTTGCCGGACAACGAAGTGATCGGCTCCGGCGTGACGCTTCGATCCAATTACCTCGACCGTCTCGCCCGCGCGCGGATGGAACGGGTAGCAAACCCGAACCTCAAACGCCGGACACCGGGCAGTATGACGCTGCTTCGACCGGCACGGGCAAGAGCCATCTCGCCGTGGCGATCGCTCGGAGCTGTATCCGCGGCGGCGCACGCGGCCGCTTCCATACCGCCGTCGACCTGGTCAACCGGCTCGAGGCCGAGGCCCGTGCCGGACGCCAGAGCCGCATCGCCGATCGGCTCGCACGGCTCGACTTCCTCGTGCTCGACGAGCTCGGCTACCTGCCGTTCGCCCAGTCCGGCGGCCAGCTGCTGTTCCATCTCGTCAGCCGCCTCTACGAGCGCACTTCGATCATCGTCACCACCAACCTGACCTTCGCCGAGTGGCCCTCGGTGTTCGGCGACCCCAAGATGACCACCGCGCTGCTCGACCGCCTGACCCATCACTGCGACATCATCGAGACCGGCAACGAGTCCTGGCGCTTCAAAAACCGCGCTGCCTGAACCCCCTCCCCGGACCCCACCCCCGGGCTCGCCCAGGTGGGTGCACAGCGCCTCCCCGCGCGCGACGCCGCGTCGCTCGTGAGGGCACGCCGCGTCGCGCGCGGGTCCCCTCCATGCACTACCTGGACGACCCCATCAGGGGGTCAATATTGGACGCCGATCGGGGGTCAATATTGGGCGCCGATTGACAGGATGGCTCGGGCAATCAGCGCTATCAGATCGTCGCGGGTACGCTTGGGCGCCGAGGGATGTTAGCATGGGAA
>DATJNS010000301.1:0-12924 GCA_035507915.1 Candidatus Sulfotelmatobacter sp.
ACCGCGATGACGAGCATGACGACCGGCGCCGGAAACGAGAACAGCACCTGACCCAGATAGCCGAAGAGGTAGAACGTGACCGCGGTGACGCTGGCGGCCGCGACCGTCATGACATCGGGCGGCCCGGCGGTCTCCTCGCGCAGATCGCCGAGCTCGTCGTGGCTGCCCGGCTGCAGCCGGCCCTCGCCGGTGAAGCGCGGAAAGCGCTTGCCGACGAAATTGAGCGTGCCGGCATAGAGGATCGCGGTCAGGCTGCCGAGCATCACGGGCGGCAGCACCTGCGCGAAGATCTCGCCTTGCGGATGGTTGAGGATCGTCGCGTAGCCGATCGACAGCGGAATCGCGCCCTCGCCGACGCCGCCGGCCATGATGGGCACCACGATGAAATAGAAGGTGTGATGCAGGCCCAGCCCGAGCAGGCCGCCCACGATGGTGCCGACCGCGGCCCCGACCAGCGAGCCCGCGCCGAGCGGCACGAAGATCTTGAGGAAGCCCTGGATCAGCACGTGGCGATCCATGCCCAGGATGCTGCCGACGATGATCGACGAGATGAAGAGATAGAGGAAGTTGGACTCCTTGGTGAACTGGGTCACCGAGGCGAGCACCGACGCCGGCAGAAAGTGGTGGAACGCCAGGTACGACGGGATGAAGGTCGCGAAGATGGCCGCCGCGCCGATGTGGCGCAGCCCCGGCAGACGCTTGCCGAGCTCGGCGCAGGTGAAGCCGCCCATCGACAGCAGCACCATCCCCATCAGGATGTCGGACGGCACCTTGCCGGCCAGCACGAAGCCGGTGATCAGGGCGAGCAGCGCCAGATAGATCGGCAGCGGCACGATGCCGATCTTGAAGTCGACGATGCGCCACCAGCCATAGGGCCAGAACGCCGTCGGGCGCCCGGCCGGGGCGCCGCTCGCGCCGGGGTCGACCTCCACCATGTCGCTTTGCGGCGCCGTCACGGACTACTGCGACGGCTTGGCCGGCGTGGCCGCCGGCACCGGGGCCGGGTCCGCGTGGCAGCAGAACGTGATCTCGCCGGTCTGGCCGCTCAACAATCCCGGCCGCGTGCCGAGCTCACCGGGCGACGGCGGGTACGGCATCGGCTGCATGCCGCAGCCTGCGAGCGCGAGCGCCGCGCCGAGCAGCGCGGCCGCGCGCATCGACCGTCGTGCGCTCAAAACCGCACCCGCGCGCCGCTCCACAACGCGAACATCCCGTCATACTGGGCGAACGTCCGGCTCAGTGTCTCGTACTTTCCTTCCATGAACAGCTCGGTCGCCAGCGGGTCGAGATATTGCACGACCCCGGTCCCGTAGGCGCGCGCCGTGTCGCCGGCGAACTGCACCTCGTCGTTCTCGGTATAATCGACGCTGACGGCGGTGTCGCCGTAGGGCAGCCACTTCCAACGATAGCCGAGCTTCGTATAGATCAGGATCGGCGAGATCTTCTTGCCGATCGGATCGACGTAGTTCACGTCGCGATAGCCGCCCGCCACGGTGAGGCTGAGACCGTTCTTCGCCAGGAACGAGGCCGAGCCGTCGACCTGCTTGCTGCCGTTGGCCGACACATCGCCGCTGTTCGGCGTCGCCGGCGTCCCGAGATCGGTGCTGCCGTTCGCGCCGGTCGGCACGCCGGCATAGCCGTAGAGATTGGTCGGCGCGCCGGGAAAGCCGGAGATCGGCGCGAAGGCGATGTGCTTGCGCGCGTCGGCATCGGCGAAGCCGATCGCCGCCACGAATTGGTTCTTGTCGAACTCGCCGGCATAGCGCACCGCGACGTCGGCCGCGCCGCCGTCGATCAGCGAGGTCGCGAACTGGAAACCGTCGAACGCCGGCGTGTCGTAACGGATGCGGTCGTCGCGCCCCAAGCCGCCGAAGAAATTGTACACCGCGCCGACCGCGGGCCCGTAGGCGCCCGCCGGCGAGCTCACGAACGCCGTGCTCGAGGACGGCACCAGCGCCGTGTGGCGCTGCCGGAACGCGAAGCCGCCGTCCATGTCGGACACGTTCGGGTAGGCCGCCGTGAACGTGCCGGACAGGTCGTTCTCGACGGTCTGATAGGTCGCGGTGCTGCCGAAGCCCAGCCGTACGCCGCCCCAGGCCGGGTTCTGGAAATAGGCCTCGGCCTGGCGCACCGTGAAGCTCGCCGTCGAGGCCGGCTGCGGCAGGTTCTGCGTCAAGGTCGTGGTCGCCGACGAGTTCGGCCGGATTTCGGCTTCGAGATTGGTGCCGCCCGTGGTGGTGTCGGTCAGCAGGCCCTCGCCGACGAAACGCAGGCGGGTCGACGAGATCTCGTTGTCGACATTGCGCACGTTGGACGCCTTGCCGTCATTGCCGTAGATCACCGCCCGATCGATCTGGCCCGAGACCGACAGCTTGACCCGATCGCCGCCCGACGACACCGGCGCGGCCGCCACCGGCGGTACGCTGCCCGGCGTCGCCGCGGTCGGCAGCGTGTAAGGTGCCACCGCCGAGCGGCCCGGCAGATTGCCGGGTTGCTGGGTGACCACGACGTTGCGCGCGTCGGCCGGCGGCACCGTGCCGGGCGGCGTATCCGTCGTCGCCTGCTGCTTGAGCTGCTGCTGCAGGCTCTGGAGCTGTTGATTGAGCACGTCGACCTGCTGCTGATTGTGCTGCTGCGTGTCCTGCAGCTGGTGCGTCAGCGCATCGATCTGCTGCTGGTTCTGCTGCGACAGCGCCTGCATCTGCGCGAGCGCCCGCTTGAGCTGCTGCTGCAGGCTCGCGGGGTCGTCGGCCGCGTGCGCCGCCGCGGTTGCGAGCATGGTGCCGATCAGGGACGCCGCGATGCCCAGGCGTCGTTGCGTCGGATTTGCGATCACGGGCCCCTCCCCCTCGAGATCGTCGAACCCGCCGCAGACATCGGCCTTCGCGCCGTGCCAGCCAGGCCGCAGCAAATCCGGCTGGTCTCCGCTCGTCGCGGGACCAGCGTTCAATAGGTAGTCATGTGCCGGTTGCGCGGCTTGGACGGTTGCGCGCCGATTTGTCTGTTTCGCCGCTAACCCTGACGCCGGGCCCGGCGGTCAGCGCCGCGCCGGGAGTGGGAAACGCCAATCGACCGCGTATTCGTTCAAGCCGTCGCGCGCGCCGCGCCATACCTGTGACGTCGCGCCCGGCCGTCGGTCTCGACCGCCTGCCAGCTTTGGGGAGACGGCATGTCATGTCGACGGTGATGGATACGTTGCGCGGCCTCACCACCGCCCAGCGCAATACCTTCGTGGCGAGCTTCCTGGCCTGGACGTTCGACGCCTTCGATTTCTTCGTGCTGGTCTTCATCCTGCGCCCGCTCGCCCAGGACTTCGGCAGCAGCGTCAAGGATCTGACCTTCGCCATCGTCCTGACCCTGGCGGCGCGGCCGGTCGGCGCCCTGATCTTCGGACGGCTGGCCGACCGCTACGGTCGGCGGCCGGTGCTGATGATCAACATCCTGTGCTATTCGGTGATCGAGCTGGCCTCGGCCTTCGCGCCGTCGCTGCCCGTCATGCTCGCGCTGCGGACGCTCTACGGCGTGGCGATGGGCGGCATGTGGGGCGTCGCCGCCTCGCTGACCTTCGAGGTCATCCCGCTGCAGGCGCGCGGCCTCGTCTCCGGCATCCTGCAGCAGGGCTACGCGGTCGGATACCTGATCGCCGCCGCCATCTTCGCGCTGCTGTTCCCGAGCATCGGCTGGCGCGGCATGTTCGTCGTCGGCACGATTCCGGTGCTCCTGATTCCGTTCATCTGGCTCTGCGTGCCGGAATCGCCGATCTGGCGGGAGACCGCCAAACAGAAGCACGACCTGCTCGGCGCGATCACGGCCAACTGGCGCACCGTGATCTTCATGATCGTGCTGATGACCGCGTTCAACTTCCTCAGCCACGGCACGCAGGACCTCTACCCGACCTTCCTGGAGGCGCAGCGCCACCTGCCGACCGAGACCGTCGGCGTCATCGCCATCATCTACAACATCGGCGCCATCATCGGCGGCACGACGTTCGGCGCGCTGTCCCAGCGGATCGGGCGGCGGCGCACCATCGTGCTGGCCGCCCTGCTCGTGCTGCCGATCATCCCGGTCTGGGCGTTCTCGAGCAGCGTGCTGTGGCTCACCGTCGGCGCATTCCTGCTCCAGATCATGGTGCAGGGCGCCTGGGGCGTCGTGCCGGTGCACCTGAACGAGCTGTCGCCCGAAGGCGTGCGCGGCACGCTGCCGGGTTTCGTCTATCAGCTCGGCAACCTGTTCGCCGCGGTCAACGCGACGCTCCAGGCGACCATCGCCGAGAGCCATGGCGGCGACTACGCGATCGGGCTTGCGCTGGTGGCCGGCGTGACCGCGGTCGTCGTCGCCGTGATCGCCGGCAGCGGCAAGGAGGCCAAGGACGTCAGATTCGGCGTGGCGCGCGCGGTCGCGTGATGGCCTCGCCACCGACGATCTTCCACAGGAGGAGCCCGCCGTGCCGCGATCGATGGTGAAGGGCGCCGACCTGATGGTGCGCGCGCTCGAGAACGAGGGCGTCGAGGTCATCTTCGGGGTGCCGGGCGAAGAGAACCTGGACTTCCTCGAGGCGCTGCGCACCTCGCGCATCAAGCTGGTCGTGACCCGGCACGAGCAGGTCGCCGCGTTCATGGCCGCCACCTACGGGCGGCTGACCGGCCGGCCCGGCGTCTGCTTCAGCACGCTAGGCCCCGGCGCCACCAACCTGGTCACGGCGGTCGCCTTCGCCCTCCTGGGCGGCATGCCGATGGTGGTCGTCACCGGACAGAAGCCGATCCTGCACAGCCGGCAGGCGCGCTTCCAGATCATCGATACGGTGGCGCTGATGCGCCCGCTCACCAAGGCGGCGAAACAGGTGCTCGACGCGCGCAACATCCCGACCCTGGTGCGCGACGCGTTTCGCACCGCGCTGGCCGAACGTCCGGGTCCGGTGCATCTGGAGTTGCCCGAGGACATCGCCGCCCAGACGACCGAGCATGTCGCGGTCGTGCCGGTGACGCCGGCGCATCGTCCGGTCGCGCCCGATGCGGCGATCGCGGCCGCCGCCGCGCTGATCGCCGCGGCGCGCCATCCGCTGGTGATGATCGGCGGCGGCGCCAACCGTCCGGGCCTGGCGCCGCAGCTCTCCGCGGCGGTGCGCCGGCTCGGCATCCCGTTCTTCAACACCCAGATGGGCAAGGGCGCGGTCGACGGCAATTCCGCGCTCTATGTCGGCACCGCCGCGCTATCCGAGAACGACTACGTCCACGCGGCGATCGGCCGGGCCGACCTCATCCTCGCGATCGGCCACGACACCGTCGAGAAGCCGCCCTTCATCATGCGCGACGGCGGCCCGCAGGTCGTCCATCTCGACTTCAACGGCGCGGACATCGACCAGATCTACTTCCCGCAGGTCGAGATCGTCGGCGACATCGCCGACGGCGTCGCGCGCCTCGCCGCGCTGCTGGACGGCAAGCTGTCGCACGATGCCGGCGCTTTCCTGAAGATCCGCGAGCACGTGCTCGCCCATACCGGCGAGGGCGCCGACGATCCGCGCTTTCCCTTGGCGCCGCAGCGGATCGTCGCCGACGTCAGGCGCGTGATGCCGGACGACGGCATCATCTGTCTCGACAACGGCATGTACAAGATCTGGTTCGCGCGCAACTACCGCACCCACGTCGCGAACACCATCCTGCTCGACAATGCGCTGGCCACGATGGGGGCCGGGCTCGCCTCGGCGATGATGGCCGCCATGCTGTACCCCGCGCGCCGCGTCATGGCGATCTGCGGCGACGGCGGCTTCATGATGAATTCCCAGGATCTCGAGACCGCGATCCGGCTCGGCCTCAACCTGGTCGTGCTGATCATCGAGGATCACGGCTACGGCATGATCCGCTGGAAGCAGGCGGCGATGGGCTTCGAGGATTTCGGCCTGTCCTTCGCCAACCCCGATTTCGTCCGGTACGCCGCGGCGTACGGCGCCACGGGCGTGCGCGTCGGCGCCGCCGATCGGCTCGTCGGCACCCTCGAGGCGGCGTTCGCCGCCGGCGGCGTGCACCTCGTCATCGTACCGGTCGATTACTCCGAGAATAAGCGCGTGCTGATCGACGAGCTCGCCCGGAAGCTCGCCGATATCCAGTAGCCCCGGCAGCCGACTTCCATGGGAGAGCCCCGCATGCTGGTCAGACAGCCCTTCGACGGCGCGCCGATCGCCGAGATCCCGCTCGACGACGCGAACAGCCTGAGCCAGAAGCTCGATCGGGCGATCCGCTGCTTCGCCGATCGCGCCGGCTGGCTGCCGGCCCATCGGCGCATCGAGATCCTCCGGCGCCTGGCCCGCCTGATGCAGCACGAGTTCGACGCGCTGGCGATGACGATCGCGCGCGAAGGCGGCAAGCCGCTGATCGATGCGCGGATCGAGACGACGCGGGCGATCAACGGGGTCGACGGCGCCGCCGGCGAGCTCGAGCATCTCGCCGGGCGCGAGATCCCCATGGGCCTGACGCCGGCGAGCCAGGACCGCTGGGCCTTCACCACCAAGGAGCCGATCGGCGTGGTGGCGGCGATCTCCGCCTTCAACCATCCGCTCAACCTGATCGTCCACCAGGTCGCGCCGGCGATCGCCACCGGCTGCCCGGTCATCATCAAGCCGGCCAACACGACCCCGCTGTCCTGTCGGCGGTTCGTCGAGCTCGTCCACGAGGCCGGGCTGCCGCCCGAGTGGTGTCAGCTGCTGGTCGTCGAGGACAACGCCCTGGCGGAAAGCCTCGTGACCCATCCGAGCGTCGCGTTCCTGAGCTTCATCGGCTCGGCGAAGGTCGGTTGGTACCTGCGCTCGAAGCTGGCGCCGGGCGCCCGCTGCGCGCTCGAGCACGGCGGCGCGGCGCCCGTCATCGTCGACCGCTCGGTCGACGTCGACGCGGTCATCGAGCCCCTGGTGAAGGGCGGCTACTACCATGCCGGCCAGGTCTGCGTGTCGGTGCAGCGGATCTTCGCCCACGCCGACGTCATGCCGCGGCTGGTCGATCGGCTGACCAAGCGGGTGCGCACGCTGCGCGTCGGCGACCCGACATTGCCGGACACCGAGATGGGGCCCCTGATCCTTCCCAAGGAGGTCGACCGCGTGGCCGCCTGGGTCGCCGAGGCGCGCGACACCGGCGGTACCCTGGCGACCGGCGGCGAGAAAATCTCCGACCGGGTCTACGCGCCGACCGTGATCGTCGAGCCGCCCGCCGCGGCGCGCGTGTCGCAGGAGGAAGTCTTCGGGCCGGTCACCTGCGTCTACGCCTACACCGACCTCGACGAGGCGATCGGGCGGGCGAACCGTCTGCCGTTCGCGTTCCAGTCCTCGGTGTTCGCCCGCGACATCGACGTCGCCTTGAAGGCCGCGCGCGCGCTCGACGCGTCGACCGTGCTGGTCAACGACCACACGGCGTTCCGGGTCGACTGGATGCCGTTCGCCGGCCGTCACCGGTCAGGCTACGGCGTCGGCGGCATCCCCTACACCATGCACGACATGACCCAGGACAAGATGATCGTCCTGCGATGGTGACGGGGCCATCCGGGAGACGGCGCTCCCGGATTGCTCTCGTGCGTCATGCCGGCGCTAATGCGTCCGGGTCGACGAGGCGCCGGTGCTGGGCGCCATCGCGCCGGAGCTGCCCGAGCTGGTCGTCGCGTTCTCGCTGCCCGAGGCGGTCCATACGCTGCCGCGCGGATGATCCTTCGGCCAGGTGTAAGCCGGCATCGACTCGAGCTGCTTCTTGTCGGCATTCATCGTGATCTTGGTGCCGTTGTCGGCGACGCGCAGCTGGTTCCAGTCGACGGCGACGTCCTTCTTGCCGACGCCGAGGAAGCCGCCGACGCCCAGCACGACCTTCTGGACCTTGCCGCTCGAGTTGAGCATCACGGAGTCGATGCTGCCCACGGTCTTGTCGTCGGCGGTATTTTGCACGTTTTTGCCGATCAGCTTCTGCGCGTCGATCTGCGACGGCGACGTCGTGATCGGGGCCGACGCGATCGGATGGGTCGTCGCCGTCGTCGTGCCGCTGGTCTGGGCGAAGACGGGTGCGGCGAGCAACATGGTCACGGCGCCGGTCAGCGCCATTCTCTTCAACATCGATTCCTCCGGATTGCGCTCCGCTCGGACCTCGATCCGAGCACCTGACAGCCCAACGAGACGGTGAGAATCCCTGTTCCGTCGGCGCGACGTGAACAACCTGTCAGATGCCGCGACGAACCATCGCGCGCGGCGGTCCGTTGAGGCCGGAGGCGACCGCGGAGCCCGTCGCTCCCGTCATCGCGCCGTGCCGACCCGGAATGGGGATCCGCCGATGGCAGAGATTCCGTTCGACGATCCACGCAAAGGCAACGACATCCCGCCGCCGGGACGGCCGCCGGACGAGCCGTTCGACCCGTCGCAGCCGGAGATCGCGCCCGACCCCGCCGCGCCGGAGATCACGCCGGACCCGCTGGAGCCCGAGATTCCCGCGATGCCGGAACGCTCCGGCGACTGAGCCGCCTGCCGGCGCGGCCTCACTGGCCGCCGGCGAGCCCGGCGGCCATCGCCATGCGGATCAGCGCCGACAGGCTCTGCACCTCGAGCTTCTCCATCAGGCGCGCGCGATGGACCTCGACGGTCTGCGGGCTGATCGCGAGGTCGGACGCGATCGTCTTGTTGGCGTGGCCGAGCACCAGGCGCTCGAGCACCTCGCGCTCGCGCGGCGTCAAGGTCTCGATGCGCGCGGCGACGGCGGCGAGCATGCGCTCGGTCTCGGCGGCGTCGACCTTGGCGAGCGCGCGCGCGAGGCTGTCGAGCAGCAGGTCGTCGGTGAACGGCTTCTCGATGAAGTCGACGGCGCCCGCCTTGAGCGCGCGCACCGCCATCGGCACGTCGCCGTGGCCCGTCATGATGATGACCGGCAGCGCGGCGCGCCGGTCGATCAGCGCCTCCTGCAGCTCGAGCCCGGTCATGTCCGGCATGCGCACGTCGGCCACCAGGCAGCCGGGCCGCGCGGCGTCGTATTCGGCGAGGAAGGCGACGGCGGACTCGTAGACCTCGGTGCGGTAGCCCTCGGTCTCGAGCAGGATCTGGAGCGAGTCGCGGACGGCTTCGTCGTCGTCGACGATGAAGACGACCGGCGCCTCAGGCATCGTCGGGGTCCTCGGCGCGCGGCAGGGTGAAGCGGAACGCGGTGCCGCCGCCGTCGCGCGCCGCGGCGCCGAGCCGGCCGCCATGCGCCTCGACGATGGTGCGGCAGATCGACAGGCCGAGCCCCATGCCCTTCTGCTTGGTCGAGACGAACGGCTGGAAGAGCTGCGCCGCCACCTCGGGCGCCAGGCCCGGGCCGGTATCGAGCACCGCGACCTCGACCTGATCGTCCTTGTTGAGCGTGGTCGCGATCACGAGCTCGCGGCGCGCCGCGCCCTCCATGGCCTCGACCGCGTTGCGCACCAGGTTCATCACGACCTGCTGGATCTGGATCTTGTCCATCATCACGCTCGGCATGTCGCGGCCGATCTCGAGCTGCACCTTGACGCCGGTGTCCTTGACGCCGACCAGCCCGAGCGCGGTCGCCTCCTCGACCACCTTGTTGATGTCCTCGAGCCGGCGCTCGGTCTCGCCCTTCTCGAGGAAGTCGCGCAGGCGGCGGATGATCTGGCCGGCGCGGCCGGCCTGCTCGACCGCCTTGTCGAGCACCGGCCGCAGCTTGTCCTCGCCGGCGCCGGCGCCGAGCAGGCGGCGGCTCGCCTGCGCGTAGTTGATCACCGCGGTCAGCGGCTGGTTGAGCTCGTGCGCGAGCGCCGACGCCATCTGCCCCATGGTGCTGAGCCGCGAGTTGTGCATCAGCTCGGCCTGGATCTCCTGCAGGCGCCGCTCGGTGCCCTGGCGCTCGGTGATGTCGCGGATGAACCCGATGAACATCCGGCGCTCCTCGGTCTTCATCTCGCCGACCGAGAGCTCCATCGGGAAGGTCGTGCCGTCCTTGCGCAGCGCCACGACGACGCGGCCGGTGCCGATGATGCGCTTCTCGCCGGTGTCGCGGTAATGCTCGAGATAGCCGTCGTGGCGCTCGTGATAGGGCGACGGCATCAGCATCGCGACGTTGCGGCCCATCACCTCGCCCATGCTGTAGCCGAACAGCCGCTCGGCGGCCGGGCTGAACAGCTCGATCAGCCCGTGCTCGTCGATGATCACGACCGCGTCGGTCAGGGTCTCGAAGATCGAGCGCAGGCGGGCCTCGCGCTCGCGCAGCGCCGCCTCGGCGCGCTTGCGCTCGGTGATGTCGCGGATGATGCCGACGAACACCGGCGCGTCGCCGCTCACCACCTCGCCGACCGACAGCTCCATCGGGAAGGTCGTGCCGTTCTTGCGCAGGCCGACGACCTCGCGGCCGATGCCGATGATCTTGCGCACGCCGGTCTTGCGGTAGTTCGCGACGTAGGCGTCGTGCTCGGCGTGATAGGGATCGGGCATCAGCATCTTGACGTTCTGGCCGATCACCTCGGCGGCCCGGTAGCCGAACAGCGCCTCGCAGGCGCGGTTGAACACCTGCACCGTGGCGGTTCCGTCGATGATGATGATGCCGTCGACCGCGGTGTCGATCACCGCGTTGAGCCGCGCCTCGCGCTCGCGCGCCGAGGTCTCGGCGCGCTTGCGGTCGGTGATGTCGCGGATGATGCCGACGAACATCGGCGCCTCGCCGCGCATGCCCTCGCCGACCGACAGCTCCATCGGGAAGGTCGTGCCGTTCTTGCGCAGGCCGACGACCTCGCGGCCGATGCCGATGATCTTCCTCACGCCGGTCTTGCGGTAGTTCGCGAGGTAGTCGTCGTGCTCGCCGTGATAGGGCTGCGGCATCAGCATCTTGATGTTCTGGCCGATCACCTCGGCGGCCCGGTAGCCGAACAGCGCCTCGCAGGCCGGGTTGAAGACCTGCACGACGCCCGCGCCGTCGATGATGATGATGCCGTCGACCGCGGTGTCGACGACCACGCTGAGGAGGGCGTCGCCGTCGAGCGACGGCGCGGCGGCGGGCGGTACGATCGTCGAGCTCATCGGACCTCTGGGGCGGGCCCGGCAAGTCTAACAGATCGGGCCGCAAGCAAGGCAGCTCTTACAATCTTTTACCAATCTTGGCGTGTCCGCGCGCGACCGCGCGCCCACAGTGGCGGTCGATCGAGCCCAGAGGACACCCAGGACCATGAGGATCAGCAGGCGTCAGATGCTGCTCGGCGCCGGCGCGCTGGCAGGCGCGGGCCTGGGCGGCGCGAGTCTCGGCAATCGCACGAGCGCCTGGGCCGAGAGCTCGCCGTTCGTGCCCGAGAAGGGCGCCCGGCTCAAGCTGCTGCGCTGGCAGCGCTTCGTGAAATCCGAGGACGACGCCTTCAGGCGCCTGGTCGCCGCCTTCACGGTCGCGACCGGCGTGCCGGTCGACATCGGCAGCGCGCCCAACCTGGAGACGTCGCTCAAGGCCCAGATGATCGCCGACATCGGCGCCGGCGCGGATCTCGTGTGGTCGAACCAGGCCGACGCCCATCTCTATCCCGACAAGCTGGTCGACCTCAGCGACGTCGCCGGCCATCTCGAGGGCAAGCTGGGCGGCTGGTACGAGATCGCGCGCGAGTACGGCACGCACAACGGCCGCTGGATCTGCCTGCCGGTCGCGCTGACCGGCAACGCCATGACGTACCGCATCTCGTGGCTGCGCGCCGCCGGCTTCGACAGCTTCCCGACCAACCTGCAGGATTTCCTGCTGCTCGCCCAGGCCCTGAAGCGGATCGGCCACCCGATGGGCCTGTCGCTCGGCCCGTCGATCACCGACGGCAATTGCTGGACCCACTGGCTGCTCTGGCAGTTCGGCGCCGCGGTGTTCGACGAGGCCAACCGCCCGACCATCCGCTCGCCCGAGACGCTGGCGGCGCTCGAGTACGCCCGCGAGCTCTATCCGAACTTCATCGACGGCACGCTGACCTGGATCGACACGAGCAACAACAACGCCTTCCTGTCGGGGGCGATCGCCTGCACCAACAATCCGATCTCGACCTATGCCGAGCTGGTGGCGATGCGCCACCCGATGGCCGACGACACCGACCACGCCGTGTTCCCGCTCGGGCCGCTCGGCAAGCCGGCCGAGCTCAACGTCATGCGGCCCCTGATGCTGTTCCGGCACACGCGGTTCCCGAACGCCGCCAAGGCCTTCATGACGTTCCTGATGGAGCGCGCGCACTACGGCGACTATCTGGAGAGCGCGGTCGGCTATCTCAGCCAGACGCTGAAGGGCTACGAGGCCCTGCCGATGTGGACCGAGGATCCCAAGCGCCTGGTGTTCCGCGACGCCGCGGCGCGCTCGCGCAGCTTCGCCTACAAGGGCAAGCTCGGCTACCCGGCGGCCGCCATCCTGTCCGACCAGATCGTGCTGCAGATGTTCGCCGAGGCCGCCTCGCGCCAGACCACGCCCGAGCAGGCGATCATCCGCGCCGACCAGCGCATCGCCCAATATCTCGCGACCTGACGCACGCGCCGCCGTCCAGCGCGGCAGCCGCGATCACAACAAAGATCGTCATGCCGGGCTTGTCCCGGCCATGACGGATTGGGGGTGACGTGCCAGGCTGTCGGGCGATCCCGTCTGAGCGCGACGGTGCCCCTGCGCTAGGGCATGATCGGTACTGATTGAATCGCCACCTCTCCTCGTCATCCCCGCGAAAGCGGGCATCCAGGGCCACGTGCGCGATGTCGGTGACCGTGGCACTGGATGCCCGCTTCCGCGGGCATGACGGTCTTTATTCGGAGCCGGTTCAGTCTGACGTGATCACACGCTAGCCGCCGAGGTGCTTGGACCAGAAGCCGAGCATGCGGCCCCAGGCCTCCTCGGCGCACTTGCGCTCGTGCACGTCGGGGCGCTGCTCGTTGACGAAGCCGTGCTTGGCGGCGTAGCGGAAGATCTCGGCGCTCTTGCC
>DATJNS010000302.1:0-32874 GCA_035507915.1 Candidatus Sulfotelmatobacter sp.
CGACACCGGGCGCGCCGCGCTCAGCCTGCTGGTCAACGGCACCTTCGCGCGCTGCCGCAACATCAAATGGCTGTTCTCGCACGCCGGCGGGCCGCTGCCGGCGCTCGCCGGACGCATCGCCAACGTGGTGCGCGCGCGCCCCGACGCCGCAGAGATCGCGCCCGACGGCGTCGACCGCGAGCTGCAGCGGCTCTATTACGACACCGCCAACGCGGCCTTTGCGCCGGCCATGGCGGCTCTAATGGCGCTGGTCGAGACCTCGCAGATCGTGTTCGGCAGCGACTATCCCTATTTCACGGTCGGCGAGAACGTGGCCGCGCTCGCGGCCATTCGGCTCAGCGAGACCGAGCGCTGGGCGATCGAGCGTGACAACGCGCTGCGTCTCCTGCCGCGGTTGGGGCGGTGAGCCCGACGTCGTGACCGACGCGCCCGACACGGTGTTGCTCGCACGCGCGCTCGACGCGCAGCGCGCCGGCCGGTCGGACGAAGCTGTCGCGCTGTGCCGGCAGGTGCTGGCGAGCGACGCACGGCACGCGCACGCCTCGCTGTTGCTCGGCCTGATTCTCGGGCGCACGGACCCGGACGCCGGCGCGCCGCTGCTGGCGACTTATCTGGACGCGTTTCCCGACGACCCGGTTGCCGCCTGCAATCTCGGCATGCTGCGCGACCGGCAGGGTCGGCCGGAGGCCGCGCTCGCGTTGTTCGACCGTGCGCTCGTGCACAAGCCCGATCTGGCAGCCGCGCAGCACGGTCGTGGCCTGGCGCTGCATCGCCTCGGGCGCCTCGACGCCGCTGCGTCGGCTTTCGAGCGCGCGCTCGCGCTCGGTGCCATCGACGCCGTGACGCGCAACAATTTCGGCGACTTGCGGCGATCGCAGGGCCGGCTCGACGCCGCGCTCGCCGAGTTCGACGCCGCGCTCGCGGCCGATCCGCGCCTCGCCATGGCGCACGTCAACCGCGGTATCGTGCTCGCCAAGCTCGGCCGGCCAACCGATGCGATCGCGAGTTTCCGGCGCGCGCTGGCGCTCGAGCTCGACCTGGTCGCCGCGCATCTCGAGCTCGCCGAGGCGCTCGAGGCCGTTCGCCTACCCGACGAAGCGCGCCGACATCGCACGATCGCCTATCGACGGCAGCCCGTCATCGTCGAGGCGTGCACGGGCGCCGCGCCCGAGGCAACCGTGCTCGCGCTGTGCAGCGCCGACCGACGCGACGTGTCGACCCGCTTCCTGTTCGACGTGCGGCGTTTCGCCAAGGTGCACCTCTTTCTCGTGCGTCCTGAGGATGGCGGACCGCATCCCGCTGCGGCGCTCGACGACCTGCCGCGCATCGATCTCGTGTTCAACACGATCGCGGACGCCGATCTCGGCGCGCCGTATTTCGCCGAGGTCGCGACGCTCGCGGCGCGTCTGCGGCGGCCGCTGCTCAACCCGCCCGACCGTGTGCCGGCGACTCGGCGCGATCGGCTTGCCGCCACGCTCGCCGGCATCCCGGGTTTGCTCGTGCCGACGACGCGGCGCCTCGATCGCGCGGCGCTCGACGCGCTGGTGCTGGACCGCCCGCTGCTCGTGCGCCCCGCCGGCGCCCACGGCGGCGAGGCGCTCGATCGCGTCAACGATGCCGCGAGCCTCGCCGCCTATCGCCTCAAGACGCCGGCCGAGGATTTCTACGTCACCGATTTCTGCGATTTCCGCAGCCCTGACGGCTGGTATCGCAAGTACCGCCTGATCTTCGTCGATCGCACGCCCTATCCGTACCATCTGGCGATCGGCGAGCACTGGAAGCTGCACTACTGGCGCATCGAGAAGGACGTCGCGCCGTGGATGAAGCACGAGGAGGAGGCTTTTCTCGCCGATTGGCAGAGCGTCTTCGCCGGCTCCCTGGCCGACGCGGCGCGCGCCGTCGGGGCACGGCTCGACCTCGACTACGGCGGCATGGATTGCGGCGTTTTGCCCGACGGCCGCATCGTCGTGTTCGAGGCCAACGCCAACATGCTCGTGCACTTGAACGATTCGCCCGAGGCCTTCCCCTACAAGCCGCGCTACGTGCCGCGCATCTTCGACGCCATGGCGGACCTGGTGCGCCGCCGGATCGGCGGCTGACGGCGCCGCTTGTCTCGTGCTAAGGGGAGGCGCGGCAGCCGGAGGCCTTGCATGAAGAGCGGTTGGGTCGACAGCGACGCGGCGCGTGCGGTCGACGAGTACGGCAAGCGCGGCGTCGGCCGCGACCTCGCGCTGCGCGTCTACACGTCGCGGCTGCTCGGGCGCGACCCGGCTCTGGTGCTGCATGGCGGTGGCAACACCTCGGTCAAAATCACGCTCCGGGATTTTCTCGGCGACGACGTCGAGGTCTTGTGCGTCAAGGGCAGCGGTTGGGACATGGCGACCATCGAGCCGGCCGGGTTGCCGGCCGTCCGCCTCGAGCCGCTCCGGCGTCTGCGCGCGCGCGACGCGCTGAGCGACGAGGACATGGTGAGCTTTCAGCGCGCCAACCTGCTCGATCCGGCGGCGCCCAACCCGTCGGTCGAGACCCTGCTGCACGCGTTCCTGCCGCACAAGTTCATCGACAACACGCATTCGACGGCGGTGCTGAGCCTGTCCGACCAGGCGAATGGCACCGAGCTGTGCGCCGAGATCTACGGCGACCGCATGGGGCTGGTACCCTACATCATGCCCGGATTCCCGCTCGCCAAGAAGGTCGCGGAGGTCTACGAGGCGGCGCCGGACATTGAGGGCGTGATCCTCGGCAAGCACGGCATCTTCACCTTCGCCGAGGACGCGCGCGGCGCGTACGAGCGCATGATCGAGATGGTGTCGCGCGCCGAGGCGCGGCTGGCGCGCGACCGCAAGCGCGTGTTCGCAGCGGTCCAGCTGCCCAATCGCGTCGCGGCGGCGCACGACGTGGCGCCGATCCTGCGCGGCGCCTGCAGCATCAAGGACGCGAAGGTCGAGGGCGCCTGGCACCGTTTCGTGCTGACCCACCGCGCCGGCGACGCGGTGATGAGCTACGTCAACGGGCGGGAGCTCGCGCGCTACAGCCAGGAAGGCGTCGTCACGCCCGATCATACGATCCGGACCAAGAACTATCCGCTCCTCGTGCCGGCGCCCGATGCGGCGCATCTCGAGGCGTTTGCCGCGCAGTCGCGCGAGGCGGTCGGCCGCTTCGTTGCCGCCTATCAGGACTATTTCGCGCGCAACAATGCCGGTCGCAATCCGCCGAAGCGCGCGCTCGATCCGATGCCGCGCGTGATTCTCGTGCCCGGCGTCGGGTTGTTTGGGCTCGGGCGTACGCTCAAGGACGCCAAGGTCGCGGCCGACATCGCCGAGAACGCGATCCACACGATCACGGACGCCGAGGCGATCGGACGCTTCGAGTCGATCTCGGAGGCCGACCAGTTCGAGATGGAGTACTGGTCGCTCGAGCAGGCCAAGCTCGGCAAGTCGGCCGACAAGCCGCTGGCCGGTCAGGTCGCCGCGATCACGGGGGCAGGCGGCGCGATCGGCTCGGCGATCGCGCGACGCTTTGCCGCCGAGGGCGCCGAGGTGGCGTTGCTCGATCTCGACGCCGCCGCCGCGGGCGCGGCGGCCAAGGCGATCGGCGGCAGCGCGCTCGGGCTCGGCTGCGATGTGACGGCGTCCGATTCGGTGCGCGCGGCATTCGAGCGCGTTTGCGGCACCTTCGGCGGGCTCGACATCGTGGTGTCGAACGCCGGCGCGGCATGGCAGGGCAGGATCGGCGAGGTCGACGACGCGACCCTGCGCAAGAGCTTCGAGTTGAATTTCTTCGCCCACCAGACGGTGGCGCAGGCGGCGGTGCGCGTGCTGCTCGCCCAGGGCACCGGCGGCGCGTTGCTGTTCAACGTCTCCAAGCAGGCGGTCAACCCGGGGCCGAGCTTCGGACCCTACGGTCTGCCCAAGGCCGCGACCCTGCTGCTGGTGCGCCAATACGCGCTCGACTACGGGCGCGACGGCATACGAGCCAACGCGGTCAACGCCGACCGCATCCGCAGCGGCTTGCTGACCGCCGAGATGATCGCGCAGCGCTCGGCCGCGCGCGGCGTCAGCGAGCACGACTATATGGCCGGCAATCTGCTGAGCCGCGAAGTCACCGCCGACGACGTCGCGCAGGCCTTCTTCCACCACGCCGTCGCGCTCAAGACGACGGGCGACGTGACGACCGTCGACGGCGGCAACATTGCCGCCGCGCTGCGGTAACCGCGTCACCCCCCCATCCCAACCTTCCCCCTCAAGGGGGGAAGGAGTCAGATTTGCCCAACGGCTCCAATTGCACATTGTGATCCCCTCCCCCTTGAGGGGGAGGGCGGGGAGGAGGGTACCCATGACATCGCGTATCATCATCGCAATCGCACTTATCCTGCTCGCAGTGCCGCGCGTCGCGGCGGCCGAGGACGTCACCTACTTCGACGCCAAGCAGGTGGCAGCGTCGTTCGCCAAGGCGACGACGTTGTTCCAGCACGACAACTACCGGATCGTCACCGGCCGGCGGGTCAGGCCGGGCGAGGTCGAGATCCACGCGCTCGACACCGACCTCATGTACGTCGTGTCGGGCAGCGCCACGCTCATCACCGGCGGCACGCCGATCGAGCCGCGCGACACCGCGCCCAACGAAGTGCGCGCCAAGGCGAGCCAGGGGGGCACGCCGCACCGGCTGTCGAAGGGGGACGTCATCATCATCCCGAAGGGCACGCCGCACTGGTTCGAGCACGTGTCGGGAACGTTCGACTATCTGACCATCAAGGTGCGGTGAGCGGGCGCGGCCTCATGCCTGCACCAGGCCGAGCGGCGCCGGCGGCTTGAATTCCGGGAACACGGCAGCGGGTGCGGCGCCGAAGCGCTGGTGAACGATCTCGGACAGGACCGTGCGGTAATCGGTCGTGACGGCGAGATCGACGCCGTGATCGAGCACGTCGGAGGTCAAACCCGGCCACGCGCCGTACATCCGCCCGCCGTTGACGCCGCCGCCCAGCACGAGCATGACGGCGGCGTGGCCGTGGTCGGTGCCCTGGCTCAGATTGGCGCGCAGACGACGGCCGAACTCGGTCATCACGACCACGGTCACGCGATCGTGATAGCGCGCGATGTCGTTCCAGAACGCCGCCAGCGCAAGGCCGAGCTGCTTGGCCTGGTTGGCGAGGCGGCCCGGCTGGCCCTCGTGGGTGTCCCAGCCGCCCATGTCGACCGCGGCGAGGCTCATGCCGACCTCGAGCTTGAGGAGCTCGGCGACCACGCGCAGCCCGCGCGACGCGTCGGCATTGTCGTAGGCCGCCTGGTTCTCCGGCTGGTAGGGCGCCGGTTTGCCGTCGGGCCGGCGCGGCAGGCGTTGGTCGAGACCGCTCAAGGTCGTGACCGCGGTGCGCATGGCGCGCGCCACCGGATCGTCGCCGCCCCGATAGAGCGCCTCCAGCACGCTGCGCGTCGGGTCGCCGCCGTGGAGCCCGACGCCGCCGCCGAGGTCGGGCACGGCGAGCGCCGGACCGAAGCCGGCCAGGCATGCGTCGACCGATCCGCGCGTGCATGCCGCGCGCACCAGCCCCGGATGCGGCGGCAACGCGCCCACGAGCCGCGTCAACCAGCCGGTCGGCGTGTGCGGGATGTCGCCCTCGCGGGCGACGCCGCGCTCGATCAGGTCCTGGGCGACGAAGTGGCTGCGCGTGCCGTCCGTGATGCCGGCGGCGTGGACGACCGCCAGCGTCTTGGCGCGATAGAGCTCGGCGAGCGGCGCCAGCTCCGGATGCAGGCGGAAATCGAGGTGCGGGTCGAGCGCGTTGTCGAGCCGCAGACCCTGACCATCGCCGGAGTCGAGCACGCGCAGCGCGGGCGGCCGGTCGGCGACGTAGCTGCGGTCGGCGCTCGGCCCGACCAGCATCAGGCCGTCGGCGCCGCCGCGCAGGAACAGGACGACCAGGCAGCGGTCTTGCGGCGCCGTCGCCAACGCGACCCGGCCGAGGCCGGGCATCGCGGCAAGTGCACCGCCGGCGGCGAGCGATGCGAGCACGCTGCGACGAGAGACCGCGGGCGAAAACCGCATGGCGCTCACCGGTACTGGAACGGCGCCGCCAGCGCCGCGTAGGCGGGCAGCCGGCGCGCGATGATGCCGGCATCCTTGCCGGCGTAGCCGATCGGCGTGCCGGGCGTGAAGCCCAGACCGGTCGCGATCGCGCGCGCCGTGCGCGCGCGCTCTTCGGGCGTCAGGCGCCCGGGCATCAGGCGGTCGAGCCACTGCGCGGCCGCGAGATCGGCCGGCAGGTGCGGCGGCGTCCAGGCAGGATCGAAGCCGCCGGCGCCGAACGCGTTGTCCGCCAGCCCGAGCACCAGGGCGACGCGCTCGCGCAGCGCGTTGGTGCCGAGCCAGTGATTGTCGTCGTCCGGCAGGCCGTCGGGTGTCGGGTAGGTGAACAGATGCTGGCCCGAGGCATCGAGCGCGCCGAGCAGGTGCTCGGTCACCGTCACGTCCACCTCGGTCGCGCGTACGAAGCTCGCCACCAGCTCGAGTGGCCGTTTGAGCCGCGGCCGCGCCGGTTGCAGGAACTCCGGCGACAGCACGATGGTGCGGATCACCTGGGCGATCTGGTCGGGCTGGTTGCGGGCCTTGGTCCAGGTCTCGACGGCGGCGCCGACCAGCTTCTCGGACGGCGCGTCACACGCCAGGCGACGGCACAGCTTGATGCAGAGATGACGCGCGGTCGCTGGATGCGCCGCGACCAGATCGAGCACCTTGCGGCCGTCGGCCATCGGCGGCTGGAACGGATCGAAGTCGGTCGCCAGCACGCGCTTCTGGTAACCGTCGTGCCAGCTCTCCTGATAGGTGAAGTGGCCGCTCTGCGGCAGCTTGCGGTCGCCGCCGAGTCCCTGGCCGTCCTCCACCGACCAGCCGGTGAACGCGCGCGCCGCCTCGTAGACGTCCTGGTCGATGTAGCCTTGCGGGCGGCCCTGCGCGGCGCCGGGCACGTCCTTCCAGCGGTTGTAGAGCGCGTTCAGGTAGGCGTCCCGCCCGAGGGTGTGGAGCTCGAACAGCTCGCGTCCATAGTTCTCGTTCGCGGCGCCGGCGCGCGACGAGCGGTTGTTGAGATAGACCAGCATGGCGGCGCTGGTCGCCACCGCCTCGAGCAGAACGCGGAAGTTGCCGGCCCACAGGCGGCGAATGACGTCGCGGTCGTAGCTCGGCAGCGCCGCGGCGATGCGCGGGTCGTTGCCGAACACGGTGAAGTGCGTATGCCAGAAATCGACCATCAGCTCGCGTACGCCCCACACCGACCAGATTGCGCGCGTGACCTGGGCGGCCGCGAGCTCGATGCGCGGTCGCCCGCGCTCCGGGCCGGGCGCCTTGTTGTCGACCGCGACGGTCCACAGCGCCTCGATCGGCCGATCGAGCGTGACG
Source organism: Candidatus Sulfotelmatobacter sp. (assembly GCA_035507915.1). Classification (GTDB taxonomy): domain Bacteria; phylum Pseudomonadota; class Alphaproteobacteria; order Elsterales; family Elsteraceae; genus JACQAI01. The sequence continues at coordinate 7,396 of DATJNS010000302.1, forward strand.
AGCCCGCGCGCTTCGTCGACACCCGGATGGTCGGGGCCGGCGGGATACTTGATGGGCAACCGCACCGCGGCGAGACGGCGTGCGCACTCGCCGTCGGCGCGGTCGTCGGGCTTCAGCTGCCAGTCGAGCCACGCCGCGAGGCCGCCGCGGCGCAGGCGATCCGCGCTTTCCGTCCCACCGGGTCCGCGCGCCCGCGCGCCGTAGCCGAGGCGGAGCGGCGCGATGATCTCGGGCGAAGCGGCGAGTGGCGGCATGAGTCCCGAGCCAGGTCAACAAACGGCGACGCGATCGAGACGTTATACGGAAGCAGATCGCCAAAGTGTTGCCGCCGGCAAATTAAGCTTTGCTCATGCGGCGTGACAGCCCTCTGGATTGCGTCATCTCGGCGCTGCTCGCAATGGCGGAAGGGTTGACCTAAAATCCTCGAAAATTGCGCCCGGGAGGTCGGCAATGACGATGCGTGTGCGGCAGGTTCATCCGGTGTTCGTCGGCGAGGTCACGGGCATCGACCTGCGCCAGCCATTGGACTCGGCCGGCATCGCCGCGATCGAGGCGGCAATCGCTCGGCACGCCGTCCTGGTGTTCCCCGATCAGCCCTTGAGCGACGAGCAGCAGATCGCGTTCAGCCGCCGCCTCGGCCCGCTGGAGACCAGCATCCGCAAGCTGCGCGGCGACAATCGCGATCGCCTCGATCCGCACATCTCCGACGTCTCGAACCTCGACGAGAAGAACGCGATGATGGCGCGCGACGACCGCCGGCGCGTCGGGCAGCTGGCCAACCAACTGTGGCACACCGACAGCTCGTTCAAGCCGATCCCGGCGCGCTACTCGCTGCTTTCGGCGCGCGTCATCCCGCCCGAGGGCGGCGAAACCGAGTTCGCCGACCTGCGCGCCGCTTACGACGCGTTGCCCGATCGCACCAAGGCCGAGATCGAGGATCTGGTCGCCGAGCATTGGTATCTATACTCGCGCAGCCAGATCGGCTTCGCGGATTTCAGCGCCGAGGAGCGCGCCGGCCTCGAGCCGGTGCGTCAGGTCCTGGTGCGCGTGCATCCGGGCTCCGGCCGCAAGACGCTCTATCTCGCGTCGCACGCCTCGCACATCGTCGGCATGCCGGTGCCCGAAGGCCGGCTGCTGTTGCGCGATCTGATGGAGCACGCGACGCAGCAGCAGTTCGTCTACCGTCATCAGTGGCGGGTCGGCGATCTGGTGATGTGGGACGACCGCTGCACGATGCATCGCGGCCGTTCCTACGACCCACGGCACGTGCGCGACATGCATCGCACGACGGTGTCGGATGAGCGCTCGACGCTCGATCAGCGCGCGCAGCCGATCGCCGCGCGCGTCGCCGTGCCGGCCTGATCCTCGCTATTGCGAGCGCGACTGCTCCTGCGCGTTGAGGAGCGCCATGAGCTGGCCGGGATTGTTCGGATCGAGCGTGTTGGTGCTCTGCGTCGGGTTCGGATTGGGCTCGATCGTGGTCGACTTTCCGCCGTCGGCGTAGGTCGTGGTGACGGTCAGCGTGCCGTCGGCGTTGGTCGTGGTGACCTGGCTCGTGATCGTGCTCGACGCCGAGCTGCCGGCACCGCCCGAGCTCGCGTCACTGCCTGATCCGCCCTTGGCGTCGCCGCCGTGATGCGCGCCGTGGCCTTGGCCGGCGGCTTGGACCGCCTGGTTGAGGGTCGAGAACGCCTGCTGCGCGCCGGCGAGGTTGCCTGAGCTGAGCGCCTGGCCGAGCGTCACGAGGTCGCTGCCGACCGAGCCGCCCGACGACCCACCCGACGCGCCGGCGCCGCCCAGCATCGACGTCGCGGACGGGGTGGTGGCGGTGGTCGATGAGGGGTCTGACGCGCCGCCGCCTGTCACGCTCTGGATCAGCGACGCATAGGCCTGCTGCGCGCCGCTCAGGTCACCCGATGCCAGCGACTGGCCGAGCGTGTTGTAGTTGTCGGCCAACATGGCCAGAGCGCCGGTAGGACCGCCGGACCCGGCGGTCGTCTGATCGACGGGAGGTTGGTTCGCGGAAATTGCCGGGACCGACATGGGGCACCTCTGCGTAACGATCGGCACCAAGATACCGGCAGCAGGTACCAAGACACCGGTAATCGACTCGAAAAATCTCTGTCTTCGGACTGCCTCTCAAAATAAAAGCAAGTTTTCTGCCAATATTTCCGAGCGCGGGAATCTGCCAATTCCTCGAATTTCCCGGGTAATTCGGTGTTGCGTGCGTCGAAGATTGCCGTGCCGCGTCGGCAATAAATGCCAAGTCGCGCCACCTGGGCGCCGGCACCGGGGTTAGGGTTCGTTAAAGGACCTGACCGAGACTCTGGCCCCGACCGTCCCGACGACGGGACGGCGCGGTCGCGAGCGGAGGCGTGCGCACATTCGATGTCGGTGCTGGGCGAGACGTTCACCTTCGACCTCGAAGGCCTGATGTGGAATTCGGACAAGCTGAAGGCCGAGTTCCTGGCCGGGCGTCCGTTTCCCCATCTGGTGCTCGAGGACTTCCTGTCGGCGGACGCGCTCGCCGAGGCGATCGCCTGCTTCCCCAAGTCCGACGACCGCGTATGGTCGCGCGAGGACTTCGTCGCGGGCGGCCTTCAGGTGTCGCTCAAGAAGGCGTGCAACGAGGAACTCCGCATGCCGGTGCCGATCCGGCGCATCCTGCGCGAGCTGAACTCGACCCTGTTCCTGCGCTGGCTGAGCTCGGCGACCGGCATCGCCGATTTGATGCCCGACGCCTCGTTCCACGGCTCCGGCATGTTCCTGATCGAACCGGGCGGCTACCTCAACGTCCATGCCGACTTCAACGTCCACTTCGTCAACAAGCTCGATCGCCGCCTCAACCTGCTGCTCTATCTCAATCCGGATTGGCGCGAGGAGTATGGCGGCCACCTGGAGCTGTGGCAGCCCGGCGTGCCGGGCCCGGTGAAGTCGATCCTGCCGGTCGCCAATCGCTGCGTGATCTTCGCGACCAGCTCGCAGTCGTTCCACGGTCATCCGAAGCCGCTCGCGTGTCCGCCCGGCCGCTCGCGCAACTGCCTGTCGGTCTACTACTACACCAACGGCCGCCCCGAGGCCGAGCGCACGCCGGCCCACGAGACCATCTGGACCCCCAACCCGCATCTCCGCTGACGAGGCTGCGACGTAGCGCAGCGCAGGACTCAGGCGTGCGCCATGCGCTCTTGCTTCTGTGCGGTCATAGCCTCTTCTGTACGGCCTGGATGGCGCGCCAGACGCGCTCCGGTGTCGCCGGCATCTCGATGTGGGTGACGCCGAGATCGGCGAGCGCATCGACGATCGCGTTGACGATCACGCCGAGCGCCGGCGTTATGCCGCCCTCGCCGCCGCCGCGGAAGCCGAGCGGGTGGGTGGTCGACGGCACCTCGCTGAGCGCGGTGTGGAAGCTCGGCAGGTCGTCGGCGCGCGGCATCGCGTAGTCGAGGAACGACGCGGACACGAGCTGGCCCGCGTCGTCATAGCAGCACTGCTCCCACAACGCCTGGCCGGCACCCTGGGCGACGCCGCCGTGCGCCTGGCCGTGCAGGATGAGCGGGTTCACCGCGCGCCCGACGTCGTCGACGGTGGCGTAGCGCACGAGTTCGACCGTGCCGGTGTCGGGATCGACCTCGACCTCGGCGACGTGCCAGCCGTGCGGGAAGGACGAGACCTTGCTCATCACCTCGGATGCCGCCTCGAGCGGCCCGCGCCACTCGCCGGGCAGGTCGTGGCGATCGCGCGCCGCGGCGGCGACCTCGAACAGGCCGACGCCGCGGTCGGTTCCGGCAACCATGAATCGTCCATCGGCGAACGTGATGTCGGCCTCGGCCGTCTCGAGCAGGTGCGCGGCGATCGGCACGCCCTTGGCGATGATCTCGCGCGAGCATTGGTTGAGCGTCGTGCCGGCATGGCGCATCGAACGCCCCGAGTGCGAGCCGCCGCCGACGACCACGAGATCGGTGTCGCCGGTGATCAGGCGCACACGGTCGCCGGCTACGCCGAGCCATTCGGTGATCAGCTGGGCGAAGCTGGTCTCGTGGCCCTGACCGCTCGACAGGGTGCCGATCACGATGTCGATCCAGCCCTCCGGCTGCACGGTGACGTGGGCGCGCTCGTGCGGCGCGCCGCTGGCCGACTCGATGTAGCAGCCGACGCCGATGCCGCGCCGCCGACCGCGCGCCGCCGCCTCGACGCGCCGGGCCGGGAAGCCCGCCCAGTCGCCGAGCGCCAGCGCGCGATCGAGGATCTCCTCGTAGGCACCGCTGTCGTACGTCATGCCGAACGGATTGGAGTAGGGCAGCGCGGCGCGCGGGATCACGTTGCGCCGGCGCAGGGCGACGCGGTCGAAGCCGTGCGCGCGCGCCGCCAGGTCGATCAGCCGCTCCATCACGAACATGACCTCGGGCCGGCCGGCGCTGCGGTACGCGGTGGTCGGCGAGGTGTTCGAGAACACCGCGCGGGCGCGCGCCTGCGCGGTCGGGATGCGATAGAGGCTCGACATCAGCTCGGTACCCTTGGTCAGCGGCACGAACGACAGGCTGTAGGCGCCGAGGTTGCTCAGGTTGGACGAGCGCAGCGCGAGGAAGGTGCCATCGCGGTCGAGCGCGAGCTCAGCCGTCACCGCGAGGTCGCGGCCATGGTAGTCGGTGAGGAACGCCTCGCTGCGTTCGCAGGTCCACTTGACCGGGCGGCCGACGCGGCGCGCCGCCCAGGCGACCAGCAGGAATTCGGGGTAGGAGGAGTTGCGCGTGCCGAAATTGCCGCCGACCTCGCGCGCGATCACGCGCACGCGGTCCTCGGGTACGCCGAGCATCTCGGCGAGGTCCTTCTTTGGTCGCACCACGCCGCCGCCGCCGGCATGCAGAGTGTAGCGGCCGGTCGTCGGATCGTAGGCGCCGAGCGCGGCGCGCGGCTCCATCGGCACGCCGGTGACGCGCTGCACCCAGGTCTCGAAGCGCACGACGTGATCGGCGCGCGCGAACGCCGCCTCGGTGGCCGCCGCGTCGCCGACCCGCGCGTCGACCGTGACGTTGGACGCCGCATCGTCCCACAGGCGCGGCGCGTCGGGTGCGACGGCGGCGCGGCTCGCCGTCACGGCGGGCAGCGGCTCGTAGTCGACGGCCACGTGCTCGGCGCCGTCCTTGGCGGCGGCGAGCGTCTCGGCGACCACAAGCGCCACGCCCTCGCCGACGAAGCGCGCGCGGTCGACCGCGAGCGGCAAATGGCGCGCGACGTAGAACGGCGAGCCGTCGGTGTTCACCAGCTTGATGTCGGGCGGGCTCTGCGCCGCCGGCGCGTGGGGAAACGGCTTGATGCCGTCGGCAACCAGATCGGCGCCGGTCAACACCGCGATCACGCCGGGCATTGCCAGCGCCGCACCCGCATCGATCGCGCGGATGCGCGCGTGCGCGTGGGGCGAGCGCACCACGAAACCGTAGGCCTGGCCCGGCAGGCTGACGTCGTCGCTGAAGCAACCGGCGCCGGTCAGCAGCCGCAGATCCTCGACCCGGCGCACCGGCTGGCCGATCCCTCCCGTCGCGTCGTGCGTGTCCATCGGGGAATTCGAGCACAGGGGATGGGGCGCCGACAATCGCCCCGCGTCTCCCCCCTCGCGAGGTCGGAGGGTCGCGACGGCGTGGTGCGCCCGTCGAGACCGTTCCGGCCCCAGGGTTGCGCGAATGGCATAAGGTGCGTGCGCCGACGCCGGGCTCCCGCCCTTGCGCCCCGCGGGCGCGGGTGAAACCATGGACCACAGCCCGTGCTGACGGGCAGGGAGGAAGATGCATGGCCGTCGAGGTGGTGCCGTTCGAGGCCGCGCTGGGCGCCGAGATCCACGGCGTCGATCTGCACCGGCCGCTGGCGCAAGCGGACCGCGACCGCATCCGCGCCGCCTGGATCGACCGGCTGGTGCTGCGTTTCCGCGGCACGCCGATGACCGATCCCGAGCTGATGGCGTTCACGCGCCAGTTCGGCGAGCTCGAATACTCGGCCTATGCGATGGTCGAGAAGAAATACGGCTTCAAGTCGGCGATCGAGGCACCGCCCGAAATCTCGGTGATCTCGAACATCGTCGAGAACGGCAAGGCGATCGGCGGGCTCGGCGCGGGCGAGGCGTTCTGGCACACCGACAGCTCGTTCGTCGAGGTGCCGCCGGCCGGCAGCTTCCTGCACGCGCTCGAGATCCCGCCCGCAGGCGGCGCCACCTACTTCCTCAACATGTATGCGGCGTACGACACCCTGCCGGCGGATTTGAAGCAGGCGATCGAGGGCCGCAGCCTCAACCACCCGATCACCCACGACAGCAGCGGCAAGCCGCGCCCCGGCTTCGAGACCGTGACCGACGTCAGCAAAGTGCCGGGCGCGATCCACCCGCTGGTGCGCACCCACCCCGAGAGCAAGCGCAAGGCGCTGTTCCTCGGCCGCCGGCCGCACGCCTGGATCGTCGGGCTGCCGGTCGAGGAGAGCGAGCGGCTGCTCGACCGCCTGTGGGCGCACACCACCCAGGAGCGCTTCGTATGGCGTCAGGATTGGCGCGTCGGCGACCTGATCGTGTGGGACAATCGCTGCGCCATGCACCGGCGTGACGCCTTCGACTCGGCGAGCCGCCGCCTGATGCATCGCACCCAAATCAAGGGCGATCGCCCGATTTGATGGCCGGCCTGATTCCGTAGGAGGCGCCGTTGTCCGACAAGCTGCCCGAATACGAGGTGTTCGCCCTCAAGTACGCCGACCGCCAAGCGAAGCGCGCCGACCATTTCATCGGCGGCGATCCGCACGACGCGCCGATGCCGATGGACTATTTCGTCTGGGTGATCCGCGGCGCTGGGCGCCAGTACCTGGTCGATACCGGCTTCACGGCCGAGGTCGCGGCCCAGCGCAAACGCCATCACATCCGCTGCCCGATCGACAGTCTGAAGCTGCTCGACATCGATCCCGCCCGGATCGACGACGTCATCCTGACTCACATGCACTACGACCACGTCGGCAGTTTCCACAAATTGCCGAATGCGCGCTTCCACTTGCAGGAGAAGGAGCTGCACTTCGTGACCGGGCGGCACATGCGCTACCCGTTCTTCAACCGCAGCTTCGAGATCGAGGAGGTCGTCGGCATCGTGCGGCTCAACTTCAAGGGCAAGGTCGAGCTGGTGACCGGCGAGGTCGACTTCGCGCCGGGCATCACGCTCCATCCGACGCCGGGCCACACCGCCGGGCTGCAGGTCGTGCGCGTCCATACCAAGCGCGGCTGGGTCGTGCTCGCGTCGGATGCCAGCCATTACTACGAGAACATGCGCGCCAACCGGCCGTTCGCGACCGCCTTCCACATCGGCGACATGGTCGATTCCTACCGCGTGCTCGAGAAGCTGGCGCCGAGCCCGGCCCACATCGTGCCGGGCCACGATCCGCTGGTGATGCAGGAATACCCGGCGCCCGACCGCAAGCTCGAGGGCATCGTGGTGCGGCTCGACGTCGAGCCCAAGCGGTTGTCGTAGCATGAGGCAGCAGCGCGTCGGCAGTTACGAGATCACCCGGGTGGCCGAGATCGATCGCATGGGGGTCGATCCCAAATTCCTGTTCGGCAACGTCACGCCGGAGATCATCGCGGCCAACCGCGACTGGCTCGCGCCGGTCTTCGTCGAGCCCGACGACAAGCTGGTGCTCAGCTTCCACACGTTCGTGATTCGCACGCGCCACCACACCATCCTGGTCGACACCTGCAATGGCAACGACAAGCAGCGACCGTCGATGATGGCGTGGCACATGATGAAGACGCCGTTCCTCGAGAATCTCGCCGCCGCTGGCGTCCGTCCCGAGGACGTCGATTACGTGATGTGCACGCATCTGCACACCGATCACGTCGGCTGGAACACGCGGCTGGTCGACGGCAAGTGGGTGCCGACGTTTCCGCGCGCCAAATACCTGATGGCCAAGACCGAGTTCGACTATTTCAACGGCGTGCACCGGAGCAACCCGCCGCAGCCGGTCAACCGCGGCTCGTTCATCGACAGCGTGCTGCCGATCGTCGAGCACGGCCGGGCCGTCATGGTCGACACCGAGTTCGTGCTCGAGGGCGAGAACGGCAACGGCATCTGGCTGGTGCACGCGCCGGGCCACACGCCGGGCGGCGTGCAGATCCGCGTCGGCGCCAAGGACGGGCTCGCGGTATTGTCGGGCGACATCATCCACCACCCGTTGCAGCTTGCCGAGCCGACCCTGTCGAATCCTGCCGACGTCGATCCGGCGCTCGCGGTGAAGACCAAGCTCAGATTGATGAACGAGTGCGCCGACACCGGCCTCACCCTGCTGACCGGGCACTTCCCGGATCCCACCGCGGGGCAGATCACGCGCCACGGCGATCGGTTCAGATTCCGGTTCCAGGGAGACTAGCGTCATGCGCAACAGTCGTATCGAGGTCCAGCCGATCGCGGGGGCGTGCGGCGCCGAGATCCATGGCGTCGATCTCGCGGCGTCGATCGACGACGCCGAGACGATCGCCGACGTCCGCCAGGCGCTGCTCGACCACTGCGTGATCTTCTTCCGCGACCAGCAGCTGGAGCCCGAGCAGCACAAGGCGCTGGCGCGGCGCTTCGGCAAGATCTTCGTCCACCCGAATTACAACGGCGTGGCGCCCGACCCCGAGATCCTGACCTTTCTGCGCGAGCCGGGCGACGAGCGGATCATCGGCGAGGAGTGGCACACCGACACGACCATGTCGCCCGAGCCACCGATGGGAGCGATCCTCCACGCGCTCGAGGTGCCGCCCTATGGTGGCGACACCATGTTCGCCAGCCAGTACGCCGCCTACGACGCGCTGTCCGACGGCATGAAGGCGATGCTCGGCAAGCTGCGCGCGGTCCACTCCGACCGCAAGGTCGCGGGACCCGCGGCCGGCATGAACGCCAAGCGGTCCACCAAGGTGCGCGAGGACGCCGACTGGCGCGAGACCGTGAGCGTGCATCCTGTCGTGCGCACCCATCCCGAGACCGGCCGCAAGCTCCTATACGTCAACGCCTCCTACACGGTCGGCTTCGAGGACATGACCGATGCGGAGAGCCAGCCGCTGCTCGACTATCTGCTCGAGCACGGCCATCGGCCGGAGTTCACCTGCCGCTTTCGCTGGCAGCCGGGCTCGGTCGCGTTCTGGGACAATCGCTGCACCAAGCACATCGCGGTGCACGACGCCGGGCCGTTCCGTCGCCTGATGCGGCGGGTCCAGATCTGCGGCGACCGACCGTTCTGAGGCGGCCGCCCCACCCCAGCCGGACAGCTTCGGCAATTAATTGACCGACGTGGGGCCGTCGGTCGGCCACGCTCTCGTCCAAGGCCTGGATCTTGCAGGATTCGCCGGCAAGCCGGGCCGATCGAACGGACGAAGGGCAGCCGCGCCATGGGCGATACGCCGGAACGCGTTTCACAGGTCGATTGCGACATCTTGGTGATCGGCGGCGGCACCGCCGGGCCGATGGCCGCCTACAAGGCCAAGGTCAAGAACCCGAAGGCGCGCGTGGTGCTGCTCGAGAAGGCCAACGTCAAGCGCTCGGGTGCCATCTGCATGGGCATGGACGGGCTCAACAACGCCGTGATCCCCGGCCATGCCACGCCCGAGCAGTACACCAAGGAGATCACGATCGCGAACGACGGCATCTGCGATCAGGCGCCGGTCTACAAGTACGCCGAGCGCTGCTTCGGCATCATCCAGGAGCTCGACCGCTTCGGCATCCGCTTCCTCAAGGACGAGAAGGGCGATTTCGACGTCAAGAAAGTCCATCACATCGGCACGTATGTGCTGCCGATGCCCAACGGCGACACGGTGAAGAAGGCGCTTTACCGCCAGCTGCGCCGTGTCCACATCCTGATCTCGAACCGCTTCATGGCGACCCGGTTGCTCACCGGGCGAGACGGCCGCCTCGCCGGCGCGATCGCGGTCAATACGCGCACCTCGGAGTTCCTGGTGCTGCGTGCCAAGGCCGTGATCCTGTGCCTGGGCGCGGCCGGTCGTCTCGGCCTGCCGACTTCGGGGTATCTGTTCGGCACCTACGAGAACGCCGCCAATTCGGGCGACGGCTACGCGATGGCCTATCACGCGGGCGCCGGCCTCGCGAACCTCGAGTGCTTCCAGATCAATCCGCTGATCAAGGATTACAACGGCCCCTCCTGCGCCTACGTCGCCGGGCCGTTCGGCGGCTACACGGCCAACAACGAGGGCATGCGCTTCATCGAGTGCGACTACTGGTCGGGTCAGATGATGCTCGAGTTCTACAACGAGCTTCAGTCGGGGAAGGGACCGGTGTTTCTCAAGCTCGACCACCTGGCCAACGAGACGATCGGCGAGATCGAGAGCATCCTCCACCGTGTCGAGCGGCCGACGCGCGGCCGCTTCCACGACGGGCGCGGCACCGACTACCGCCACAAGATGATCGAGATGCACATCTCGGAGATCGGCTTCTGCTCCGGCCACAGCGCGTCGGGCGTGTTCGTCGACGAGTTCGCGCGCACCACGGTCGACGGGCTCTACGCCGCGGGCGACATGGCGAACGTGCCGCACAACTACATGCTGGGCGCCTTCACGAACGGGGCGATTGCCGGAGAGCACGCGGTGGACTTCACCGCCGAGGTCGATTACGCCGATTTCGATCCGGCCGACGTGGCCGCCGAATGCCAGCGCGTGCTCGCGCCGACCTTGCGCGACGACGGCATCCCGCCGAACCAGATCGAGTACAAGACCCGCCGCCTGGTCAACGACTACCTGCAGCCCCCCAAGGTCACGCGCAAGTACGAGATCGCATCCGACCGCTTCGCCGAGGTGCGCGACGATCTGACCAACGCGATGGTGGCGCGCGATCCCCACGAGCTGATGCGCTCGCTCGAGGCGGCCTCGATCCTCGACTGCGCCGACATGGCGGTATGCGCATCGCTGTTCCGCACCGAAAGCCGCTGGGGGCTCTACCACCACCGTACCGACTATCCGGAACGCGACAACGACAACTGGTTCTGCCACACGATCCTGCGCAAGCGCGACGGCGAGATGGGCTGCGAGACCCGTCCGGTCGCGCCGTACATCGTGCCGATCGCCGACGACGAGCGTGACGCCTACGACAAGCAGCGCATCCGTAAGCAGGCCTGAGAGGACGCCATCCATGCCGCTCGCCAACACACCCACCACCGTGCCGGTCGTCGTCGACGAGGAGAAGTGCATCGCCGAGAAGGGCTGCACGGTCTGCGTCGACGTCTGCCCGCTCGACGTGCTCCGGATCAGCGAGCTCACCGGGAAGGCCTACATGAAGTACGACGAGTGCTGGTACTGCATGCCGTGCGAGGCCGACTGTCCGACCGGCGCGGTCAAGGTCAACATTCCCTACCTGTTGCGGTGACGCCGATGTCCGCCGCCTTCGAGCCGTTCGAGGATTTCGGCGACGTCGCCGCGCTGGCCGAGCGGCTGTCCGAGCCCGATGCGGCGGCCCGTCGGGTCGCCGTGATGGCGCTCGCCGAGACCGCCGATCCGGCGGCGATTCCACACCTCGCGCGTGCGCTGGTCGACCCCTCGCGCGACGTGCGCGTGCAAGCGGCGATCGCCCTCGGCGAGTTCGACGGGCCGGATGTCGCTGCGCCGCTGGCGGCGGCCCTGGCCGACGCCGATGCCGCGGTCGCGCAGGCGGCCGCCGACAGCCTGGCCGAGCTCAAGGACCCTGCCGCCGCCGACGCGATCTTCCCGTTCGTGGCGCACGCGAGCCCGTTCGTGCGTCGCGCGTCGCTGCGCGCGCTCAAGGAGCTGCGCCGCACCGATGCGCTGAAACCGGCCGTCGCCGCGCTCGCCGATAGCGACGCCGAGGTGCGCGGCCAAGCGGTCGGCGTCATCGGCTATCTCAAGCTCGAGGAGGCGTTGCCGGCGCTGATCGCCGCCGCCCGCGACGACAGTCCGGTGGTCCGCCGCACCGTCGCGAGCGCGCTCGGCTTCTCGCGCGCCAAACCGACCATCGAGGCGATCGTCGCACTGATGGGCGATGACGATTGGCAGGTGCGCGAGCTCGCTGCCGAGACCGCGGGCAAGAGCGAATTCGCCTCGGCCGCCGCCAAGCTGATCGCGCTGACCGGCGACGACTACTGGCAGGTGCGCCTCAAGGCGATCCGCAGCCTCGGCCGCTTGAAGACGCGCGACGCGGTGTCCGAGATCGTTCCGGCGCTCGATCACGCGATCAGCAATCTTCGCAAGGAGGCCGCGGCCGCGCTCGGCGAGATCGCCGATCCGTCGGCGTTGGGCGCGCTCGAAGCCCATCTGAACGACCCCGATCCCGACGTGCGCAAGAACCTGCGCTGGGCGATCGGTCGGATCGGCACGGCCTGAGTGTTGAAGCCGGGGCGCACCAACCAGGCGACGCAGCCCCGCACCCCGAAATACGGCGCCATCGGCAACGCGCTGCGCGAGCGCATCCTCACCGGTCATTACGCGCGCGGCATGCAGTTGCCGTCGGAAAGCGCGCTGCAGGCCGAGTTCAAGGTCAGCCGGGTGACCGTGCGGCTCGCCCTCGACATGCTGCGCGGGGCCGGGCTGATCGACAGCCGTCAGGGCAAGGGCTACTTCGTGCGGCCGCTCCGGGCGCTGCACGATCTCGGACGCCTGCAGGGCTTCGGCGAAATGATGGCATCGGTCGGCGTCGACGCGCACTCGGTGGTGCTCGACGTCGTCGAAGGTCCGGCGTCGCCCGAGGTTCAGAAGGCGCTCCGGCTCGATCGCAATCAGCCCGTGGTGGCGATCCGGCGCGTGCGCGTCGGCGGCGGCGACCCGCTGTCCTACGACGTGAGCTATTTTCCGGTCGACATCGGACGACGCCTGGCCGACCTCGATCTCGCGCGCGCCGACATCTTCGTGCTGATCGAGCGCACGCTCGGCATCGATCTCGGCTTCGCCGATCTGACGCTCGACGTCGCGAGCGCGGACGGCGCGGTCGCCCAGCATCTCCGGGTCAAGCCAGGCGATCCGCTGGTGCGCATCAAACGTCTGACCCACGACACCAAGCGCCGGCCGATCGACTTCGAATATCTCTACGGCCGTCCCGACTCGTTCCAGTTCACGGTGCGGGTGCCGCGCTGGTAGGCGTGGCTTGTATTAGGCATGGCTGAGTCGCGGTGCTCAAGTTTTGGGCAATCGGTGGGCGGTCGGGCCAGGCGATGGCCAGACACCGCGGCCGTCCGCCCGACGCGTTCAAGGAATCCCTGGCATTTGCTGGGGCAGTCGGAGCCGATCCGCTGCCCTGATGTCTGGCACACCGCTTGCCCCACTGAAGCAAACACTTAAGACGAGCTTCAGCGGTGGAGGCGAGACCATGCACTTAGGACGATTGGCCCTCGTTGCGACGGCGGCGAGCGTTGCGCTGGCGGCGCCGGCATTCGCCGAGACGATCAACATCGCGATCGGGCACCAGAGCATGTGCACCGATACCTATACGGCGGGGATCATCGTCAAGGAGCTCGGACTGCTCGAGAAGCGCTTGCCGCATGACGGCAAGTACGCCGGCGTGACCTACAAGGTCACCTGGAACGACTACAGCTCGGGCGGCCCGATCACCAACGAGATGTTGGCGGACAAGCTCGCCTTCGGCGTGATGGGCGACTATCCCCTGATCGTCAACGGCGCCAAGTTCCAGGCGACCGAGAGCCTGCGCTCGCTCTACGTCGCGGGCACCGGCTACAACCTGAAGGGCTCGGGCAACGGCATCGTCGTGCCGGTCGCCTCCAACCTCTACAGCATCCAGGATCTCAAGGGCCACGCGGTGTCGACGCCGGTCGGCAGCGCGAGCTGGGGCATGCTCGTCAAGGCGCTCGGCGACGCCAAGCTTCCGCTGACGTCGATCGAGCTCAAGAACCAGGCGCCGTCGGTCGGCGCCGCCAATATCCAGACCGGCAAGATCGACGCCCACGCCGACTTCTGCCCGTGGTCGGAGATCATGGAGTATCGCGGCACCGGCCGTAAGATCTATGACGGCAGCGAGACCGGCGTGCCCTACCTGCACGGCCTCGTCGTGCGCAAGGATTTCGCCGACAAGTATCCCGAGATCGTCACGGCGTTCATCGAGGCGATCTACGATGCCGGCAAGTGGGTCGAGGCCGACCCGATGGCGGCGACCGAGACCATGGAGAAATGGACCGGCGTCGAGAAAGAGGTGCTCTACCTCTACTTCTCGAAGGGCGGCCTCCTGACGCTCGATCCCACGATCAAGCCGCAGTGGCTCGATGCCCTCAAGTTCGACCACGAGGTGCTGGCGAAGGCCGACCTGTCGCCGCCGCTCGACTTCAAGTCGTGGGTCGATGACCGCTTCATTCGCGCGGCCTACAAGTCGATGAACGTCGATTACGACAAGGACGTGACAAAGATCGTCGACCCCGAGACCGCCAATCGCGGCTTGCCCAGCGAGGTCTGGCATGCCCGCGACGGCATCAAGACCTACGCGACCGTCAAGGAGTTCCTCAAGGCGATCGCCGCGTTCGAAGCGACCGGCGCCAAGCTCAACGCGACCTACACCTACGACCACAACACCGGCCTCAAGCTGTTCGGCAAGTCTGGCTTCTACGTCCAGACCTCCGACGGCAATTACGCGGTGTTCCTGCGCAAGCCCCAGGCGGATGCGTACGCGGCGAGCATCAAGGCCAAGGTGATGAGCTTCGACCAGGCGGTGGCGAGCGCGACGTCCTAGCGGCGGACCGCATCGGAGTCGGGGATTGGCGTGGAGGCGGGGGCGATGAGCGTCGAGGTGGATCGCGAGAGTCGCTCCAACCCGATCGCGCTGCCGGTCTCGTTGGGGGCGCTGGTCGCGGCGCAGACGCACGATGACGGCGTTCACGAGGACGGCGCCCACGACGACGCTCTTGCGCCCGCCTCGAACGCCGCCACGTTCCGCGACCGCGCGCTCGATGCGGCCCGCACCTGGGGCAGCCGAACGGCCGCGGTGCTGCTCGGCATCCTGATGTGGCACTGGGCCGTCAAGACGCACCTCGACTTCTACATCCGCTTCGCCAACGTGCCGGCACCGCTTGCCGTCGGCGAGGCGCTGTGGCGGCACCTCCACGAAGCGAAGTTCTACGTCCACATCATCGTCAGCATCGAGCGTATCCTGGCCGGCTACGGTCTCGCGTCCGTGATCGGCATTTTTCTCGGTCTGGTGATGGGGCGATCGCGAACCGCGCGCGATCTCTTGACGCCCTATATCGAGCTGTTGCGGCCGATCCCCGCGGTGGCGTGGATTCCGCTCGCCATCCTGATGTGGCCGACCGAGGAGTCGTCGATCATCTACATCGCGTTCCTGGGCGCGCTCTTCCCGATCGTCTTGAACACGATCCATGGCGTCGAGCAGACGCCCGAGATCCTGGTCCGCGCCGCGGAAACGCTCGGCGCCGGGCGGATGCAGATCTTCTGGCACGTCGTCATTCCGGCGGCGCTCCCCTCGATCGCGGCGGGTCTGTCGATCGGCATGGGCGTGACGTGGTTCGCCATCCTGGCGGGCGAGATCATCAGCGGCGAGTATGGCATCGGCTATTTCACGTGGAACGCCTACTCGCTGATCAACTACCCCGACATCGTGGTCGGCATGCTGATGATCGGTATCCTCGGCACCCTGTCGGCCTACGCGGTGCGGCTGCTCACGTGGCCGTTCCTCGCCTGGCAGCGGCGGACGCGATGATCGCCGCGATCTCGCTCGCGTGGGAGACCATCGTGCAGCGCCGGCGCGAGTGGCTCGCGATGACGTTCGGCATCACGCTGCTCTACTACGTCGGCTTGGTCGTCAGCGTGGTGGTGCGGCTCGGCCATCCACCGAACTACGTCACGTTCTACGACTGGCCGGGGAACGTCCTGACCATCATCCGCGCGACGCCGTCGGTGCGCGACATGGTGCCGTTGATCCTCGACGAGTGGCTCGTCGAGTTCGGCTACATCAACTACGCCTACGGCCACGGCGTGGCCGAGTGGACGCTCGAGATCATCCCGTCGCGGGTGGCGATGACGATCCTGCTGGGCGCGCTCGTCGCCACGGTCGCGTTGTTGCAGCGGCGGGCGCGCAGCGTGTGTCCGCGGTCCGAGCGCGGCGCCGGCATCGCGACGACCGGCGTCGGCGCGGCCCTGGTCGGCGTCACCAACGTGACGATGACGTGGGTGGCTTGTTGTTCCGCGCCGTCCTGGGTCGCCGGGCTGTCCTTGATCGGCATCGAGACCTCGGCGGCGTTCAGCCTGCTGCCCTACGGCAACGCCATGACTTGGGGCGGTTTCGCCGTGCTGCTGGCCACCGCCTTTTGGCTGGCGCGGCGCTGCGTCGCGCCGTCGGGCCCCGACCTCGCATTGCCGCCGGCGCGGCTCGTGGCGCAGGACCGCTAGAGGAGCGCCCCGGATGGTCGCGCAGGTCGTCAAGCTCGAGGAACGGGCGCCGCCGCCGGAAGGCGCGAAGCCGGCATTGCGCGCGAGCAAGGGACGCATCGTCATCGACCGCGTCGCGGTGACGTTCGGGCGCGGCGCAAGACGCCACACCGCCGTTCATGCCACTACGCTCGACATCGCGCCGGGCGAGTTCGTCTGCATCCTGGGCCCGTCCGGCTGCGGCAAGTCGACCTTGCTGAACTGCGTCGCCGGGTATGTCACGCCCTCGCAGGGCAGGGTCACGGTCGACGGCGTGCCGGTCACCAAGCCCGGACCCGATCGCGGGATGGTGTTCCAGCAATACTCGCTGTTCCCGTGGAAGACCGTGCTCGACAACGTCGCGTTCGGGCCGCGCCTGGCCGGCAACCACGACAGCGAGGCGATCGCGCGCACGTTCCTCGGCATGGTCGGCCTGTCGAACTTCGCCAAGCGCTATCCGGGCGAGCTGTCGGGCGGCATGCAGCAGCGCGTCGGCATCGCGCGCGCTCTTGCGAACTATCCGAGCGTGCTCCTGATGGACGAGCCGTTCGGCGCGCTCGACGCGCAGACCCGCGTGATGATGCAGGAGAACCTGCTGCGCATCTGGGGAGAGTTCGGCATCACGGTGCTGTTCGTCACGCACGACATCGACGAGGCGCTGTTCCTCGCCGATCGCGTCCTCGTCATGAGCGCGAGCCCCGGCCGGATCATCGCCGACCTCGCGGTGCCGCTCGCGCGCCCGCGCCACGCCGCCGTCGCGACCGAGGAGAGCTTCGTACGGCTGAAACGCCAATGCCTCGAGACGATCCGCGCCGAGAGCCTGCGCGCCTTCGAACAGCAGAATCGGTGAGCTTGCTTGACCGCGGTTTTCGCATGGCGCTGCTCGCCGTCCTCGCGATGGGCGCGCTCGGTGTGCCGGCGGCGAGCTTCGCCGAGGACGCCATTGGCGGCGACATGATCATCACCAAGGGGATGAAGCCGTGGGAGGGCTGCGGCGAATGCCACGATCTCGACGGGGTCGCGCCGAACGGTCATTTCCCCAGCCTCGCCGGCCAGAAGCCGGCCTATTTCCGCAAGCAGATGGCGGACTTCCGCGAGGGCGCGCGCGCCAACGACCACGGACAGATGGGCGTGTCGTCGCGCGAGCTGGTGGGTGACAAGCTCGAACAGGTGATCGACTACTTCGCGGCCTTGCCCGCGCCGCCGCCGCAACCGGTCAAGGACGTGTCGGACGCCGCGCTGGCGCGGGCGCGTCGCCTGGTCGGCGAGGGCAGCCGCGCCGAGCACATTCCGCCGTGCGCCAATTGCCACGGCGCGCATCCGCGCCATGCCTACGACGCGCCCTGCCTCGAGGCGCAGCAGGCCGGCTACCTGTCCAAGCAGCTCGAGGATTTCAAGGCCGGGCGGCGCGACAACGATCCCAAGCGCGCGATGCGCAGCGTGGCGCGGCGCTTGTCGGACCAGGACATCGGGCTGCTTGCCGCCTATCTGGCCAGCCGGCCGCGCGCCGCCAGCGGATCGGGCGCCGACGCGTGCGGCGCGAGCGCGCCATGAAGCCGGCCGCCAAGGCGGCGACGCCGACCGCGCTGTATCTCGGCGAGGTCATCGGCGAGCTCAATCAAGGCGCGAGCTTCCTCGATCGCCTGTCGCCGGCCCAGGTCGAGAACGTGCGCCGGTTGGGGCGTGTCGTCAGCGCGACCCGCGGCGAGACCGTGTTTCTGCAGGGCTCGCCGCATGAGGGCATCTTCCTGATCGAGCACGGCATCGTGCGCAGCTACTATACGAGCCCGTCCGGCCGCGAGATCACGCTCGCCTACTGGACGCCAGGTCATTTCGTCGGCGGCCCCGAGGTGTTCGGCAGCGGCCTGCACATCTGGTCCGGCGAGGCGGCCGAGGATTGCCGGCTGCTCTATTTGAGCGGTGCGACGATCCGTGAGCTGGTCGAGCGCATGCCGGCGTTCGCGATCTGCCTGATCGAGGGATTGGTCGCCAAGAGCAAGTGCTACTCGGCCCTGGTCCAGATGCTCGGCACGCGCTCGGCGATCGAGCGCTTGGCGCAGCTCCTCGTCATCCTGGGCGAGATTTACGGCCGCCACGAGGCCAACCGTCTGGTCGTGCAGCGCAAGGTGACGCACGATCAGCTCGCGACCATCGTCGGCGTGACGCGCCAGTGGGTGACGACGACGCTCGATCGCTTCCAGAAGAAGGGCATCATCTCGGTCGGCCGCCAGGCCATCGTGATCGAGCGGCCCGATCTGTTGCTCGAGATGGTGAGAGGGCGCTAGGCGCTCCCGGGCGACGTCTCGCCCGCGAGCTGGCGCAGGAAGGCCCAGGGGAACACGCCGCGCGCGTGACCGTCGGAGAACCCAATGTTCACCGCGTAGCTGCCGATCGGCTCGACGGTCGTGATGGCGAGCGTCGGCGCCGCGGACACCGGCGGACCGATCGCGCGCTGTGCCGTGCATTGCGCACACCGGCAGGCGCCGCGCAGCCGTGCGGCCGAGATCGTCGATGCCGTGCCGTCGGGCCATGCGACCCGCAATGCGGTTCGTTCCGATTCCACGCGGAGTTCGACCGGGGGCGCGGCGGGGTCGTTGGGTGTCATGGGCGTACTCTCGGGCCCGGCGCACGGACTGGCGAGCAATAAGTTGCCGTTTCCTGCGGTCCGGCGAGCGCGTTGACAGGCGCGGCGCCCCGGTGTGGAGTTCCCGGAGGCCCCGCAAGACTGGCCTCTGGAGACGTCGATGCAGCAGCAGCTGACCGAGGCCGGCCCCGTCGAACGCGCGCGCGCGCTGGCGCCGCTGGTCGCCGAGGCGGCCGACGAGATCGAACGTATTCGCCAGCTGCCCGAGCCCGTCTTCACCGCGCTGTCCGACGCCGGCATGTTCCACATGATGGTGCCGAAGTCGATCGGCGGCGGCGAGGTTCACCCGGCGATCTACGGCCAAGCGCTCGAACAGCTCGCCCAGGCCGACGCCAGCACCGCCTGGTCGATCGGCCAGAACTCGGGCTGCTCGATGTCGGCGGCGTATCTGGAGCCGGCTGTCGCGCGGGAATGCTTCAGCCCGCCGCACGGCATCCTGGCGTGGGGGCCGTTCGCGCCGACGTCGGGCCGCGCCGTCGTGGTCGACGGCGGCTACCGCGTGACGGGCAAGTGGGGTTTCGCGAGCGGCAGCCGCCACGCACGCTGGCTCGGCTGCCACGTGCTGCTGTTCGAGGCCGACGGCACCACGCCGCGCAAGCACCCGGACGGGCGGCAGGTCATGCGGACGATGATCTTCCCGAAGTCGAGCGCCGAGATCATCGACAACTGGCAGGTCATCGGTTTGCGCGGCACCGGCAGCGACAGCTACGCGGTCAAGGACCTGTTCGTGCCGCAGCAATACTCGTTCGCGCGCGACAGCGTCACCGAGCTGCGCGAGACCGGCACGCTGTACAAGTTCACCAGCGGCATGATGTACGCGATCAGCTTCTCGTTCGTGTCGCTCGGCATGGCGCGCGGGTCGCTCGACGAATTCGTCCGGTACGCCAACGAGCGCGTGCCGCGCTACGGCACGCGCACGGTCGCGCACAACAACGTGATCCAGGGCGAGGTCGCGCGGTCGGACGCCAAGATCCGCGCCTCGCGCGCCTTCATCCTGGAGGCGATCGACGCGCTGTGGCAGGAAGCACTGCTCGGCAATCGCGGCAACCGCGAACAGCTGCGTCAGCTTCGCCTGGCCTGCACCTGGGCGATCAACCAGGCGCAGGAGGTCGTCAACGCCGCGTACAATCTGGCCGGCGCCCAGGCGATCTTCAGCGGCCATCCGCTCGAGCGGCGCATGCGCGACATCCACGCCGGCACGCAGCAGGGCCAGGGGCGGCCGGTGCAGTTCGAGCATGTCGGCCAGGTCATGCTCGGCCTCGAGCCGGAAGGGCCGCTGTTCCGCTAACCGAGAAGGGACGTTTCGATGAGCGCCGACGGATTCGACTACGCCCCGCTGGTCCGCAAGACGGCGCCGCCGCCGGCGCCGCGCTTCACCGGCTTTCCCAAGTACAACTTCATCGGCGGCCACAACGACCCGACCGAGATCCCGGTCGAGGCGCTCGCCAAGGCGGCCGACACCGTGCTGC
This sequence comes from Candidatus Sulfotelmatobacter sp., assembly GCA_035507915.1. Classification (GTDB taxonomy): domain Bacteria; phylum Pseudomonadota; class Alphaproteobacteria; order Elsterales; family Elsteraceae; genus JACQAI01. The sequence continues at coordinate 27,887 of DATJNS010000302.1, forward strand.
GCCGCGAGGGCGCCAAGCTCGCGATGTACAACATGGCGCAGGGCCCGCTGGGCTACGAAGGGCTGCGTGACTTCGTCGTCAAGAAGGTCGCGCGGCGCGGCATCACGTGCACGCGCGACGAAGTGCTGATCACCTCGGGCTCCGGCCCCGGGATCGACCTGGTCAACCAGGTGCTGCTCGATCCGGGCGACACCGTGATCGCCGAGGAGTTCACCTATGGCGGCGCGCTGACCAAGCTGAAGAAATTCGGCGCCACGATCATCGGCGCGCCGCTCGACAAGGGCGGCATCCAGATCGAGGCGTTGGCGGCCATCCTCGACGAGCTCAAGCGCAAGGGCACGCGCGCGAAATACATCTACACCATTCCGAGCATCCAGAACCCGACCGGCTCGATCATGTCGCTGGAGCGGCGGCGCCAGCTGCTCGAGGTGGCGGCCCGCTACGGCGTGCCGATCTTCGAGGACGAGTGCTACACCGACCTCAATTTCACCGACCACATGCCGCCGGCGATCTACAGCCTCGATCCCGGCCGGGTGATCCATATCGGGTCGTTCTCCAAGTCGCTGGCGCCCGCGCTGCGCGTCGGCTACGTGGTGGCGCCCTGGCCGATCCTCTCCCGCATGGTCGCGTGCAAGACCGACGGCGGCACCGGTGCGATCGAACAGATGGTGATCGCGGAGTATTTCGGCGGCGAATTCGAGCCGCACGTGCGCCAGCTTTCGGGCGTGCTGAAGGCGAAGCTCGCTACCATGGTCGATGCGGTCGAGAAGGAATTCGGCACCGCGGCCGAGTGCTGGGCGCCCGACGGCGGCATCTTCCTGTGGCTGAAGCTGCCCGACGCGGTCGACGTCACCAAGCTCGTCAAGCCGGCGGCCGACGCCGGCATCGCGTTCAACCCCGGGCCGGAATGGGCGTGCGACCCGGCGCGCGCCAAGTCGCATCTGCGGCTGTGCTTCGCGCTGCCCTCGCACGACGAGATCCGCGCCGGCGTCGCGGCGTTCGCGCGCGTCTGCTTCGAGCAGACCGGCATCCCGGCGCAGAGCGCCAACGTGCGCCATCGCGTCTGAGCGCCGCGCGAAGGCTCCGCTACTGCTGCAGCACCAGCTGGTTCGGGTCGCGTAGGGTCATCTGCGCGCGACCCTGGATCACCTGGATCGTGCCGGTGCCGCACACGCGCTTGTCGAGCAAAGAGAGTTCCGGCGCGCCGAATTTTGCCCGGTCGACCGCCAGGATCTGCATCGAGAACATCTGGCCGGGATACGGGTAGTCGATCGCCAGCACGAGCGACTTGTCGGCGGCGAAGTTGGCCGAGGCGACCCGCCCGCACACGATGATGCGCTCGCCGGCATGGTTGAGCGCCGACTGCGGGTTCACGGTGAGGAGATCCTGCGCATGCGCCGGCGCGGTGCACGATAATGCGGCGAGCAACAGGCCGAGGCGATACGGCGCGCGCATCTCACGCCACCCGGTAGAACGTCATCGCGTTGTTCGCGAAGAACGCCTCGAGCTGCGGGCGCGGCAGGTGGCCCAGGATCTCGCGCATGCCGCGCACGATGGTGGCGTAGCTCGCGAACAGACCGGCGACCGGGAAGTTGCTGGCGAACATGCAGCGTTCGATGCCGAAGATCGAGACGGTGTCGAGCACGACGCCGCGGTTGCTCTCGACGGTCCACGGCCGGTCGAGCAGCCCGAGCTCCGAGATCTTGACGTGGACGTTCGGGCAGCGCGCGAGCACCTCCATGCCCTTCCGCCAGGCCGCAAGGCCTTCGGGGCTGCGGTCCCACGGAAAGCCCGTGTGGTTGAGCACGATCGCGATGCCGGGCATGTCGCGCGCGACCTCGGCGGCCTCCTCGAGATGCCAGAACGGGACGCGCAGATCCCACGACAGGTCGTGCTTCTCGAGCAGCGCGAGTCCGGCGCGCCAGCGCGGATCCTGCATCGAGCCCGGCTCGCCGCGCACGCTGACGCCGCGGGGCGCCGTCACCGGCTTGGAGCGGATGCCGCGCATCAAGGGATAGGATTTGTGCCGGGCGAGCTTGGCGTCGCACTCGGGGTCGGTGAACCAGACGTGGCCGACCACGGCGTTGGGCATGCCGTGGCGCGCGTGGATCTCGTGCAGCCAGGCGGTCTCGTCGACCTGCCTGGCGCGATCCATCTCGGCCTCGACGTGAACCGTCTTGATCACGCGGAAGTCGGCGGCGTCGCGCCGGTAGTCATCCGGCAGGTAGTTGCGTCGGAGCGCGCTGTAGTCGCCGAGGAAGTCGCTGTGCTTCGGCTCGTCGCTGAGCCAAGGATAGCGGTTGCGCCGCAGGTCCCAGAGATGGTGGTGGGCGTCGACGATCGCCAAGTCGTCCATGATGATCCCGCAGCGGTGCGCAGCCTTCCCTCGCCGCGGGGCGCAGCGTAGCATGACTGCAGCGCGAAGCGAAAATCGTGACGGGAGGATGATGGGATGAGCCCGCGCGAACCTCTATCGGGGGGCGAGTGGCTGGCGCGTGCGCTCGCCAATGCCGGCACGACCCACGTGTTCTTCATCGACGCCATCCTGCGCCGCACGTTGGCCGAACTGCACGGGCTCGGCGTCGCGCGCGTGCTGGCGCACTCGGAAAAGGCGGCGGCCTACATGGCCGACGGCTACGCGCGCATCGCGGGTCGGCCGGGCGTCTGCATGGCGCAGTCGGTCGGCGCGGCCAACCTCGCCTCCGGACTGCAGGACGCCTTCCTCGGGCGCAGCCCGGTGGTCGCGATCACGGGCCACAAGCCAGCGGCCTACCAGCATCGCAACGCCTACCAGGAGCTTCAGCACGCGCCGCTGTTCGCCGCGGTCACCAAGTTCGCCACGCCCGTATCCGCGGCGAGCGACCTCCCGCGGCTCCTGCGTCTCGCCTGGCGCGCCGCACTGTCCGGTACGCCGCGGCCGGCGCATCTCGATTTCCTCGGGCTGCAGGGCGAGCAGATCGAGACCGGCCAGGTCGCCGAGCCGCCGGTGATCGACTCCGAGGCCCGGCAGATGCCGCCGCACCGGCCGGCCGCCGCGCCGGCCGACGTCGAGCGCGCGGCCGCCGCGTTGCGTACCGCGCGTCGCGTCGTCATCGTCGCCGGCGAAGGCGCGGCCGCGTCGGGGGCCGGCGCGGAGCTGCTGGCGCTCGCCGAGGCGCTCGAGGCGCCGATCGCGACGGCGCTGGGTGGGCGCGGCTTGATTCCGACGCGCCACCGCCTGTCGGCCGGCGTGCCGGGCAGCTACGCGGCGCCGCCGGCCAATCGCATCGTGCACGGCGCCGAGCTCGTGCTCTTCGTGGGCTGCGACACCGGGGATCAGGTGACGTTGAACTGGACGGTGCCGTCGCCGGCGACGCCGATCGTGCAGATCGACGCCGATCCGCTCGAGCTCGGCCGCTCCTACGCCGACACGATCGCACTCAACGGCGATCCGAAGACCGTCGTGGCACAGCTTCTCGCAGCACTCGGCACGCCGAAACGCGAGCGCGGTTTCGCCGATGAGGCGGCGGGGCTGGTTGCCGACTGGCGCGCCCAGATGGCGCCGCTGCTGGCCAGCGACGCCAAACCCATCCGCGTCGAACGGCTGTGCGCCGAGCTGACGCGCGCGCTGCCGGAAAATGCCATCCTGGTCGCCGATACGGGTTATTCGGGGATCTGGACCGGCACCTTGATCGAGCTCAATGGCGCCGGTCAGACCTATTTGCGTGCCGCCGGCTCGCTCGGCTGGTCGTTCCCAGCGTCGCTCGGCGCCAAGTGCGCGGCACCCGACCGACCGGTCGTGTGCTTCACCGGTGACGGCGGGTTCTACTATCACCTGGCCGAGCTCGAGACTGCGCGCCGCCGCGGCATCGCCGTGGTCGTCGTGGTCAACAACAACTCCGGCTTCGGCCAGAGCCTGGCGGGCGTACGGCGCATCCTCGGCAATCGCTCGGGTCCGGCCGAGGAGCTGGTGTGCTTCGGGCCGACCGACTTCACCCAGGTGGCGCGCAGTTTCGGCGTGCGCGGCATCCGGGTCGAGCACCCGGCCGAGCTCGGCCCGGCGCTGACCGAGGCGATCCGCGCCAACGAGCCGGTCGTGGTCGATGTCGCGACCGACATCGAGCCGCGCGCGCCCGAGCCGTGGACGCCGCCGGCAGGTGCTTCATGACCGAGATCGCGGTCGTCGGGGGCGGGTTGATGGGCCACGCGCTGGCATTGGTCTACGCGCTCGGCGGCCATCGCGTGCGCCTGACCGACAGCAACCCGGCGACGTTGGCGCGGGCGCCGGGCCTGATGGCGACCGCGCTCGCCACCCTGGTCGAGGGCGGCGAGGCCGATGCATCGTGGACCAAGGAGCGGCTCGCCGGTGCCGTGCGGTCGTGCGCGACCTTGGCCGAGACGGTGACCGGCGCGGCGCTGATCGTCGAGGCGATCGTCGAGGAGCGCGACGCCAAGCGGAAACTCTACGGCGAGCTCGCCGGCCTGATGGACAAGGCCGCGATCCTCGCAAGCAACACCAGCCATCTCGACGTCTTCCCGCTGGTGCCGGACGCGCTGCAGAGCCGCAGCTTGATCGCGCACTGGTACACGCCGCCCTACATCGTCGATCTGGTCGACGTGGTCGGCGGGCCGCGCACCGATCCGGCCGCGATCGAGACCGTGCGCGCACTGATCGCGGCGCTCGGCAAGCATCCGGTCGTGTTCGGCACGTTCGTGCCCGGCTACGTCGCCAACCGCATCCAGGCGGCGATCAGCCAGGAGGTCTATCGCCTGCTCGACGAGGGCGTGGTGACGCCGCGCGAAATCGACGAGTCGGTGATCCACGGCCTGGCGCTGCGGATCCCAATCCTCGGCCATCTCGCCAAGGCCGACTTCACCGGTCTGCCGCTGGTGCAGCGCGGGATGGCCAACCGCAAGGACGAGCCGCCGCCCCCGCCGCGCGCGGGCTCGGAGACGGTCGATCGGCTGCTCGCGAGCGGCCACACCGGCGTGATGAGCGGCCGCGGCTT
>DATJNS010000303.1:0-2761 GCA_035507915.1 Candidatus Sulfotelmatobacter sp.
GGGATCTGGGTGCGCATCATGCCGCCGGCCTTGGGATCGCCGTCGTAGATCACGACCTCGTAGCCGAGCGGCAGGAGGTCGCGCGCCACGGTCAGCGACGCCGGCCCGGCGCCGACGCAGGCGATGCGCTTGCCGTTCTTCTTGGCCGCGGGGCGCGGCAGGAGATCGTGGATGTCGTCCTTGTAGTCGGCGGCGACGCGCTTCAGCCGGCAGATCGCGACCGGCTCCTTCTCGACCCGGCCGCGCCGGCATGCCGGCTCGCACGGACGATCGCAGGTGCGCCCGAGAATCCCGGGGAACACGTTGGACTGCCAGTTGATCATATAGGCGTCGGTATAGCGCCCCGCGGCGATCAGCCGGATGTATTCGGGCACCGGGGTGTGGGCCGGGCATGCCCACTGGCAGTCCACGACCTTGTGGAAATAGGACGGCGCCGCAATGTCGGTGGCCTTCACCGAGCGTCTCCCTCAGACATCGTTGGTTCTCGGGCGGTCCCGCCGCGCCGGCTGGGCGGCCGTCCCGCGGCTCGCCAGTCGCCGGTCTCTTAGCAACGCCAATGGCTTATCCGAAGGTTCCGTGGGCAACGTCCACAAGGCTGGATTGTTTACACCAGCTGCGCGTGACTCTCAACGTCGCCGGAGCGTCGCCGCGCGCCGGTCTTTCCCAGATGGGACCGGAAAGCCGGAACGTCAGCCCTCCTCGGGCGGGCGGGCCCCCGGCGCGGCGTGCTGGCGCAGGTGGTCGATGATCGCCATGAAGCTCCGCGAACGCACTTGGCGGGTCACCAGCACGGCCAGCATCCAGGTGGTCGCCACGATGAAGAGCCACGGCTGGATGAACCAGGCGATCGCCGCAAACGCGAAATAGTAGGAGCGCATGCCGGCGTTCGAGCTGCTCATCGCCTCGGTCAGCATCATGGCGGTGGTGCGCGCCGTCGTCTCGACCTGCTCGGGCGGCACCGGGTTCAGCGGCGCGCTGCCGATCAGCGCGCACAAATAGTTGAACTGACGCAGCGACCAGGTGAACTTGAAGAATCCGTACACGAAGATGCCGATCACCAGCAGCATCTTGGCCTCGAAGAACTGCTTGGAGGTCTGCACCGTGAAGCTGAGCGCGCCGACGACCTCGTAGACGCGATCGACGCCGCCGAACACGCCGACCAGCCCGGCCAGCACCAGCATGGTGGTCGACGCGAAGAACGTGACGCTATGGACCGTGTGGCCGATCAGCTGCGAATCCATGATGCGGTTGTCGCGCTGGAGCATCCGGCGCATCCAGACCTCGCGCAGCGTCACCATGTGGTGGTTGAGGCCGACCGCCCGCCCGGTCACCCGGTCGGAGACCCGGCCGTAGCCGAGCCAGACGATCAGGAACCAGGCCAGCGCGGCGACATCGAGCGGGCTGGCGTCGAGCGGCATGGCGCCAGGATGGGCCCGAAGCGGCCGCCGCGGCAATCGCCGACCGCCGACCGCTGGCCGGGCCGCGAGCGCGAACCTATGATCACACCATGGCGGCGACCGAGACCGACGACGACCTGAAGCAGGCGCTCGCGCGCCATCAGGCCGGCGACCTCGTCGAGAGCGAGCGGCTGTTCCGACGCGTGCTCGACGCCGCGCCGCGCGACCCGGTGGCGCTCCATCACCTCGGCGTGATCGCGCTCCAGCAGCAGCGCGGCGCGGCGGCCGAAGCGTGGCTCGCCCAGGCGGCCGACGCGCGCCCCGAGGATCCGAGCATCCAGTTCCACCTGGCGCTGGCGCTCAAGGCGCTCGACCGGACCGACGAGGCCGCGGCGCGCTACGAGCGCACGGTGGCGTTGGCGCCGGGCTTTGCCGACGCCCACGTCAATCTCGGCAACCTGCGGCGCGCGCAGGGTCGGCTGGACGACGCGCGCGCCAGCTACGAGCGCGCGCTCGCCGCCGCGCCGGGCCATGCCGGCGCCCACAACAATCTCGGCACCGTGCTGCGCGAGCTGGGGGACGCCCAAGCTGCCGTCGCCTCGCATCGGCGCGCGCTGGCGATCAACCCGCGCCACGCCGGCGCTCACGGCAATCTCGGCAACGCGCTGGTCGCGCTCGGCCGGATCGACGAGGCGCTGGCGTGCTTCCGTCAGGCGTTGGCGTTGGCGCCCGACCTCCCCGGCGCGCATCTCAGCCTGGCCGGGGCGTTGCAACAGGCCAACGATCTCGACGCCGCCACGATGGCCCTGCGACAAGCGCGCGCGCGCGCTCCCGAGGATGCCGAGGTGTTGAGCCAGTTGGTCCATGCGCTGCAGGGACTGTGCGACTGGGACGGCCTCGACGCGCTGCAGGCGGAGCTGGTCGCCGCGGTCGAGCGCGGCCGGGTCGCCGTTCCCTTCACCTTGCTGAGCCTGCCCTCCACGGCGGCCCAGCAACAGACCGCGGCGCGCGCCTGGATGGCCCAGGCGGTCGCCGGGGCGCGGCCGATCGCGCCCGCGAGCCCGCGCGGCGGCCGCGGCGACGCCCCGATTCGGATCGGTTACCTGTCGAGCGACTACCACGAGCACCCGACCAGTTACCTGATCGTCGAGCTGTTCGAGCGGCACGACCGCGGCCGCTTCGCGATCCACGCCTACTCGACCGGCCCCGACGACGGCGGCCCGAGCCGGCGGCGCGTGATCGAGGCATGCGACGGATTCGTCGATCTCGCCGCGCTGTCGCACGAGGCCGCCGCCCGGCGCATCGCGGCCGATCGGATCGACATCCTGGTCGACCTCAACGGCTGCACGGCGGGCGCGCGTCCG
>DATJNS010000304.1:0-20052 GCA_035507915.1 Candidatus Sulfotelmatobacter sp.
GGCGGCGAGCCGGGACGGGTGGATCGCGTCAAAGACTCGATCCCCATGGGACGAGGCGGTCAACCCGAAGAGGTTGCGCGGGCGATCCTGTGGCTGGCAAGCGCCGAGGCGTCCTTCGTCACCGGCACGTTCCTCGACGTCACCGGCGGCAAGTGAGCGACAGGGCGCGGCGGTGCGCGCGGCGCTCCGTCGACGCCTCGCTAAAATGCCTTGTTTTACCGCGATGTAATGCGCTGGCGGAGGGATGGCGCGGGCCGCGCGCGCGTAACATTGGCGGAGGCCGACGGATCGGGAGACGGCGATGGGCGTGCTGATCGAGGACGGCAGGTCGGGCGGCGTGACGGCGCCCGCCGCGTTCGCCGCCGCGCGCTTCGGACTGGGCGCCCGGCCGGGCGAGCTCGCGATCATCGGACGCGATCCGCGCGGCTGGGTCGAGAGCCAGCTGCAGCGCCCGGCGCCGCTGCCCGCCGCGCTCGCCGGCAAGCCCTCGAGCGCCGAGATCCTCGCCGAGGTGATGGAGGCGCATGCCAAGGGCGGCCCGGCCAAGGTCGGCAAGCTGGCGCGCGAGAATCTGCGCGCGGTCTACCTCAACGAGGTGGCGGCGCGCACCCAGGCGGCGATCGAGACCGACCATCCGGTGTTCGAGCGGCTGGTGCAGTTCTGGAGCAACCACTTCACCGTCTCGGTGCGCGGCAAGCCGTTCGTGCTCGGCATCCCCGGCGCCTACGAGCGCGAGGCGATCCGGCCTCACGTGCTCGGCCGCTTCGAGGACATGCTGCGCGCGGTGGTCGAGCACCCCGCGATGCTGGTCTATCTCGACAACTGGCTGTCGGTCGGGCCGGACTCGATCGGCGGCCGGCGGCGCAACAAGGGGCTCAACGAGAACCTGGCGCGCGAGATCATGGAGCTCCACACGCTCGGCGTGGACGGCGGCTACACCCAGGCCGACGTCACGACCTTCGCCAAGGTGCTGACCGGCTGGACCGTGACGCCGCTGCGCAGCGGCGACCCCGGCCACTTCCGCTTCATGCCGCAGATCCACGAGCCGGGCGACAAGGTGATCCTCGGCCGGCCCTATGCCGAGGGCGGCAAGGCCGAGGGCGACGCCGTGCTGCGCGACCTCGCGCACCATCCGTCGACCGCGCGCTTCATCGCGACCAAGCTGGCGCGCCACTTCATCGCCGACGACCCGCCGCCCGACGCGGTCGACCGGCTGGCGCGGCGCTTCCAGGAGACCGGCGGCGACCTCGGCGCGGTCACGCGCACCCTGGTCGCGCTGCCCGAGGCGTGGCCCAAGACGCCGAACAAGATCAAGACGCCGAACGAGCTGGTGATCTCGGCGTTTCGCGCGCTCGGCGGCGCGCCGGAGGAGCCGTTGCGCCTGGTGCAGTCGCTCGCCGTGCTCGAGCAGCCGACGTTCAGCGCGCCCTCGCCGGCCGGCTGGCCCGACAAGGCGTCGGACTGGATCGGCCCCGAGGCGGCGATGAAGCGCATCGAATGGGTGCACGTGCTGGCCACCCGCTGGCCGCGCGAGGACTCGCCGATCACGCTCGCGTCCGACGTGCTGGGCGACGGCGTCGCGCCGACCACCAGCTTCGCGTTCGAGCACGCCGCCAGCGCGCGCGACGGCGTCGCCTACGTGCTGCTGAGCCCGGAATTCCAGCGGAGATGAGCGCCATGCTTCCGATCACGCGTCGCGGCACTCTCGGCAGCTTGCTCGCGCTGGCGGGCGCCGGCCTGCTGCCGCGCATCGCGCTGGCGGCGCTGCCGACCGACCGGCGCACCGTCGTGATCCTGCTGCGCGGCGCGCTCGACGGCCTCGCCGCGGTGCCGCCCTACGGCGATCCAACCTATGCCGGCCAGCGCGGCGCGATCGCGCTCGCCGCCAGCGACGTGATCCCGCTCGACGGCACGTTCGGGCTCAATCCCGGACTGCAGGCGCTCAAGCCGATGTGGGACGACAAGCAGCTCTTGATCGTGCATGCCGTCGCCTCGCCCTATCGCGAGCGCTCGCACTTCGACGGCCAGAACCTGCTGGAGAACGGCACCCTGCGTCCGCAAGGCAGCGCCGACGGCTGGCTCAACCGGGCGCTCGGCGCCGGGCCACAGCCGCACGACGGGCGTCGGCTCGGGCTCGCGGTCGGCGGCGCGGTGCCGCTGCTGATGCGCGGCGCGGTGCCGGTGGCGTCGTGGGAGCCGCAGGTCATGCCGCCGGTCGATCAGCAGTTCCTCGATCTGCTGGCGGCGATGTACCGGCACGATCCGGTGTTCGGGCCGGCGCTCGCCGAGGCCATCAAGGCCGACGCGATGAGCACGGCCGCGCTCGGCGAGGACGCCGACGCGCCGCCGCAACGCCGGATGGCGGCCAAGCGCGGCGTCGGCGCCAAGGCCTTCAAGGCGCTCGCCGGCTCGGCCGGCAAGCTGCTGGCGGCGCCCGAGGGCCCGCGCGTCGCGGCGCTCGACATGGGCGGCTGGGATACCCACGCCAACCAGGGCGCGGCCAAGGGGCGCCTGTTCGACAACCTCGCCGGGCTGGCCGACGGCCTGGCCGCGCTCAAGGAGTCGCTCGGCCCGGCGTGGCGCGACACCGCGGTGGTCGTCGTCACCGAGTTCGGCCGCACCGTCGCGGTCAACGGCACCGGCGGCACCGACCACGGCACCGCGACCGTGGCGCTGGTGCTGGGCGGCGCGGTCGATGGCGGCCGCATCGTGACGGACTGGCCGGGCTTGGCGCGCGCGCAGCTCTATCAGAACCGCGACCTCAAGCCGACCACCGACCTGCGCAGCGTGCTGAAGGCCGTGCTGCAGCCGCAGCTGCAGCTGTCGACCGACGCGCTCGGCCGCAACGTGTTTCCCGACAGCACGAGCATCCGGCCGCTCGACGGCGTCCTCAAGGCGTAGCGGACCAGCCGGGACGGCGCCCGGCCGGCGCGCCACCGTCGCTCAGGCAGCCCAGCCGCTGCCGAGCGGCTACACGGGCGCCGGCAATCCGGTGTTCGCCAACCTGCTGTCGACCTGCCACGTGGCCGCCTGAGCACGCGTTCCGCCGCGCCGCGGCGTTTCGTGGTAAGCAGTCCCTGGTCCATGAGGGGGGATGCGATGGTCGGCCTCATCGTCGCCGCGGCGCTGCTTGCCCTCGCGCTGAGCGGCATCCGGATCGCCCAGGAATACGAGCGGGCCGTCGTGTTCCGGCTCGGCCGCATCCGGCCAGCGCGCGGACCGGGGCTCTACTATCTGATCCCGCTCATCGAGTGGCGCAGGACGATGGACCTGCGCGTCAACACCGTGAACATCGAGCAGCAGGAGACGATCACGAAGGACAGCGTCACCATCAAGGTGAACGCCGTCCTGTGGTTCAAGGTCGCCGACCCCGTGAAGGCGGTCACCACGGTCGCCAGCTTCCAGTCGGCCGTCTATGCCGTCGCGCTCACCAGCCTGCGCAACGTGATCGGGCAGCACGACCTCGACGAGGTCCTGAAGGCGCGCGACCGCATCAACGCCCAGCTCAAGCAGATGGTCGATCACGCGAGCGAGCCGTGGGGGATCGAGATCGTGGCGATCGAGATGAAGGACGTCGAGATCCCCGAGCAGATGCAGCGCGCGATGGCGCGCGAGGCCGAGGCGATCCGCGAGAAGCGCGCGCGCATCATCAAGGCCGAGGCCGAGGACGAGGCGGCGCGCAAGCTGTTCGACGCCTCGGAGGTCATCTCGCGGAGCCCGGCGGCGCTCGAGCTGCGCCGCATGCAGATGATCGCCGAGGTCGGCATCGACCAGAACACCACCACGATCATCCTGCTGCCGTCCGACTTCGTCGATGCGGCGCGCGCGTTCGCGAGCCAGCGCCGTGCGCCGGCGGACGCCGGCTGAGCCGACCGCCGACGCGGGTCCGCAAACGCGAAGCCGCCGCATTCGCCGCCGGCGCCGCTTCGGTGCTAGGCTGACCTGACCGCGACAGGAGCCTCGCCCATGGTCCAGATGCCGATCGTCGATCTGCGCGCGCACGCCCGGGCGCTGGGCGAGAGCGGCAAGCGGGTCAGCGTGCTGTGGCAGGACTCCGAGTCGATCGGGTTCCTGGCGCGCGGGCGCGAGTATCGCAGCGAGTTCCACATCAACCCGAGCGACGAGGTCATGCTGATGGTCGCGGGCGAGATGCGGCTGCATTACCGGACGCCCGCCGGCACGGAGGACCTCGCCGTCATCCCGGAAGGCTCGACGATCTTCACGCCCGCCGGCGTGCCGCACTCGCCGCGCTTCCCGCCCGACGCCTTCGCGCTGATCATGGAGCGCAAGCGCAAGCCCGGCGAGGTCGACCACTTCCTGTGGTTCTGCCCGACATGCGACCACCTGCTGCACGACCAGAGCGCCGTGGTCGACGACTACCGCGCCGATCCGGTGTCCAAGGCCTACGCGGCGTTCTTCGACAGCGAGGCCCTGCGCACCTGCAAGGCGTGCGGCCACGTGATGCCCCGGCCGTGAGCGCGGTGGACCTCGAGATCCCGACGGCGGCGAGCGGCTCGCCGCGCTGCGCCTAGAGGTCGCGCGTGCGCGCGGCCATGGCGTGGTCCCACACCTGATCACGGTCGACGTCGAACACCAGCTTGGGATCGGCGGGCGCGGTGAACCAGTCGTGCCGGTCCATCTCGCCCTCGAGCTGGCCCGGCCCCCAGCCGGCGTAGCCCATCGCGAACAGCGACTTCGCCGGTCCCTTGTGATGCCCGATGTCGCGCAGGATGTCGGGATTGGAGGTCACCGCGATCCGGCCGTCGATCTCGATGGTATCGGGATGGTGGTAGTCGGCGGTGTGGACGATGAACCCGGCGCCGAGTTCGACCGGCCCGCCGGCATACACCTCGACCTTGCCCTCGGCCGTGTCGTCGGGCTTGCCGATCGCCGCCAACAGGCTGGTCAGCGTGCGTTCTTCCACGGGTCGATTGATCATGATGCCGAACGCGCCGCCCTTGTCGTGGCGCACGATCAGGATGACGGCGTGATAGAAGCGCGGATCGCCGATCGCGGGCGACGCGACCAGGAGCTGGCCGCGCAGCGAGCCGGGCCCGGCGTCGTCCTCGGGCGGCGCGGTCGGCGCGGCCCGCGACAACATCGGCAGCAGCAGCAACGCCGCCGCGATCAGGATCGAGCGTCGAGAAGAGCGCGACATCCCACGGCATGGTCGCGCCGTTCGGCGCAGCGCGCAACCCTCGGCGTCGCCGCAGATGCGCGATCGCCGCGCGGCGCGCAAGGCTGGTGCGCGTCGCGCGGCGATCGACGGGCGATTGACTCGGGGCCGGCCCGCGCGCGAGCCTCGGGCCTCGGATCATCGTCGCGGAACGCGGGAGGAAGACATGAAAGTCGGTTTCATCGGGGTCGGCACCATGGGTGCCGGCATGGCGTCGAACCTCCAGAAGGCCGGCCACACGCTGATCGTCAACGACCTGACGCGCCAGGCAGCGAGCCATCACCTGAACGCCGGCGGCGTGTGGGCCGAGACGCCCAAGGCGGTCGCCGAGCAGTGCGAGGTCGTGTTCGCCTCGCTGCCCGCGCCGCCCGACGTCGAGAAGGTCGCGCTCGGCGAGAACGGCCTGCTGGCCGGCTTCAAGAAGGGCAGCGTGTTCTTCGACCTGTCGACCAACTCGCCGACCGTCGTGCGCGCGATCCACGCCAAGTTCCTCGAGAAGGGCGTGCACATGTTGGATGCGCCGGTGAGCGGCGGCCCCAAGGGTGCGGCGTCGGGCAAGCTCGCGATCTGGGTCGGCGGCGACCAGGCGATCTTCGACAAGTACAAGAAGGTGCTCGACGACTTCAGCGACCAGGCGCGCTATGTCGGACCGATCGGCGCGGGATCGGTCGCCAAGCTGGTGCACAACTGCGCGGGCTACATCATCCAGACCGGCCTCGCCGAGGTCTTCACGATGGGCGTCAAGGGCGGCGTCGAGCCGCTGGCGCTGTGGGAAGCCGTGCGTCAGGGCGCGGTCGGCCGCTCGCGCACCTTCGATCGCCTGCTCGACACCTTCCTGGTCAACAAATACGACCCGCCCAACTTCGCGCTGCGGCTCGCCCACAAGGACGTCTCGCTGGCATGCGCGCTCGGCCGCGAGCTCGGCGTGCCGATGCGTCTCGCGCATCTCACGCTCGAGGAGATGACCGAGGGGCTGGGGCGCGGCTGGGGCGGACGCGACTCACGCTCGCCGATGCTGCTGCAGGTCGAGCGCGCCGGGGTCAAGATCGCGGTCGAGCCCGAGCGCGCGCAGGCGTCGCTCGCCAAGGAGCCGCGCAACGCCAACGACCCGCGCGCCTGACCGGACACGGCGGCGGCGGCGCGCTACAGGACCGCGTGCGCGATCTCCTTGTGCGGCCGGCTGACGATGAAGTGCTGGTCGCGCGTCTTCTGCTCGACGTAGTGGAAGACCTGGGCGACGAACACCTGGTTGACCGCCGTGCCGTCCTCCGACAGGGGCATGAAGAGCACTTTGGTATGGCGCTCGATGGCGCCGCCCGTGTCGGCCAGGAACAGGCTCTCGGAGTACACCGGGCGGCGCTCGCGCACGCACTCGTCGTAGAGGCCGAGCACGTGCGCCCGGTACTGCGGTCCCTTGAGCACCTCATCGAGGAACCGCCCGGTGGCGTTCATGCCGTGCTCTTGCGAATTGGCGGTGCCGATCAGCCGGTAGCGGTAGCGGCCCGGCCCGTGCACCTCGACCAGCATGACGTGCGGCAGCAGCCGGGGGATGTCGACCGGGTCGAGATCCCGCCGAGACGGCATGGCGCGGCCGGCGGCGATCCGGCGCCAGTACTCGTACGCCCCCTGGAGCCGCGCGTCGGCGATCGACGAGGGTTTGGTTTCCATCCCGGCGCCTATCGTCGGCCGCGTCGGCAGGCTTGGCAAGTGCCGGTGGTGCGCCGGGCGGGCGACCGTGCCGCTGGGTTGTGCCGGCGCGGCCCCCTGGTCGCCGGCACGCCGGTGCTCGAACGCGGGCGATAGACCGGGTTCAGCCCGGCGTCGGCGCGTCGGACGCCAGCAGACCCTGGCTCTTGAGGTCGCGCCACAGCGCGGCCGGCACCGGCTGGGCGAGCGCGGCGACGTTGCGCGTCACCTCGTCGGGCGTGACCGCCCCGAGCACCAGGGTGCTGATCGCCGGATGGCCGAGCGGGAAATGCAGCGCGGCGCGCGCCAACGGCACGTCGTGGGCCCGGCATACCGCCTCGAGGCGGCGCACGCGCTCCAGCACCTCGGGCGGCGGCGCGACGTAGTTGTAGTGCGCCTGCGGCACGGCGCCCAACGCCAGGATGCCGGAGTTGAACACGCCGCCCAGCATGACGCCGATGCGCTTCTCGAGCGCGAGCGGCAGGAAATCGGCGAGCGCCGGCTGCTCGAGCAGCGAATAGCGCCCGGCCAGCAGCATGACGTCGAAGTCGCCGGCGCGGGCGAAGCGCGCACACATGTCGGCCTCGTTGAGCCCGACGCCGATCGCGCGCACGACGCCGTCGGCGCGCAGCCTTTCGAGCGCGCGATAGGCGCCGTCCATCGCCTCCTTGAAACGCGTCTCGAGCATGTCGCCCTGGTTGCGCTTGTCGAGATCGTGCAGCAGCAGGATGTCGACGCGGTCCATGCCGAGCCGCAGCAGCGACTGCTCGAACGCGCGCAGCGCGCCGTCGTAGGAGTAGTCGAACACCGGGCGGTGCGCGAAGCCGCCGGCGAAGCGCGACCCCGGCAGGCGCTGCTGGCGCGGATCGAACCAGCGTCCGACCTTGGTCGAGAGCACGAAGCTGGCGCGCGGGACGCGACGCAGCGCCGTGCCGAAGCGATGCTCCGACAGCCCGTGGCCGTACCAGGGCGAGGTGTCGAACAACGTGATGCCGGCGTCGTGCGCCGCCGCGACGGCGGCGATCGCGGCCGCGTCGTCGAGCGGGCCGTAGAGGTCGCCCAGCGGCGCGCCGCCGAAGCCGATCGCCGACACCGCGATGCCGCTGCGGCCGAGCACGCGGGGTGGCAGGGATGCCGTCATGACGGGCTCCTTCCGAAAGGTCGCGCGGGACGCATCGTAGCGCCCCCGGCACGAGTTCATCATGCCGTAAGACGCGGGTAATCCCTCTTGTGTACGCTCGCGGAACCATGACGGCCGAACCCGCCCCGCGCGACGCCGCCTATCTCGACGACTATCGCCGGCGCGGCGTCGCGGTGGTGCGCGGCGTCTTCGCGCCCGCCGAGATCGCCGCGCTCGCCGCCGCGTTCGACCGCATCCATGCCGAGGCGATCGCGCATCCGCGCAGCTGGCGTCACGGAAACCGGCTGATCCGCCTCGGCACCGATCCCGCGCTCGGCAAGATCGTGCGGCTGGTGCAATGGCCGTCCTACGCCGACCCCGTGCTCGACGGCTTCCGGCTCGATCGGCGCATGTTCGACCTCGTGGCGCCGCTGATCGGCCGCGACATCAAGCAGATCATCAACCAGATGCACTGGAAGCCGCCGGGCGCGGCGGCGGCCGAGTTCGCCTATCACCAGGACATCCGCTTCCGGCGGCCGCGCGGCGCCTATCGCGAGCCGCGCACCGCCTACGTGCAGACCGGCATCGCGATCGACGCGCACCGCCTCGACAACGGCGCGATGATGGTCTGTCCGGAGAGCCACCGGCTCGACGAGCTCGCGCTCGGCCACGCTGGGCCGATCCTCGACAGCGCCATGGCGGCCGACGATCTGGTGCGCGTCGGACTCGATCCGACGCGCGCCGAGCCGCTGTTGCTCGAGCCGGGCGACGTCGCGCTGTGGAACCTCTTCACGGTGCACGGCTCGGGGCCGAACCGCTCGGCGACCGACCGCCGGTTCTACATCAACGGCTACGTCGCGGCCGCGCAGTGCGACCGCGGCGAATGGACGTTCCGCGACGGCCAGCCGTGCCGGCTCGGCGCACCCGTGCTGGTCCACTACGAGGATCTGCACCGCCGCCCCGACCCGCACTACCTCGACGAGTGAGCCAGGCGCGCCGACAACGTTGCCGGCGCTCGCGGGGCTTCGCCCCTGCCGCGCTATTGGCGCTCGCGGGGCTGCGCCCCTGCCGCGCTATCGGCGCTCGCGGGGCTTCGCCCCTGCCGCGTCAGGCCCGGTAGCGCGGCGGGAGCAGCTTCAAGGCGTTGTCGCGCTCGATCGCCTGCAGCTCGCGCGCGGTGAAGACGCCCGACGCGCGCAGCCCTTTGACGTGCTCCTCGGTCGTGCGGAACGGGAAGTCGGTCCCGAACAGGATCTGCGACAGCGGCACCAGCTTCTTGAGGGCGAGCATCGGCGGCGCGTCGAACGACTGCGCGATGTCGTAGTTGAACTTGCGCAGCTCGGGCATGACGCCGTTGGGCAGCACCTTGGCGCCCTGCGGGCTCTTGGCCTGGAACAGGAAGCGCTCGACCAGGAACGGCATCGTGCCGCCGGCGTGCGAGAAGATCCAACGGATGTCGGGGAATCGCGTCGCGGCGCCGCTGAACAGCAGGCGCGCGATCGCCCGGCTGGTGTCGGTGCCGTACTCGACGACCGCGGGCGGCACGTCGGGCAGAAGGTTGCGGCAGCAGTTCGCCACGGTCGGATGGGTGTAGACCACGGCCTTGCGCCGGTTGAGCTCGGCCATCACGGGGTCGAAGGCGGGATCGCCCAGCCACTTGTCGCCGTAGCTGGTGAACAGCCCGATGCCGTCGGCCTTGAGCACGTCGAGCACGTACTCGATCTCTTTCAGGCTGCCGTCGACGTCGGGCAGCGGCAGCGCCGGGAACATGCCGAAGCGCCCCTGATGGTCGCTGACCAGACGCATCGCGTAGTCGTTGCATGCACGCGTCAGCTTGCGGCCGGCCGCGACGTCGGGCAGCACCACGCCCGGGATGGTGACCGACAGGATCGCGGTCGAGACGCCGCCGCGGTCCATGTCCTCGAGCGACTTCTCGGGCGTCCAGTCGCGGATGATCGGGAAGATCTGGCCGGTCGGCGCCCACTCGTGAACCCACTCGGGCGGCGCCAGATGGTGGTGGACGTCGATCCGATGGGCCTTCGCCGACGCTGCGCGCGTCGCGCCGAGCGGCAACGCGGCGGCCGCGAGCGCGCCGGCGGCCCCGCGCAGCACCTGCCGGCGCGACGGCGGCGTGACGCGGTGATCGGGAGTGTTGCAGTCGGGCCGATCGCAGGCGTGCATGCGCGGGTTCCTCCCCGTGGCGCGAGCCCGTGGATCGGGCTTCGGCGTTGGTGCGTCACGATAGCGACCGGGCGCGGGCGTCGACAAGGGAGCGCGTCGCGTCGGGCCCGACCGCGTGCGGTCTCCGCGATGCGTCAGCGCGCGCGGCGGCCGCGGCGGGCTTCGCGCTGCTGCTGAACCACGGCGTCGCGGTAGCCTTCCCAGGCCCGCCGCTCGGTGCGATGCGTCCTCAGGAAGTTGCCGGCCTGCTTGTAGATGCGCATCAGCGCTTCCGGGCTCTCGATCACCCGGGCGATGCTGTATTGCCCGCCGCGCGCG
Source organism: Candidatus Sulfotelmatobacter sp. (assembly GCA_035507915.1). Taxonomy (GTDB): domain Bacteria; phylum Pseudomonadota; class Alphaproteobacteria; order Elsterales; family Elsteraceae; genus JACQAI01. The sequence continues at coordinate 10,482 of DATJNS010000304.1, forward strand.
GAGATCCAGGTGAAACGCTTCATCCGCCGGCACACGTTCTCCGGATCCCGGCCGTTGCGCGAGCGGCCCTTGGCGCGCTCGAGCTCGATCGCCAGCCAGACCTCGAACAGCTCCTGCTCGGTGCGCGCGCGCCGCCGGCGCGGCCCCATCTTGTAGCGCTTGACCTCGGCGCGGACCGCGTCGATGCCGAGCCGCGCCACCAGCTGCTCGATCACCGAGGCGATACCGTGGGTGTCGACCAGCCGGTCGACCTCGCTCGTCAGATCGCTGACAGCCATCGCCCGAGCGCCGCGATCAGGCAAGGCTCGTGTCGAAGTTCTTCACTTCGTCCAGGTACTTCCCGATCTTGTCGAAGTCCGGGAAGATGCGTTCCTGGAAGAACACGGCGAACTGCTCCGGCGAGTTGTCCGCGGGCTTGCGCCTCCTGCGATAGAAGCGCTGGTTCCAGGCGTTGATCTTGACCTGCCAGATGCACAGGATCGCGCCGATCGTCGGGTACTGCCGTTCGATCTTGTCGCGCAGCGCCTTGAAGCGCTCGGGCGTGATGTCGATCCAGATCTGGCCGATGTTGTCGAAGCTCCGGAAGTACTCCTCGAGCGCCTTGATGGTGCGCGCGCCGAAATTGAGCATGCTGTGGGTGTTCTGGCGCAGGTTCAGGTGGCGCATGCAGATGATGTTGTTCTCCCACAGGCCCTTCATGTCGAGCAGGAAGTTCTGCATGGTCGCCCGGTTCTCGTCGAAGCACTTCCGGTAGAACGCGATGGCGAGCAGCATCTCGCCGACGCCGGCGATGTAGTTGACCAGCTCCTCCGGCTTGATGTTGAACTTCTTGGAGAGTGTCTGGACGTTGCGTTGGACGATCTCCTTGGCCGAACCCTCGAGCATCTTGCGCATGGTGTCGCGGTCGGAGGCCTCGGCGCCGGCGTCCTCGAAGATCAGCTTGAAGAGCGCGCGCGTGTACTCGCGGGTGTACTCCTCGAGCAGCCGCTTCTCCTCGTCGGGCAGCGCCAGCTTGGCGAAGCGCTCGGGCGGCAGCCGGTCGCCGAGCGCGGCGCGCAGGGTGTAGACGTCGTAGCTGCGCAGTCGCAGCAGCACGCCGAGGCGCCCCTCGTCGGCGGCGTCGAGATTGAGCTCGGTCGCGGCCTGTTTGGCGGTGCGCCCGCCGATGCCGACCTCGGCGGCGTTGAAGAAGTCGATGGTCGGGTTGAGATCGCTCGCCAGGACGATCTTGGACTTGCGCAGATTGACGCTCTCGAACAGGTCCCAGCTGTCGAGCTTGAGCTCGAAGAAGCGGTAATAGGCATCGATTTCGGTCAGCTGCTCTTCGCTCATCGTCCCATCCGCATCCTTGATCACGCACCGGGTCCGCGCGGCTAGCAGCGCGCCACCTGCATCGGCGGATGAAAGCACACAATCGACCAATTTTCCGCAATTACCGTTCGACCGCCGCCCGCCGGCGCGCGCGTGGCCGCCGCGCCCCCGCCGTTCGCCGTTTGTTCATCCGCGGCTGGCGATGCCGCGCACGGTCCCGTATAAGAGGGCCGCCGCCACGAAACCCATGGACCGGTTTTTGGAGCTCGATCGTTCGGCGCCGCTGCGCGAGGTCTGGTACTACGCCGTGCCCGGCCCGCGTCTGAGGCGCGGCCGGATCCTGCCCAAGACCATCCTCGGCGAGCCGCTGCTGCTCGGGCGCGACCGCGACGGCGCCGCGTTCGCGCTGCGCGACATCTGCCCCCATCGCGGCATGCCGCTGACGCGCGGCGCGTTCGACGGCCAGACCATCGAATGCTGCTATCACGGCTGGCGCTTCGACACCGCGGGGCGCTGCGTCGCGATCCCCTCGCTGGTCGCCGACCAGGCGTTCGAGCCCGGCCGCATCAAGGTGGCGCGCTATCCGGTGCGCGAGATCCAGGGCAACGTCTGGGTGTTCTTCGGCAGCGATCCGGCGGACGCCCCGGAGCCGCCCGTGCTGCCCGAGATCGGCGAGCGCGGCCCGGCGATCCTCGAGACGGTCCGGCTCGACGCGGCGATCGACCACGCGGTGGTCGGGCTGATGGATCCGGCGCACGGACCCTTCGTGCACACCGCCTGGTGGTGGCGTTCGCGCCGCTCGATGCACGAGAAGGCCAAGGCGTTCGAGCCGTCGCCGTTCGGCTTCACGATGCTGCGCCACGCGCCATCGACGAATTCGAACGCCTACCGGATCCTGGGCGGACGGCCGGAGACCGAGATCAGCTTTCGCCTGCCGGGGGTGCGCGTCGAGCACATCCGCATCGGCCGCTACGTCGTGTGCAACCTGACCGCGCTCACCCCGCTCGACGAGCGCACGACCGAGATCACCACCGCGCTCTACTGGACCATGCCGTGGCTGACCGCGCTGAAGCCGCTGCTGCGGCCCTTCGTGCGCACCTTCCTCGGCCAGGATCGCGACGTCATGAGCATGCAGCAGGTCGGGCTCGCCTTTCGACCGACCCTGATGCTGATCGACGACGCCGACACCCAGGCCAAGTGGTACCACCGGCTGAAGGACGAGTACGCCCGCGCGCGCGCCGAGCGCCGGCCGTTCGTCAATCCGGTGAAGCCGCGCGTGCTGCGCTGGCGGAGCTGATCAGGCGGCGTTGCCTGTCGTGTCGCGCCGACGTAACGTACGGTGGTGATGCCGCTCTGTCGTTCGCGCCTATTTGCCGTCATCGGCGATGCTACCGTCCCACTGTTCCTTGCCGTGGCGTCCACGGCGTGCTCCGTCCCCTCGCCGGCGGGCGCCGCCGATCCGGGACCGCCGCCGCGGCCGGCGATCGGCGAATTCGAGCGCGCGGGCACGGGCACCGGCATCGAGTGCCGCATCACGTCGCGCGGTGCCCTGACCGATGAGATCCTGCAGCGCCTCGGGCCGCAACCGTGCCTCCACATCGGGGACGTCTCCGTCGGCGACGCGCGGCAGCGCGTCGAGCGGGTGATCGGGTCGCCCTACGGCGCGCCGGTCAGACGCGAGGCCGACGTCGTCGTGCAGATCTACCTGCTGCACGCCGCCAACACCAACGAGCATCACGTGCCCTTCTACGCGATCACCTATAACAACCGGAATTTCGTGAGCGAGGTGCAGCTCACCGGGCCGGCAACGCAGCCGCCAGTCGGCTTCACCGGTATCCACCTGGGTGACCCGGTGTCGGTCGTGACGGATCGGTTGGGCCCGCCGACCAAACGCCAACCGGTGCCGGACAACGGCACGGAGCTGTGGGACTACGCCCCCTTTCTGGTCTCGTTCGAGATCAAGGACGGTGCGGTATTCTCGATCAAGGTCGCGTATCGCAGAACCGCACCCTGATCGGCCGCCCGTCGCGCCTCAGGCGTGACGCAGGCGCCGACGCACCAGGCCGATCAGCCAGCCGAGCACCGGCAGCCGGCCGTAGAACTGGCTCCCGGCGTCCCAATGATCGAGATGTGCCGTGACCCGGCCCGCCGCGTCGTAATGCACCTCGCTCATGCCCTCGATCGTCCACGGCGTCGCGCGTCCCTTGGGTCGCGCGACGAAGCGCCAACGCAAGTACCACACCCGGCCCGAGGCGGCGCGGTCGAGCACCTCGAAGCGCGGCGCGTCGAGCTCGTCGAACATGCGCGCCAGCATGGCGATCACGCGCTCGACGCCGCTGATGTCGTTGAACGGGTCGGCGAACCGCATGCCGGGCGTCGCGAGCGCGCGCAACGCACCGAGCCCGGCGGGCGTCAGGGTCTCCCAGAACCGGATGTAGGGCTGCGGATCGGGCGGCGGCTCGCTCATGCGCGGGTGATCCGCTTCACCAGCGGAAAGTAGAGGCGGTAGGGCAGCAGATTGATGAGCTTCATGGCCCAGGTGAAGCGGTGCGGGAAGCTCACCTCGAAGCCGCCGCCGGCGAGCCCGCGCACCAGCGCGTCGGCCGCGTCGTCGACCTCCATCAGGGCCGGCATGTGGAACGGATTGCGGTCGGTCAGCGGCGTGCGCACGAAGCCGGGATTGACCAGCGAGATGCGCACGCCGACCGGATCGAGATCGAACTTGAGCGCCTCCGCCAGGTTGATCAGCGCCGCCTTGGTGGCGCCGTAGGCCGCGGCGGTCGGCAGGCCGCCGTAGCCCGCGACGCTGGCGACGATCGCGACATGGCCGGCGCGGCGCTCGACCATGCGGGGCAGCACGGCGTCGAGGCCGTTGACGGTGCCCCCGAGATTCACGCCGAACAGCCGGTCGAACACCGCGGCGTCGAACCGACGCGCATCGACCGGTTCGTGGCTGCCGGCGTTGAGCACGGCAAGCTCGATGGGACCGAGCTCGGCCTCGATGCGCGCCGCGGTCGCGCGCATGGCGCTCCGGTCGGCGACGTCGACGGGATAGGGCCGGATCCGCGCGCCGGCCGCGGGCTCCGCCGCCAGCGTCGCCAGCGCGGCGGCCGAGCGCGCGCTCGCCGCCACCGCGGCGCCGTCGCGGGCGTAGCGCAGCGCGACCGCGCGGCCGATGCCGGAGCTGGCGCCGGTGATCCACACGCGTCCGGGCGGGCTCACGGCTTGCCGTCCGTCGCCGGCGCATCGACCGCAGCGCCGGCGGCCCGCCGCACATATTCGATCGGCGCGCCCTTGGCCTCGAACACCAGCTTCGCCCACTCGCCGTCGGGGAGATACCACAAGGTCATGTCGAGATCGCCGCTGACGCCGTAGCGCGCGGTCTCCGCGGGCGCGCCATCGACCTCGACGGTATCCGGCGCGGGCGGCGTGATGACCAGATGGACGACGCGGCCGCGCTGGCTGTCGAGCGCCTCGGACCGCAGCATCATCCGGCGATCCCAATAGCTGGTCGGCATGAGGTCGCCCGGCAGGATCAGGTGGCCGGCCCGCCCGTCGACCACCAGATGGTCGCCCTCGGCGCGCGCCGCGACGCGATAGTGCGTGCCGTCGTCGTCGGTGCGGGTGTCGAGCGCGACCAGGCGTCCGCCCTGCCAGACCTCGCGGCTGGTGTGCTCGTAGCGGAACAGCGGGATCGACGCGAACGTGACCTTGATGCGGATCTCGATGTCGACGATCCGGCGCGGGCCGTCGTCGGTGAAGCGCATGACGTGCTCGCCGATGACCGCGCCCTTGCGCAGGATGTCGAAGCGCAGCGCGCGCGGATGCTCGGGCGGCGCCTCGGCGCCGGCCGCTCGCGCCGCCGGTACGACGACGCCGAGCACCAGCGCGATGCCGGCCAGCGCGCGCGCCGCGATCGCGACCGGCGGGGACCTTCGAGGCCGTGCAGCTGACATGGGCGCGCTCCGCCGGCTGATACGTCGGGGCTCGCGCCGTGGATCGGTCGCGGTCCGCGCGTCCTCGTTACCGCACGTTGACGATCCCGCCAAGATGCCGGCGGGCGCCGGTGTGCCGTACGTGCTCGGCTTCACCGCCGCCACGATGGTGCTGCACGCGATCGGTGTCGGCTTCGGCGTGACCTGCGGGCCCCGCTGGGCGCTGCGCTGGGGCGGGGTCGGGATCGCGGCGGCGGGCGTGGCCTTGATCCTGGCCGCCTGAGATTCTCGCGTTCCGGTAAGGCGGTACGGCCTTTTCCGGCAATTGCCAAGGATTTGTTTACCAAATTTATCCTAGCCTGCGCCGGTTGAGCCGCAACAGGCCCGGGGAGTAGCACGCCATGACGTTTCCAGTCCGGCCATCGCTCGTCCTGGTGGCTGCCGGCTTGGCGCTGTCCGGGTGCATCGACATCGAGTGCCCTGCCGAGTTCGACCGTCCGATCTCGCGCGAGCGCTTTTGCGGCCATACCGGCGACGTCGGAACCGCGACGCCCTATAAGCAGTTCGGCAACACGGCCTCGGTGCCGGGCGCCTCGATCGCGACCCCTTCGACGACCCGGTTCGCGCCGCCACCCCCGTCGCCGATGGTCCAGGCGGCGCCGCCGGGCCCGGTGACCGTGCAGCCGGTGCCGCCGCCCGCCGGCGCACCCACGCAGATCCGCTGACCGGCTCGTTCGCTGACGGACCGGCTCCCGCCGGGCGTCAGATGCGCAGCCGCTTCGGACCGCTGACCGCCGGGTTGCCGCGCTCGTAGAAGCGCAGCACGCGCTCGGTCTCGACCGTGAGACCGATCCGCACGCTGGCGCCGATCGGCCCGGTAGCCGCGACCGCGCTACCGAACCAGAGCGGTCCGGCGGCGCACAGGTCGAGCCCATCCCAGGTACGATCGATGCCGAACGCGCTGGCGAGCCGCCCGGGCCCGCGCGCCAGCTCGGCCGGGCGCGCCGTGTCGGCGGTCGGGCCGCGCCGCGCCGCCATCAGGGCGAGGCCGTCGAGCGGTTCGGCCGCGCGCAGCAGCACGCCGGCGCCGATCCCGACGGTCTCGCTGCTGACGTTGAGCATGAAGGACACGCCGTAGATGAGATACACGTAGAGGTGGCCGCGGGCGAGGAACAGCGAGCGGTTGCGCGGCGTGGGACCGCGGAACGCGTGGCAGGCGGCGTCGCCCACGAGATAGGCCTCGGTCTCGACGATGCGCGCGCTGGTGCGGCCCTCGGGGCCGTCGCGCACCAGCGTCTTGCCGATCAGGTAGCGGGCGAGCGCGACCGTGTCCGCTGGCAGCTGGGCGCGGCGCAACCGGCGGACCGGCCGCGGCGGCACGTCAGCCGAAGCGCCCGGTGACGTAGTCCTCGGTCTGCTTCTTCTCCGGCCGCGTGAAGATGACCGAGGTCTGATTGAACTCGATGAGCTCGCCCAGATACATGAACGCGGTGTAGTCGGACGAGCGCGCGGCCTGCTGCATGTTGTGGGTCACGATCGCGATCGTGTAGTCGGTCTTCAGTTCGGTGATCAGCTCCTCGATCTTCTGCGTCGAGATCGGATCCAGCGCCGAGCACGGCTCGTCGAGCAGCAGGATGGTCGGCTTGACGGCGATGGCGCGCGCGATGCACAGCCGCTGCTGCTGGCCGCCGGACAGCCCCAGCCCGCTCTGCCGCAGCTTGTCCTTGACCTCGGTCCACAGCGCGGCGCGCTGCAACGCCGACTCGATGCGCTCGTCGATCTCGGCTTGCGGGAGCTTCTCGTACAGCCGGATGCCGAACGCGATGTTGTCGTAGATCGACATCGGGAACGGCGTCGGTTTCTGGAACACCATGCCGATCTTGGCCCGCAGCATGTTGAGGTCCTGGCCGGCGTCGAGAATGTTCTGGCCGTCGACCAGCACCTGGCCGACCGCACGCTGCTTGGGGTAGAGCTCGTACATCCGATTGAGGATGCGCAGCAGGGTCGACTTGCCGCAGCCCGACGGCCCGACGAACGCCGTCACCTTGCGATCGAACAGCGACAAGTTGATGCTCTTCAGGGCGTGATACTTGTCGTAATAGAAGTTCAGATCCTTGACCTGGATCTTGACCGTCTCGCCTTCGGCAGCGAGCGCGCCGACCGACGCCGAGGCCTCGCTCGTTGTCGTCCGCATGGGCACGAAGGAGGCCGCTCTTTGGGTGGCTACGCTGTCGACCATGACCGTCAAGCTCCGCTCTTGGTGCCGCCCCAGCTGGCGAGCGCGCGCGCACCGATGTTCAGCCCGAGGATAGCGAACGTGATCAGGAGCGCGCCACCCCAAGCGAGGCGCTGCCAGTCGTCGTAGGGGCTCATGGCGAACTGGAAGATCACGACCGGCAGGTTGGCCATCGGCGCGTCGAGGTTCAAGCTCCAGAACTGATTGTTGAGCGCGGTGAACAGGAGCGGCGCCGTCTCGCCGCTGATCCGCGCGATCGCGAGCAGCACACCGGTCAGCAGTCCTTGGATGGCGGCGCGATAGGACACCATCACGACGACTTTCCATTTCGGCGCGCCCAGCGCGGCGGCGGCCTCGCGCAAGGCGTTCGGCACCAGGTTCAGCATGTCCTCGGTCGTTCGCACGACGACCGGGATCACCAGGATGGCGAGCGCCACCGCGCCCGAGATCGCCGAGAAATGGCCCATACGGACCACCAGCAGCTCGTAGACGAACAGGCCGACGATGATCGAGGGCGCGCTCAGCAGGATGTCGTTGATGAACCGCACGATCGGCGAGATCCGGCTGTAATGCCCGTATTCCGCCAGGAAGGTTCCCGCCATCAGGCCGACCGGCGCGCCGATGACGATGCCGAAGAAGGTCATGATCAGGCTGCCGACGATGGCATTGAGCAGCCCGCCGGCGTTGCCCGGCGCCGGCGTCATTTGGGTGAACATGGCGAGGTCGATCGCCGCGAAGCCGTTATACAGCAAGGTCACGAGGATCGCGGCGAGCCAAAACAGGCCGAACAGGGTCGCACCGAGCGAGAAGACGAGCAGCACGCCGTTGCCCGCGCGGCGGCGGCGATACAGCGAAGCCGTGACGGAGCCCGCCATCGCGCTCACTTCCCGGCCCGGCTCTGCAGCCGGATCAGCATGTATTTTGCGACGCTCAGCACGATGAGGGTGATCACGAACAGGATCAGGCCGAGCGCGATCAGCGACGATTGATAGATTTTCTCGACCGCCTCGCTGAACTCGTTGGCGAGCGCCGCCGAGATGGTCGTGCCGGGCGCCAGCAACGAGACCGACAGATGGTGGGCGTTGCCGATGACGAAGGTCACCGCCATGGTCTCGCCGAGCGCGCGGCCGAGCCCGAGCATGATGCCGCCGACCACGCCGACGCGCGTGTAGGGCAGCACCACGTTCCACATCACCTCCCAGGTCGTGCAGCCGAGCCCGTAGGCCGACTCCTTGAGCATCGGCGGCACGGTGTCGAACACGTCGCGCATGATCGAGGAGATGAACGGCAGCACCATGATGCCGAGGATGATGCCGGCCGTCAGCATGCCGATGCCGAGCGGCGGTCCTTGGAACAACGGCCCGACGCCGGGCAGCGCGCCCAGCGTGTCGGTGAGGAACGGCTCGATGTAGGTCTGCATGAAGGGCGCGAAGACGAACAGGCCCCAGATGCCATAGATGATGCTCGGAATGCCCGCCAACAGCTCGATGCTGATGCCGAGCGGACGGCGCGCCCACACCGGGCAGAGCTGGGTCAGGAACACGGCGATGCCGAAGCTGATCGGGATGCCGACCAGCATGGCGAGTGCCGAGGTGATCAACGTGCCGACCATCGGCGCGCGGGCGCCGAAGACCTGTTTCACGGGGTCCCACGTCTCGGACCAGATGAAGCTCGGGCCGAACGTCCGCAGCGCCAGCAGCGAGCCGTCGATCAGAGCGACGATGACGGCGCCCAGCAGCACGAGCACGAGGCACGCGAAGAACCACGTGGCCAACCGGAACGCCACGTCGCCGAAGTTCTGTCGCTGTCCCGGAAGCCTGCGCGCTGCGGCGATATCAACCACGGATTGGACCCATAAATCGGGGAGGCGACGGCTGGACGCTGCCCCGCGACGGTTGAGGGATCAGGCGCCTCGTGACGGCAGGCGTCTCACGCCGGAGATCGCCCCCGCGTCCGCGACCGTCCGGAGACCGGCGGCCGGCATGTCGGCGGCCGGCGCGCGGGTAACCGTCTTGACGGTGGGTGTCACGGGCGACCTCCGCAGTTTGTCGGAGCGACCCTATCCCCGCACTGTTACAGTTTTTTGACG
>DATJNS010000305.1:0-6685 GCA_035507915.1 Candidatus Sulfotelmatobacter sp.
GCGAGCGCTGCCTCAATGCGGGGACGTCATCGAGTTCGCCGGATGGGTCCTCGATCCTTCCAGCGAGACGCTGAAATCCGAGCGCGGCGAGCCGGTCAGCCTGACCCAAGCCGAGTACAGGATGCTGCTCGTGCTGGCGCGATCGCCGAATTGCGTGGTCACGCGCGACCAATTGACGAATGCCGTCGCGGGCCGGGGTTGGAGCCCTCTCGATCGCAGCATCGACGTGCACGTCAGCAACCTGCGGCGCAAGCTCGACCGCAGCGCCGACGCGCCAAGCTTGATCCGCACCGTGCGCGGCTCGGGATACATGTTCGTCCCTGGCCGACGGTCGCCGGACCCACGAGATCGACGAACAGCGCCGACCTCTCTGACGCCGCGCACTGGGTTGTGCCTGAGCTAGACCGCTTGCACCGCATCCTCTCGTCTGGCAATCATCGAAGCGACGGTCGCCCCTGGTCGGGCGACGCGGCCGGGCTGGCTGGCGTCGTCAACCGCATCTCGCGCCAAGGCATGGACTACCTCGCTGCGGGCGGCCTGGGCGGGATCATCGGCGACGGGCAGCTGCCGCACGCAGGCCCGGAGCGGATCGTCGAGGCGTACTACAGCCTTTCGGTGCTGGCGTCGCCCGCCTGTCGGTCGACTACCAATTCGTGGACAACCCGGCCTACAATCGCGACTGCGGCCCGGTGTCGATATTCGCGCTTAGGCTGCGCGGCGAGTTCTGACGGGGAGCAACGACGACGATGACGATTTCGTCGGCCCGGCGGAGCTGACCGGCGACCGCGGCGTCGCCGCCAAGGCCGAGCTGCAGTACACGATCGGATTCTGATTCTCAGGTTCAGAAAGCTTCGCCAAGTCCGCGTCCAAAGACTCAGACTATCTTGGCTGGCCACGAAACAAAGTGATCAAATCACCGTCACGCCGTGCACGTTGAGTTCCGGGTCGCACCAGAAATCGTCGCGCTCGAACCGGCGAAACACGTCGGGCGGCAAGATGGTGGGGCGCTCATTGGGGCGCACCCGACGACCGACCGTGTGCAACCCCGGGGTCGCGAGCCGGGCGTCGAACTCGGCGGCCTCGTCGTAGACGACGTTATCGAAATCATGCTCGAATGCGGGCTCGCCCAGCGCCACATAGAGCGCGCGCAACGTCGCCGCCGGCTGCTTGGTCAGGCTGTCGTACTGGACGAGGATCAGACGTTGGGCGTGCTGACCGAAGAACGCCTCCTTCAGCGCGTTGTAGGCGTAGCCCACGAAGCCGGTGGCGTTCGCAGCACCGTCGGCACGGCCGTAGACAGTACCGCCGGCATCGAAGCCGAAGATCTTCGACGGTTCGAACGGATTGCGCTGTACTAGCCGCTCGATGCTATCGATGATCCACGACACCTGACGCACGCAACAGATGATGCGCGCCCGTGGGAACAGCTGCACCAGACCTGCCACCTTCGTGCACCATATCCGATTGGTATCGAACACCAGCTTAGTGGGGTGGATGTCCTGGTAATAGGCGTCGAACAGGCCGGCGAGCAGCGCGTGCCGCTGCCGCTCGTCGATGAACACCGAGAACTCGTTGCGCCCACTCATCTCGGCCAGCAGCGCAACGTAGAGCGACCCAACCGGGCTAGTCATCCCGGCATGGAAGTGCGGGTTCTGACGCAGCAATGCCGCCAATAGGGTCGAGCCGGCGCGCGGCAGGCCTGCGATGAAGTGAATGCCATTCTTCATACGGTCACTCTTGTTCGCCTGCGAACGCGATGACGTCACCCAGCCACTGGTCGGATCGCAACAGGTCGCGCCGCATGCGCGCATGCAACCGCTCGGCGCGCCACTGAGCAAGCCGGGCAAGCCGGGAGATCGCCCTGCCGTCCAGCCGAGCCGTCATGCGCCGCAGGAGCGCGCGCACTGGGCGCGGGCAGTGCCGTTCGATGATCGCGTCGTCGAGTGCCACGTGGATGTGTACCGTGCCCGGGTCGCCCTGGCGCGCACAGCGGCCGGCGAGCTGACGATCGATGCGGGCGGCTTCGTGCAGCTCGCTCATGAACACGACGAGCCCGCCCAACGCCAACGCTTCCGGGTCGAGCCTGATATCTGTCCCCCGGCCGGCCATGTTGGTCGCGACCGTGATGGCGCCGCGGCCGCCCGCCCGCGCGACGATCTCGGCCTCGGCGCCATCCTGCGCAGCATTGAGCACGACATGGGGGAGGCCCGCTGCATCCAGCAGAACGCTGGCGCGATGCGACTCCGCAACTGTTCGGGTGCCGATCAACAGCGGCGCGCCGGTTCGGTGGACGGCCGTCACCTCGGCAATGAGCGCCTGCCACTTCGCCTGCCCGTCCGCGTGACCGACCGTCGCGCGCACGATGCGTTGGCTCGGGCGATGCAAAGGGATCCGTGCCACCGGTAGCCGGTAAACACGCCACAACTCGCTCACCACCTCGTGCGCGGTGCCCGTCATACCGGCGAGGCGCCGATAGCGACGAAAAAACCGCTGGTAGGTCATCCGGGCCTGCGTGGCGCGTCGTTCCGACAGGGTTAGGTCCTCCTTGCGCTCGATCATCTCGTGCAGGCCATCGCTCCACGTCCGATCAGGCAGGATGCGCCCGGTATATTCGTCGACGATCTCGGCTTTCCCCTCGCGCACCAGATAGTGCTCATCCCGACGGATGAGGTGGAGAGCCGTCAACGCCATAACGATGAGGCGCTCGCCCTCGGTGGCATCGTTCCAGGGCGGACCGAGTGCCGCGAGTTTATCTAGCGCACGCCTGGAGCCCGCAAGCAGCACGACGCGGCGCTCGTTGGGCACGATCGCGTAGTCCGTATCGGCATGCAACTCGCGCGCGACCGACAGCGCCCGATCGAACACAGCGACCTCACGCGCAACTCCACCGCTGCCTGACAGAATAAGGGGGGTGCGCGCCTCGTCGATCAGCACGCTGTCGGCCTCGTCGACGATGGCGAAGTGGAGGCCGCGCAGCAGAGCGTCTGCGCCGTCCGCGCCGTGGATCAGCCGCGCCGCTTTGCGTCGCAGATTGCCCATCCGCCGACCGAGCCGCAGCCGGTCGCGCATATAATCGAACGCCACATCCTTGTTCGTACAATAGGTGATGTCACAACGGTAGGCGACGCGACGCTCGACCGGCGGCACTCCGTCGGCGACCACGCCGACGCTCAAGCCCAAGAAGGTATAGAGCGGTGCCAGCGTCTCGGCATCCCGCCGCGCCAAATAGCTGTTCACCGTGACGACGTGCACGGGCGTCCCCGCAAGCGCCGCAGTCGCCGCCGCCAATGCTGCCGCCAGGGTCTTGCCCTCGCCCGTATCCATCTCAGCGATCATGCCGCAGAGCAGCGCGTAACCGCCAATTAGCTGGACATCGTGGTGGCGCTGACCGAGTTGCCGCCGCGCCGCCTCTCGGACGATCGCGAAAGCGCGCGCGGTCAGGCCGAACGGCCAGCGGGGCTCGCGCCGCAGCGCAGCGCCGATCTGGCGCGCGGCGCGCGCCAGTGCGGCGTCGTCGAGATGATCGATCGCAGCAGCCTCGCGTGCGACGGCCGGCACGATTGACGATAGCCGACGAGTCCGCCACCTACCGCCGCGCGCCCGGATCGCGCCGGAAAGCGCGACCGCGAGTTTCTCCCACACGCTTTCGGGCGCACGAATCCGTTCGGGATAGAGCAACGGCGGCGGCCGCGCGAGGCTAGCGCTAGACATGAACGACGCGCAGAAACAGCTGGCGCAGCGCGCGCAAACCGCGCCACGCCAGCGGTTCGCTGCCCTGATCGAACCGCGCAAAGACATGGCCGCCGATCCGGCCCACGGTCGTGCCGACGAGCTTGAGCTCGATCTCGTAGAATTCGTCGAGCGGGCGCTGCTGCTTCGGGCTCGATGGGTCGAGGAGCATCGGACCGCCGCCCTCGGGCGACAGCGCGGGCGCCGGTGGCCGATCGAGGGCTGCTGGCGTGTAGCGCACTATCGTGGCCGGGAAGGTGCGATCGATCTGCTCTGTCAGGCGTACTGCGACCGAGCGGACGCGTTGGCGCACCGGGTCGATCTCCGCCTGCGGAATGACGACGCGGATGCCGATGTCGTCGGGCCCGATTACGTAGCCCAAGAGGTCGCCCTCGCGCTCGAACTCACCGACCAACTCGCGGGCATCCGGAACGACGAAGCGGCCGGCACGGGGCGCACGAATGACGAGTTCGCCCTGCCGCTGCTTGGCACGTTCGAGCGCCGCCTGCGCGCGCGCCAGCTGCTGGGCGATCAGGCGCGCCTGCACGAGATCGATCTGATTGACCGCGGTGTAGCGGTGCTGCAGGACCTCGAGCTCGGCCTGCTTAACTTGGACCTGCGCCGCGGCGACCGGATCCTCGAGCCGGATCAACGGTTGGTCGGCGACGACGTCGCTATCCGGCGTGGCCAACAGTTGCAGCACGAATCCCTCGCCCCCGGCACGCAGAATGTCGGCGTCGGGCACCCATACGACGCCGTCGGCGACCGTGGCATACGGCATCGGCACAGCAAACAGGAGGACTGCGATCGCCGCGACCGCGGTGCACGTTGTCACGGCCGCACGCCGACGACGGCCGTTCAACTGTTGACTGCTCGCCAGGTAACGCAGCGCGCGAATCAGCGGCAGGATGATCAGCTGCACCATCGACCACAGCGCCAGCATGATACCGATCACGAAGAACTTGGTCGTGACATACAGTGCTATGCCAAGGGTGACGCTTGTACGATAGAGGAATGACGCGATGCCGTAGGCGATGAACCAGCGATGCTCGCCGGGCGCCTGGACCGGCGAATCGACGTGCTCGAGGCCGAGCACATGGCTTTGGATCAGGTAAAGGAGATAGCGCTTGGAGCGGGCGTCGAGGTTCGGGATCTCGATCAAGTCGCTGAGGACGTAGTAACCGTCGAACCGCAGGAGCGGATTGCCGTTGAACAGCAGCGTCGAGATGCCGCCGATCAGCATGACGTTGAACGCGACCGCGTGCACGAAGCCGAAGTCGACCTCGAGCCACGCGATCATGGCCAGCGCCGAGAGCGCAAGCTCGACCATGATCCCCGCCGCCCCGACCAACGCTCGATGCGAGCGGGCCGGAAACGCGCTCGATCCCGAGGCGTCGACGTACGGTACCGGCAAGAACACGAGTAGCATGATGCCCATCTCGTGGACTTCGCCGCCGCGCACCTTGGTCGCGTAGGCATGGCCGAACTCGTGCAGCGCCTTGACCACCGGATAGGTGATCGCGAGTAGGAAGATGTTGTCGGCGGCCAGCACGCGATCGATGGTGTTGGCGGTGAGCTCGCTCCAATGCATCGCGGCGAGCACCGCACCGACCCCGACCAGCGCTGCCCATAGGATGAAACCCACGACGCTGAACAGCGGCCGCACGAACGGCAGGGTCTGCGCGAGAAAGCGATCCGGATCGAGCAACGGGATGCGCACCGCCATCGGACTTCTGAGCGCCGCGATCAAGGTCCAGTGGCGACGTCGTTGAGCGCGCCGCTCGAGCTCCGCCATATCGGGCGCGCTTTCCGCGTGAACGAGATCCGCCTGGTGGAGCTGGGCGAGCAGCTGCACGACCTCGTCCTGAGGCGGGCGCTCGGCACCCAGGCGTCGCCCGATGATGTCCCAGATCTCCTGCATGGTACGCCGGCCGTCCATTAGACACAGCGTCAGGTTACCGGATGGCGAGACTCGAAAAAACCGACCGGTCTGATGATCCTGCAGCACGTACCAGAGTTGACCGCGTTGCACTTGGCGGCGAATCCGCGCGTGCGGCCGCAACCGCGGCCGCAGAGTCGCGATACGATACCAACTGTCTGCGAGCGCCGACTGGCTCACGACGCCGCGAGCCTTACGGCAGCCATTTCCACGTCACTACGCTTAGCCAGTGCAACAGCGATCGGAATGCGATCCATACCAGGCGGCGGTCCCCGACGTCGATCCGCGCTACTCCCTCCATGCCAGGGCGCAGGCGTTCCGATGCGGACGCCAGGCGTCCTTCGACGGTGAACACCATGCGGCCTTCGTGGGCGCTCGCGACCGGGGTGATGCGCTCGACGACGAATGGGAACGTCATGTCGGGCAACGCCGCCGCCACCAGCTCACCGGCCTGGCCCACGACGACATCGGCGATCTGGCTCTCGTCGACAAGAAGCACGACGCGATAGTCGCTGAGCGGCGCGATTTCGAACAGCACGTCGCCCCGGCGTACGGTCGCACCGATCGACTGGCTTAGATCGCCGGACAGCACCAGACCGTCGAAGGGTGCCGTCATGCGGGCGCGCGCGAGCTGCTCATCGACGAGCCGAATTTCCGCCTCGGCCTGGTCGAGCTCGCTCTTGAAGCGAAGGGCGTCGGCGCGCTCGCGCTCGCTCAGCGCCTTGTCGTACTCATAAAGGTGCTGCTGGCGCTCGGTCACCCAGCGCAAGCGTTCGAGCGAAAGATCGCGATCGTCGAGCGCTGCCAGCAGCGCACCCTGCTTCACGACGTCGCCAGCGCGCGCTGGCGCCTCGCTGATATAGCCATCGAAGGGCACCACCACCGCGCGCTGCACCGAGCCCTCGACTCGACCGTCGGCGATGATGCGATACGTTCCGACCGCGAAGTAGCAGAAGCCGAGCGCGAACACGACTGCGGCCGCCGCGAGCTTGCGTCCGAAATGCTCGGGCCCGAGCA
>DATJNS010000306.1:0-2935 GCA_035507915.1 Candidatus Sulfotelmatobacter sp.
GCTCGCGCTCGTAGACCGCGCGGTCGGCATAGGCCCACAGCGGGATGCGCGCGGCCCCGGCATCGGGCCACGTCGGGTCCTGCGGCCTCCGCATCCCTATCGGCGATTCCGGCATGCTGGCCTCCTCGATCGGCGACGCGCCCGTGCCGACCAACCTCTACGGTAGGGCCGAACCGCAACAGCGACAAGCGCAGCCCGGACGCCGCGGCGCATCGGCATCGCGCCCCGAGTCAGGCGCGCCGCACCAAGTCGGACGTCAGCGCCTTGAGCGACCGTGCGCCGCATTGCCGCATCGCCGCGCGCGTCTCGGCGCGCAAGAGCTCGAGCACACGCTCGACGCCGGGCTGGCCGAACGCGCCGAGGCCCCACAAATAAGGTCGGCCGACCGCGACCGCGGTGGCGCCGAGCGCCAGCGCCTTGACGATGTCGGTACCGCGGCGGAAGCCGCTGTCGACCAGCACGGGCATCCGCCCGCCGGCCGCCGCGAGGATCTCGGGCAGGGCCTCGATGGTCGAGCGGCCGCCCGCCTCGACGCGGCCGCCGTGGTTCGACACGATGACGCCGTCGACGCCGGCCTGGGCGGCCAACGTTGCGTCCTCCGCGGCGAGGATGCCCTTGAGCACGAGCTTCACCTTGACCTTGTCGCGCAGGCGCTTGACGCGCTCCCAGGTCAGGTTGGGGCTGTCGGTGCCCGGCACCCCGGTCACGTCGATGCCGGAAAAATTCGGCTTGCTCGCCAGGTAGCCGCCGTGATGGCAGGCCGAGCATTGGCGCGCGTCGGTGCGGCGCAGCCGCGCATAGGTCTCCCAATCCAGCGGGCCCAGGACGTCGACCGTGACCGCGATGACCGGCGCGCCCGCGGCCTCGGCGCGCGCGACCAGCGCCTCGGCGATCTCCCAGCGCTCGGTGGTGTAGAGCTGGAACCATACCGGCGCGCCGCGTGCCGCGATCGCGTCCTCGATCGACGTGCTCGCGACGGTGGAGAGCATCTGCAGGTGATTGCCGGCGCGCGCCGCGCGGGCGACCGCGCGCTCGCCCTCCGGGTGGAACGCCTTGTTGCTGCCGGTCGGCGCGATCGCGATCGGACTGTCGTAGGTCGTGCCGAAGATCTCGACGCGCATGTCGACCTGGCTGACGTCGACCAGGCGGCGCGCGCGCAGCTGAAACTTGCCGAAGCCGGCGCGGTTGGCGCGCAACGTCGCCTCGTCCTCGGCGCCGGTCGCCATGTAGCCGAAATGCGCCGGCGGCACCGTGTTGCGCATCACCGGCTCGAAGTCGAACACGCTGAGCGCGTCCTTGGGATCGGCGATCAGCGCGTCGAGGTCGCGCGGCGCCCACACCATCGGATCGGGCGGCGCCGTGCGCGCCTGAGCGGCCGCCGACCGGCCGGCGCCCCACAGCGGACCGCTCCACAGCGGGCTCGCGGCCAGGAACTCGAGAAACCGGCGCCGGCTGGCGCGCTCCGCGATCGACGACATGACGAGCGTCCCTCCCCGCCCGCGAGCTTAGTCGAAAATCGAGCGCGCCGGGCCGTCGCCGTCCGAATTGGTCCAGTGACACGAGCCCCCTCTGGTCATGTCACGCAAGGTCGGCGACACCGGCCAGAGATCGACACCGATCGGCACCGACACGGAGGCTCTGAATGGACGACGAGACGCGCGACGAGCACGGGCGCTTCCGGCCCGGGTTCTCGGGCAACCCGGCGGGCAAGCGGCCGGGCACGCTCAATCACGCGACGCGGCTGGCGCGCTGGCTCGACGACGCCGACACCGAGCAGGTCGCGCGCGCCATGTTCGCCGAAGCGATCAAGGGCCGCGTCGCGGCGGCGCGCCTGCTGCTCGACCGCCTCGATCCCCGGCCGCGCGGCCGCACCCACAGCCTCGGCCTGCCCGCCGGCGCGACGCTCAAGGACGGCTACGGCGCGGTGTTCGCCCACCTGGCGACCGGCGCGATCACGCCCGGCGAGGCGCTGACCATGTCGCAGGTGCTCGAGCGCCAGGGCGACGGCCCGGCGTGGGAGGCGGCGCGCACGGCGGCGCTGACGCGTGCCGGGTCCGGCGAGCCGCCGGGCGAACCAGCGCGAGAGGTCCTGCATCCGGCCAGCACGGCGCAGGATCCCGCGCCGGCGGCGCCGTTCGCGCGCCGGCGTGCGCGCGGGTGACGTCGGACGCTAGGCCAGGAGCCAGCGCTGGATCGCGTCGAGCTGGTCGCGCGCGAGCAGCGCGGGCGCGTGGCCGACGCCGGCGAACTCGTGCAGCGTGACGTCGCCGCGCGCCACCATGCCGAGCGCGGTCGGCTTGAGGAGCAGGTCGGACTCGGCGCCGCGCAGCAGGAGGATCGGCTGGCGGATCTCGGCCCAGACGGACCACAGATTGATGTCGGCCGGCTCGACGCTCTTGAACGTGTCGGCCATCGCGGGGTCGTAGGCCGGCACGAAGACGCCGTCGCGCCGCCGCACGCTGGTCTCGGTCAAGCGCCGCCACTCGGCGTCGGTCAGCGGACCGAACGGCGCGCTGTGAACGCGGAAATGCTGCTCGGCCGCCTCGATGGTCGGCCAGGCGTGATCGGCGCCCACGTAGCCCGCGATGCGCGCCAGCGCCGCCTTCGGGATGAACGGGCCGATGTCGTTGATGACCAGGCGGCGGATGCGCGCGGGCGCGCTCGCCGCGACGAACATGCCGATCAGCCCGCCCATCGAGGTGCCGATCCAGTCGACCTGGTCGAGCTTCAGGTGATCGAGCAGCGCGATCAGCTGCTGGATGTAGACCGGATAGGTGTACTGGCTCTTGTCGGTGAGCCAGCCGCTGTCGCCGCGCCCGGCGACGTCGACCGCGATCACGCGGCGGTGCGGCTGCAGGGTCGCGATCACCTGGTCGAAGTCGCGCGCGTTGCGCGTCAGCCCGTGGACGCACACCACCGGCGGCCCGCCCATGCC
>DATJNS010000307.1:0-31887 GCA_035507915.1 Candidatus Sulfotelmatobacter sp.
GCGCGCGATCGCCGGCTCCATGACGGAGGCGAACTCCTTGGCCGGGCAGCACTCGACGACGACGTCGCACAGCTCGGCGAGGTCGGCGAGGCCGACCACCGCGGGCTTGTGTTTGAAAGATGCCACCCGCTTGGCGGCTGCGTCGCGATCGCGTGCCGACACCGCCTTGAGGGCGAGCCCCGGAATGCCGGCATCGAGCGCCTTGGCGACCGCAAAGCCGATCGCGCCCAGGCCCCCGATGCCGACGCTCAGCGGCGGTTTCGGGGTCGCGCTCATGGGCTGTTCGGCCGGATCGTCACGGGGCGACCGTAGGGGCATCGCCGAGCGCGCGCAAGCCGTCAGCCGGCGAGGCGGGCGGCCAGCGCCGCATGGCCCTCGTCGCGCGCCAGCTCGGCGGCGGGCTTGCCCTTGTCGTTGACCAACGCGGCATTCGCGCCGGCGGCGATCAGCAGGTCGACCGAGGCCGCCATGCCGTTGACCGCCGCCAGCATCAAGGGCGTCCAGCCGCCGCCCTGGCGCGCGTCGAGGTCGACGGTCGCCGGAATCAGGGCGCGTACGACGTCGGGCTTCGCGGCGCGGCCGGCGCAGGCGGCGTGCAGCGGCAGGTTGCGCTCGAAGGCGCGCGACCACAGGTTGGCATCGGCGCCGCGCGCGAGCAGCAGCGTCACCGTCGACGCATGCCCGAAGAAGGCTGCGAGATGCAGCGCGCTCCAGCCGTCGGGCGACAGCAGGCGCAGCGCATCCGGCGCGCGGATCAAGGCATCGGAGACCGCGGCGTCCGCGCCCAGCGCGGCCGCCTCGTGCAGCGGCAACGGCGCACAGCGTTCGCGCAACGCGGCCAGGTTCTTCTCGAGGCCGCGATACAGGCAGTGAAGCAGCAGCGACGCACCGTCGCCGTCGCGCACGTCGAGCGGCGACGTATCGGTCGGCAGCGCGGCGATCAGCAGCGCGGGCTCGTCGTGCGCCGCGATCGAGAAGATGTCGGACACGGTCGCCATGCGCGCGCTCAGTCGCAGGTCACCACGATCTTGCCGGCGTATTTGCGCGACAGCAGCGCGGTGAGCGCATCGCCGATGCGCGCGATCGGGAACGTCGCGCCGACCGTCGGCTTCAGCTTGCCGGCCTGCCACCAGCCGACCAGCTCGGTGAGCCACTGGTTGGCGAGCGCGGGATCGCGCTGCGCCTGGGCGCCCCACACCACGCCGATCACCGAGATGTTCTTGACCAGGATCAGGTTGGCGGGCACCGCCGGGATGCGGCCCGAGGCGAAGCCGACCACGAGCATGCGGGCCTCCCAGCTGACCGCGCGCAGCGCCTGGTCGAACGCGTCGCCGCCGACCGGATCGTAGACCACGTCGGCGCCGCGCCCTTGGGTGAGATCGCGCACGCGGTCGCGGATGCTCTCGCGCGTGTAGTCGATCAGGTGGTCGGCGCCGTGCTCTTGGGCGACCTTGAGCTTGTCGGGTCCGCCGGCGGCGGCGATCACGGTCGCGCCGAGCTGCTTGCCGATCTCGACCGCGGTCAAGCCGACGCCACCCGCGGCGCCGAGCACCAGCAGCACCTCGCCGGCCTTGAGCTTGCCGCGCTGGGTCAGCGCGAAGTGCGAGGTGCCGTAGACCACCGGGAACGCCGCCGCGGTGACGAAGTCCATCGCGTCGGGAATCGGCACGACCGTATCGACCGCCGCCACCATCTCGTCGGCGTAGGAGCCGCCGCTGCGCGCGGTGGCCATGACGCGTTGGCCGGGCTCGAGGCGCGTGACCGCGCTGCCGACCTCGATCACCTCGCCGGCGGCCTCGAGGCCGGGCACGAACGGGAAGGGCGGCTTTACCTGATACTTGCCGGCGATCATCAGGGTGTCGGCGAAGTTCAGGCCGGACGCCCGCACGCGGATGCGCACCTGGTCGGGCGTCAGTGGCGCGCTCGGCATGTCCTCCAGCACGAGGGTCTCGGGGCCGCCCCACTGTCGACACACCACTGCGCGCATCGTGTTCGCTCCTCGTTCGGACGTGGAAGAGAATTAGGCCGGTCGCCCGGCGGTCTCGAGCTGACGCAGCATGGACTCGAGGTCGGCCTCCTCGGCGCGCGTCAGGTTCTGGGTCTTCTTGAACCAGGTCGCGATCGCCTCGACGCGCGCGCGGCGCGCCGGATCGAGCTCGGAGGCGGCGAGCAGCCGGTCGATCACCTCGTGGCCGGTGATCCGCTCGACGCGCCGGCGCGCCACCGCCTGCGCGCGCTCGGGCTCGGGCGCTGTCTTGAGGCGCTTCAGCTCGTCCTCGCGCGCCCGCGCGATCGCCTTCCAGTTGTCGGCGCTGCGCTCGGCCGTGATGCGGCGCTTGAGCTCGAGGAAATACAGCGTCGAGAACTCGAAGGCCTGCAGCCAGCTCTTGCCGGTCGGCAGGCTCACAAGATCGTCCCACGAGCGGTCGGCCTCGCGCAGCATGGCGTCGATCCGGCGCGCCGCCGCCAGCACCTCGCCCTCCTGGTCGCTGCCGAGCAGCGCCAGGAGCTTCAGGAGCTTGTCTCGATCGAGTGGGGCGGCCACGCGCATGCCCGAACAAAAACGGAACTAAGGTATGGTATGGATCGGGGTTTCCCGATCGCTTGTCAACCGCCGCCCGGCACCGTCGGGCCGCGACCGAGGAGGCCGCCATGGCCGAGCCCGCCGACCGTCAACCCGCCGCGTTGTCGCCGTTCGTCGCCGGGCTCCTGTGCCGTTGCCCGCGCTGCGGCCGCGGCCGGCTCTACCGCGGGCTGCTGGCGGTCGCGCCGCGCTGCGCCGTGTGCGACCTCGACCTCGCCGCGCACGACAGCGGCGACGGTCCGGCGGCGTTCGCGATCCTGCTGCTGGGCCTGATCGTCGTCGGGCTGGCGCTGATCGTCGAGGTCCGTTTCGCGCCGCCGCTGTGGGTCCACGCGATCTTATGGCTTCCGCTGATCCTGGTCGGCGCGATCGCGATCCTGCGCCCCCTCAAGGCGACCATGGTCGCGCTGCACTACACGCACAGCCCGCTGGCGTGACTCAGGCGGTGGCCATCGGGCAGAGCGCGAACGGCCGGGCGCGCTCGAAGGCGCGCGCGGCGCGCAGCACAGTCGGCTCGGCATAGAGCGGGCCGACGATCTGCAGCCCGATCGGCAGACCGTTCTTGGTCAGACCGCACGGCACGGTGGCGGCCGGCTGGCGCGTCAGGTTGAAGGGATAGGTGAACGGTGCCCAGTCGAGCCACAGCGCGTCAGGATCGGGGTCGAGCGTGTCGCGGCCGACCGGCAGCGCGGGCACCGGCAAGGTCGGCGTGACGAGCAGATCGTAGCGCTGATGGAACGCGGCCATCGACTGGCCCAGCATGGTCCGCGCGTGATCGGCCGCGGCGAGCTCGAGCGCGCTGTAGCGGCGCCCATACGCGGCCATGCGGACGAGGCCGGGATCGAGCAGCGCGCGCTTCGCGTCGTCGAGATCGTTCACCAGCTTGGCGGCGGGCGCCGACCAGATGACGAGCTCGGCCGCGTGAGCCGACGGGAACGGCGGCGCCACCGTGTCG
Source organism: Candidatus Sulfotelmatobacter sp. (assembly GCA_035507915.1). Classification (GTDB taxonomy): domain Bacteria; phylum Pseudomonadota; class Alphaproteobacteria; order Elsterales; family Elsteraceae; genus JACQAI01. Next base: position 3,540 of record DATJNS010000307.1, read on the forward strand.
ACCGTGGCGCCGAGCGTGGCGAATGCGCGCACGGCATCCGCGACCGCCGCGGCGACGTCGGGCTCGACCTTGATCCAGCCGAGGTCCGGGCTGAAGCCGATCTTCAGGCCGCGCACGCCGTCCTCGAGGCCCGCGCGATAGTCGCGATCGTCGGGCGGCAGCGCCCAGCTGTCGCGCCAGTCGGCGCCGGCCAGCACGGTCAACATCAAGGCGCCGTCGCTCACCGTGCGGGTCATCGGTCCGACATGCGACACCGTGCCGAACACGCTCGGCGGATAGGCGGGCACGCGACCGAAGGTCGGCTTGAGGCCGAACAGGCCGGTGAACGACGAGGGGATGCGGATCGAGCCGGCGCCGTCGGTGCCGATCGCCAGCGCGCCCATGCCGACGGCGGTCGCCGCCGCTGCGCCGGCGCTGCTGCCGCCCGGCGTGTGCTCGAGGCTCCAGGGGTTGCGCGTGATGCCGGTGAGCGGGCTGTCGCCGATCGCCTTCCAGCCGAACTCGGGCGTCGTCGTCTTGCCGAGCAGCACGGCGCCGTGCTCGCGCAGACGCGCGACCGCCGGCGAGTCTTCGGTCCATGCCTGCTTGGGGTCGACCGTCCTGCTGCCGCGCAAGGTCGGCCAGTCCTTGGTCAGCAGCACGTCCTTGACGGTCGCGGGCACGCCGTCGACCAGGCCCGCCGGGGCGCCGCGCTGCCAGCGCGCCTCGGCGGCACGCGCCGCAGCCAGCGCGCCGTCGCGATCGACGACGCAGAAGGCGTTGAGCTGCCCATCCAGCCGTTCGATCCGCGCGAGCGCCGCCTCGGTCGCCTCGACCGGAGAGACGGTCTTGCGCCGGTAGGCGTCGACCAGCTCGGTCGCGGACCACAGCGCAAGGTCTTGGGCGCGGTCTTCAGGCATGGCGCGGGCGCTCTCGGCAGGGAATTGGCCGGCCGAGGCTAGCGGTTGATCGGTGCGCGGCCAAGCCGCAGCGCAACTGGCATGTATTTCGCTTCGGTCGGGATTGGCCGTATGATCGCGGCCGGCGGCCGGGCTGCGAGCCGACGCAAACAATCGAACAGGGGGCTTCCGATGACGAACGTGACGCGCGTGACGGTGCGGACCGCAGGCGCCTTCGCCCTGCTGGCGGCCATCGCGTTGGGCATGCCGGCCGCGCGCGCCGACGACGCCCAGAAGACCCTCAAGTTCATCCCGCAGGCCGACCTGCGCAGCATCGACCCGATCTGGACCACCGCCTACATCACGCGCAACCACGGCTACATGGTCTACGACACGCTGTTCGCGCTGGATGCCAATTTCGTCCCGCAGCCGCAGATGGTCGACAGCTACACGGTCAGTCCCGACAAGCTGAAATACACCTTCACCCTGCGATCCGGGCTGAAATTCCATGATGGCGCGCCGGTGCGATCGATCGATTGCATTGCGTCGTTGAAGCGTTGGGAGAAGCGCGATCCGCAGGGTGCGAAGCTGGCCGAGTTCACCGCGTCGATGGATGCGGTCGACGACAAGAGCTTCACGATGACGTTGAAGGAGCCGTTCTCGCTCGTGCTCGATTCGCTCGCCAAGCTGTCGAGCAATGTGCCGTTCATCATGCCCGAGCGCATCGCCAACACCGACGCGTTCCAGCAGATCACCGACGCGACCGGCTCCGGCCCGTTCAAGTTCGTCAAGGAGGAGTGGGTTCCGGGCAACAAGGCGGTCTACGTCAAGAATCTGGACTACGTGCCGCGCAAGGAGCCGCCGAGCTACGCCGCAGGCGGTAAGATCGCCAAAGTCGACCGTGTCGAGTGGCTCTACGTGCCCGATGCCTCGACCGCATCCGCCGCGCTTGCCGCCGGCGAGGTCGATTACTACGAGCAGCCGCCGGTCGATCTCCTGCCGGTGCTCGAAAAGAACAAGGACATCGTGGTCGCCAATATCGACCCCAAGGGTTCGCAGGGCGTGCTGCGTTTCAATTTCCTCAATCCGCCGTTCAACAACGTGAAGGCACGCGAGGCGCTGCTCTACCTGGTCGACCAGACCGACTATCTGCGCGCCATCGCGGGGGACCCGAAGAACTGGCAGACCTGCCTGTCGATGTACGCCTGCGGCACGCCGATGGCGACCGACGCCGGCGCCGAAATCCTCAAGGGCAAGCGTGACCTCGCCAAGGCTAAGGCGCTGCTCAAGGAGGCCGGCTACAACGGCGAAAGGGTCGTCATGCTGACGGCGACTGATCAGCCGATCGTGAACAATCAGGTGCTGATCACCAGCGAGCTGCTGCGGCAAGCCGGGGTCGATGTCTATGTGGAGGCCAACGACTGGGGCACCATGATCACCCGTCGCGCCTCCAAGGAGCCGCTCGACAAGGGCGGCTGGAACATCTTCCACACCTGGACGGTGGCGGCCGATACCGCGACGCCGCTGCTCAACAACGCGATCCGCGCCTCCGGCGCCAACGCCTGGTTCGGCTGGCCCGACGATCCGAAGATCGAGGCGCTGCGCGATGCTTGGGTGCGCGCGCCGGACGTCGAGGCCCAGAAGAAGATCGCGGCGGACCTCCAGGTCGAAGCCTACAAGTTCATCCCCTACATTCCGACCGGCCAGTTCATTCTGCCGAGCGCCTACCGCAAGAACCTCTCGGGCGTGATCATTGCGCCCGTGACCTTCCTGTGGAACATCGAGAAGCACTAGCAGGGCCGGCGTAAGCCGGCGCAGGCCGCCTTGTTCGCGTACATCGTCCGGCGTGTCCTCGCCACCATCCCCGTCATGCTGGTGGTGGCGATCTTCGTGTTCTCGCTCCTGTATCTGAGCCCGGGGGATCCCGCGATCATCATCGGCGGCGACACCGCGACGCCGGCGGACATCGCGCATATCCGCGCGAAGCTCGGGCTCGATCGGCCGTTCCTGGTCCAGTTCGGCAGCTGGCTATGGAACGTGGTGCGCGGCGATCTCGGCATCTCGATCTTCACCAACCTGCCGGTCAGCCGCCTGATCCTGCAGCGCGTCGAGCCGACCGTGGCGCTCACCATCTGCACCATGCTGGTGACCATCACGGTGGCGATCCCGATGGGCGTGGTGGCGGCCTGGAAGGCCGGCACCTGGATCGACCGGCTCGTCATGGGGTTCGCGGTGCTGGGCTTCTCGTTCCCGGTGTTCGTCACCGGCTATCTCCTGATCTTCAGCCTGTCGATCTGGGCCGATCTGCTGCCGGTGCAGGGCTATGTCAGCATCTCGAACGGGTTCTTCGCATTCCTGCCCAACATGGTGCTGCCTTCGCTGGCGTTGGGCATGGTCTACACCGCGCTGATCGCGCGCATGACGCGCGCGAGCATGCTCGAGGTGCTGAGCCAGGATTACATCCGAACCGCGCACTCGAAGGGACTGAGCACGCCGGCGGTGCTGCTCGGCCACGCGCTCAAGAACGCCTCGGTGCCGATCGTCACGACGATCGGCATCGGGCTCGCGTTGCTGATCAGCGGCGTCGTGGTGACCGAGAGCGTGTTCGCGATCCCGGGGCTCGGGCGGCTCACCGTCGACGCCATCTTGAGGCGCGACTATCCGATCATTCAGGGCGTGATCCTGGTGTTTTCGGCCGCCTATGTGCTCGTCAATCTGGCGATCGACGTCTGCTACACCTTCCTCGATCCGCGGATCCGCTACTGATGACAGCCGCGCCCTTCGACGAGGCCGCCGATCTCGCCGCCCTCCAGCGCGTCGCCTGGCGGGACGCCGTGCGCCGGCACCCGACCGTGGTCGTCGGCGGCGCGTTGCTCGTCCTGATGGTCGCGATGGCGGTGTTCGCGCCCTATCTCGGCACGGTCGACCCGCAGGCACTGAGCCCGATCCGGCGGCTGCGGCCGCCGAGCGCGCAATACTGGTTCGGCACCGACATGCTGGGGCGCGACGTCTACAGCCGCGTGGTGTTCGGCGCACGCATCTCGCTGGTCGTGGGATTGGGCGTCGCCTTCTTCAGCACGGCGTTCGGACTCGCCATCGGCCTGGTGGCCGGTTTCAACAGGTCGGTCGACGCGGTCGTCATGCGGATCATGGACGGCCTGATGGCGATCCCGGCGGTGCTGCTGGCGATCGCCCTGATGGCGCTGACCAAGGCGAGCGTCGAGAACGTCATCCTCGCCGTCACGGTCTCCGAGGTGCCGCGTGTCAGCCGTCTCGTGCGCGGGGTCGTGCTCAGCCTGCGCGAGCAGCCGTTCGTCGAGGCGGCGCGCGCGACGGGCACGCGCGGAGCGCGCATCGTGATGCGCCATGTGCTGCCCAACACGATCGCGCCCTTGATCGTGCAGGGTACCTACATCTGCGCGTCGGCGATCATCACCGAGGCGATCCTGTCCTTCCTCGGCGCCGGCACGCCGCCCAACATCCCGAGCTGGGGCAACATCATGGCGGAGGGCCGCTCGCTGTTCCAGGTCGCCGCCTACATCATCCTGTTCCCCGGCCTGTTCCTGTCGATGACGGTGCTTGCCGTCAATCTGGTCGGCGACGGGTTGCGCGACGCGCTCGATCCGCGGCTCGCGCGTCGGATGTGAGCGGCGTGTCGACTCCCGCGGCGGCCGACCCCGCCGGCGATCCGATCCTCGAGATCGACGACCTGAAGACCTATTTCTTCACGCGCGACGGCGTGGTGCGCGCGGTGGACGGCGTGTCGTACAGCCTCGCCAAGGGCGAAACCCTGGGCGTGGTCGGCGAGTCGGGCTGCGGCAAGAGCATCACGGCGCTGTCGGTGCTGCGGCTGGTGCCATCGCCGCCCGGACGCATCGTCGGCGGGACGATCCGGTTCGCCGGCGAGGATCTGCTCGGGCGCTCGGAAGCCGGGATGCGCGCACTGCGCGGCAACGACATCTCGATGATCTTCCAGGAACCGATGACGTCGCTCAACCCGGTGCTGACGATCGGACGCCAGATCGCCGAGACCTTGATGCTGCACCAGGGGCTGTCGCACCGTGCCGCGTTGGCGCGGGCGATCGAGATGCTGACGCTCGTCCGCATCCCCGAGGCCGAACGGCGCATCCGGCAGTATCCGCACCAGCTGTCGGGCGGCATGCGTCAGCGCGTCATGATCGCGATGGCCTTGAGCTGCAATCCCAAGGTGCTGATCGCCGACGAGCCGACCACCGCGCTCGACGTGACGATCCAAGCGCAGATCCTCGCCCTGATGCAGGAGCTTAAAGAGAAGCTCGGCACCGCCGTGATCCTGATCACCCATGACCTGGGCGTGGTCGCAGAGACGGCGCAGCGCGTCGTCGTGATGTATGCCGGACGCAAGGTCGAGGAGGCCCCAGTCGGTGAGCTGTTCCGCGCACCGCTGCATCCCTACACGCGCGGCCTGATGGCATCGATCCCCCGGCTCGGCGCGGCGCTCGAAGCGGGCCGACACCGTCTGGCCGAGATTCCCGGCATGGTGCCGTCGCTGCGCGGCGCTCCTCAAGGCTGCAGCTTCGCGCCGCGCTGCGGTTTCGCCACCGAGCGCTGTCGCACCGCCGACCCCGGCCTCGAAGCGGCGCGTGCCGGGCATGTCGTCGCGTGCTGGAACTGGCGCACGGTCGGGACCGCGGCGGTCCCGGCATGAACGACGACGTGAGCCGGGTCGCGACGCCGCTGCTCGAGGTCGACGGGCTGAAGAAGCATTTCCCGGTCCGCCGTGGCGTGCTGTCGCGCACCATCGGACAGGTCTATGCGGTCGACGGCATCAGTTTCTCGATCGCGCCCGGCGAGACGCTGGGGCTGGTCGGCGAAAGCGGCTGCGGCAAGTCGACAGCGGGCAAGACGATCCTCAAGCTGATCGAGCCGACCGCCGGCCGCGTCAAGCTGCGCGGCCAGGACATCACCGACCTAACACCCGGAGAGATGCGGCCCTACCGGCGCGAGCTTCAGGTGATCTTCCAGGATCCCTATTCGTCACTCAATCCGCGCCTGTCGGCGGGCGCGATCGTCGCCGAGCCACTGACCAACTATGCCATTGCGCAAGGCCAGGAGATCGAGGACCGGGTCGCCGGCCTGTTCAGACGCGTCGGTCTGCGCCCCGAGCAGATGCGCCGCTATCCTCACGAGTTCTCCGGCGGCCAGCGGCAGCGCCTCGGGATCGCGCGCGCTCTCGCGCTGAACCCGGGTCTGATCGTCGGCGACGAACCGGTGTCTGCGCTCGACGTCTCGGTGCAGGCGCAGGTCATCAATCTCCTGATGGATCTGCAGGACGAATTCGGCTTGTCGTACCTGTTCATCGCGCACGACCTGGCGGTGGTCGAGCACATCAGCCACCGCGTCGCCGTCATGTATCTCGGCAAGATCGTCGAGCTGACCGACAAGCGCTCGCTGTTCGTCGAGCCGCTGCACCCCTACACCGAGGCGCTCCTGTCGGCGGTGCCGCAGCCCGAGCCGCCGAAGCCGGGCGCCGCGCACAGCCGCATCATCCTGACCGGCGACGTGCCGAGTCCGATCCGGCCGCCGCCCGGCTGCCGCTTCCATACGCGCTGTCCGTACGTGTTCGACCGCTGCAAGGCCGAAGAGCCGGCGTTTCGCCAGGTCAAGCCGGGCCATTGGGTGGCCTGCCACTTGCGCGACGCACCGACCGCGGCCAATGGCGGGGCGGCCGGCGGACCGGCGGCCGTCTAAACCTGCCGGCGGTCCTGCGGGCCTTGGCGACGGTTGTCGCCCGCCGTCGAATCCGCCTGCATCGACTTGATGAAATTCGGCTGCTTGCGGATCAGCGCCTCGAACTCGGCGGCAGGCACCGGGCGGCTGAACAGATAGCCCTGCCCGATGTCGCAGTTCTCTCCGGTCAAGAACGCCAAATGCTGCGGCAGTTCGATGCCCTCCGCGACCACCTTCATCTTTAGCGAATGGGCGAGGCTGATGATCGCCCGCGTGATCGTCGCGCCGTCGGGGTTGTCGTGCAGGTTCTTGATGAACGAGGCGTCGATCTTCACGGTGTCGGCCGCGAAGCGCATCAAGTAGCTGAGCGACGAATAGCCGGTGCCGAAGTCGTCGATCGCGATCGGGATGCCGATCGCCTTGAGCCAGCTGAACGTCTCGGTGACCACCTCGTCGTCGCCGAGCAGCACGCTCTCGGTGACTTCGACCTCGAGCTTCTCGGGGTCGAAGCCGGTGTCCTCGAGGATTCCCGTGATCGTGCCGATCACGCTCTGTCGGCGGAACTGGACGGTCGACAGGTTGACGGCGAGTCTGAGGTCGGCGATGCCGGAATCGTTCCAGGCGCGCGTCTGACGGCACGACTCGCGCATCATCCAATCGCTGATCGGCGCGATCAGGCCGGTGCGCTCGGCGACCGGGATGAACTGGCCCGGCGGAATCATGCCGTGCTCGGGATGGCGCCAGCGCAGCAGCGCTTCCATGCCGGTGATCAGACCGCTCCGCATATCGATTTTGGGTTGGTAAAAGACCTCCAGCTCTTCGCGTTCGAGCGCATGGCGCAGCTCGAGCTTGATCAGCCCCAGCCGTTTGGCCGCCTCGTCCATCTCGGGCTGGAAGAAATGGTAGCGCCGCGAGCGGCTCGCCCGCGCGCGCGACAGCGCCAGGTCGGCGTTGCGCATCAGCTGAGCAGGCTCGTCGCCGTCGTCGGGCACGCGCGTGATGCCGACGCTGGCGTTGACGTCGACCTCGAACGTGCTGCCGACCGGGATGGCGTCGCGCTGCAGGTTGTGGATCAGCCGCTCCGCGAAGACCGACGCGTCGTCGGTCGAGGTGATGTCGGGCATCAGGAGCGCGAACTCGACTCCGGTCAGGCGCGCCACGACGGCGCGCGGGCCGGCGATCGTGGTCAACCGGTCGGCGACGCCGCGCAGCAGCGCGTTGCCCAGCGCGTGGCCCAGGAAGTCGTTGACGTCCTGGAAATCCTCCAGCCCGATGAACAGCAACGTCGCGGGCGGTGTCGCGCCGTTGGCGAGCGACTTCTCGAGGACCGTGAGGAAGTGCTTGCGATTGGGCAGCCCCGTGATGTCGTCGGCATCCGCCATGGTTTCCAGGCGGCCGTGCTCCTCGCTGGGCGGCAGTGTCTCGCGGCACAGCTCGAGGAAGGAGCCGTCGCCGAGCCAGATGCGCTCGACCTCGACCATGCGGCCGGAGGCGTGCTTGACGGTGGTCGGCACGTCGACCTGCTCTGAGAGTGCCGCGAGCTGGCCGCGCACGTACTCCTCGGGGCCTTCCTCGGCGAGCACCGAGGCCGCCCGATGCTCCAGAATGTCGGCATAGCGCGCCTGGGGCCGACATAGACCTTCGGGCAGGCCCAGCAGATCCGCATAGCTGCGGTTCCACAGCCTCAAGGTCAGGTCGGGCCCCACCACGGCGAGCCCTTGGCCCAGCTGCTCCAGTGTGTGCTGAAGCGGGGCAGGATCGATCTGTCTAGCCATGGGTACGGGGGTTGAGCAAATTCCTAGACCTTAATCTAGCATGGGGTCTGCGCGAATCCTGGAAAAACTCTAGTTAAATGGGCGTACGTTAACGAATCCCATCATTCCGCCGGCTTGATGCTCGACAATATGACAGTCGAACATTGAGTTTCCGGGCCGTTCGGCTACGAAGGCGAGCTCGACCCGGGTGCCCGGCTCCACCAGCACGGTATCACGCCACCCACCTTGTTGCCGACCGCGCCATTGAGCGCCCAGGCGCGGTGGCGGGCCAGCAGCTGGGTCATGGCCACTTCGTCGCCCTCGAGTCGGCCGTGCGTCAACCCGCCCCTGGCACCGCCGCCGAGTGCGACACGGCAGCGCACGGCGCCGGCGAGATCGGGCTCGGGCAGCGGGTTGGCGGGCAACGTCACGGGGGCGCGCGGCGCGCTCGCCCGGAGCCGCTCGCGGTACGTCGGCGCGACCAGCGGACGGGGCGCCCCGTCCGCGTCGAGGTCGCCGTGGTCGACCACGGCGAAACGCGCGCCGGGCTCGTGAGGACAATCGAGCAGCAGGTCGACTGCGTCCCAGGCTCATCGCGGATCGGCGGACCTCATGGCTCCACGGCGAGCGCGGCGGACTCGGCTGATGCGAGCGTCGTCACCCGCGCGGCCGGCAGGCGCACCGTCACCCGCGTGCCGGCGCCCGGCTTGCTGTCGATCTCGAGCCGGCCGCCGTGCAGCTCGGTCAGCGAATTGACCAGCGGCAGGCCGAGCCCGGTCCCCTGGTAGCGCCGGGTCAGCGAGCTGTCGATCTGACCAAACGGCGCGAGCGCGCGCGGCAGGTCGGCCAAATCGAAGCCGACGCCGTTGTCCGAGACGCAGAGGAGCAGGTCGCCGTCTTCGGCGCGCTCGACCGTGACCTCGATGACGCCGCCGGGTGGCGTGAACTTGACGGCGTTCGACAGGAGGTTGAGCAAGATCTGCTTGATGGCGCGCTCGTCCGCGCGCACCAGCACATGCGGGTCGGCGACGCGGGTACGCACCGTGAGGTGGGCCTTGAGGGCGCGGTCGCCCAGCAGACGCAGCGCCGAAGCCAGCGCGCGCTCCAGGTCGATGGTCTTCTCGACCAGCTCGAAATGACCCGATTCGACCTTCGACAGATCGAGGATGTCGTTGATCACCTCCAGCAGATGATTGCCGCTGAGGTGGATGTCGGCGACGTAATCGAGATATTTCGACGTGCCGATCGGACCCAGCAACTGCTCGTGGATGATCTCGGCGAAGCCGATGATGGCGTTGAGCGGCGTGCGCAGCTCGTGGCTCATGTTGGCGAGGAAAGCGGTCTTGGCGCGGTTGGCGAGCTCCGCCTGTTCCTTGGCGGTTTGCAGGGCGTTCTCGAAGCGCTTGCGTTCGGTGATGTCGGCGAAGGTGGTGAGAAAGCCACCGCCCGTCGGGTAGGCGCGCCGCACCTCGAGCACCGTGCCGTTCGGTCGTGCGTACTCGTAGCGCGTGGTATGCCGGGACGTCACCATGTCGAGGCGGCCGGCGACCAACGTCTCGACGTCGCCCGGCCCGTACTCGCCGCGCCCGGCGTTGAACCGGAACATGGTCTCGATCGGGGTTCCCGGCTGCATCAGCCAGTCCGGCAGGCCGAAGAGCCTCTGATATTGCTCGTTCCACAGCGCGAGCCGCAGGTCCTTGTCGACCACGACGAGGGCTTCGGTGATGTTGTTGAACGTGGTCGACAGCACGCTGGTCTGGCGCGCCGACGTCGCCTCGCGGATCTTCAGCTCGGTGATGTCGGTGTGGATGGTGACGCGGTAACCGTCGCTCGCCTGATAGTCGCCGACCAGCATGTAGCGGCCGTCCGCGAGTTCCATCTCGAAGCTGCTGTTCTCGCCGCGATGGCGCGCCAGGCGCTCGGCGAGCCATGCCTCGGGATCGCCCCTGATGGAACCGGTGGCGGCGGTCGCGCGCACGATCTCCTCGAATGTGGCTCCCGGCCGCGCGACCGGAGCGATCGCCGAATAGATCTCGACGAAACGCCGGTTGCACAGGGCCAGCCGGTCGTCCGGCGCGTAGAGCGCGAAGCCCGCGCTCAGCGCGTTGATCGCGTCGAGCAGGCGCCGCTCGGCGCGCTCGGCCTCGGCGCGGGCGGTGAACTCGCCGGTGACGTCGCTGCCCGTCCCGCGATAGCCGCAGAAGCTGCCGTCGACCGCGAACACCGGCCGGCCGCTGATCCGGACGACGCGGCGCCCGATTCCGGGGACCTCGCGGGAGAAGATGAAGTCGTCGAACGGCCGGCGCGCCGCCAGATCGTCGCGGTGGCGTTGCCACAGCACCGGATCGTCGTCCAGGCCGACGAACTCCTCGCGGCGCCGGCCCAGGACCTCGCCCGGGTCGGCACCCGCCGGCAGGTGCGACACCCACGACAGGCGCATCTCCGGGTCGGTCTCCCAGAGCCAATTGGTGGCCGACGCCGTGATCATGGCGAATCGCGCTTCGGCGGTGCGAGCACGCGCCTCGGCGCCTCGGCGATGCGCGCGCTGCCGGAGCGCCAGCGCCCCGAGGAGGGCGGCGGCCACCAGCGACAGCCCAACCAGGCCAGCGGCCAGTCCCGTCATGACCCCCCAGAATCTCGGCGCAATTTGCTACAAAATCGTTGCCATGGGCCCGGCTGAGGCGCCCCTAGGTGCCGGGCGGGGGCGGCGCGGTGGCGCCCGAGCCGAGCGGGCGCTGCATCAGGACGCTGTCGACCCAACGACCCAATTTGAAGCCGACGCTGTGGAGCACGAGCACGCCGTCGAAGCCGAGCGCCCGATGGAGCGCGATCGACGCCGCGTTGCCGCTGTCACCGATCACCGCGATCATCTGGCGCAGGCCGAGGGCGGTCGATTGCTCGATCACCTCGGTCAGCAGTCGGCGGCCGATCCCCTGGCCGACCGCGTCGGGCGCCAGATAGATCGAGTCCTCGACCGTGAACCGATAGGCCGTGCGCGTGCGGAACGGCGACGCGTACGCGTACCCGACCACCCGCTCGCCGCGCTGCGCCACCAGGTAGGGAAGGCCGCGCGCGCGCACCTCGGCATGGCGCCGCTCGAGCTCGGCACGCTCGGGCGGCTGCTCTTCGAAACTGGCCAGTCCGTGGAGCACGTGGTGCCGGTAGATGTCGTGGATCGCACCGAAATCGTCGAGCTCGGCCGGCCGCACGACGGGCGCCGGCGCGGGCTTGCTCACCGCGGCACCAGCGCGGCGTCGGTCAATTGGCCAAGCCGGTCGACCAGGTGGCCGAGATTGCGCGCCAAGGTCGCCATATAGGCATTCGGCCGGATCGCCTCCTCGTCCATATAGAGGGCCCGATTGATCTCGATCTGCAGCGCGTGCAGGCGGTCGGCCGGTCGACCGTAGTGACGGGTCGTGAACCCGCCCGCGTAGGGGTCGTTGCGGGTCACCACGTAGCCGAGCCGGGTGAGCACGCGCTCCGCCTCGTCCGTGATCGTCGGCGCGCAGGCCGTGCCGAAACAGTCGCCGAGCACGAAATCGACGCGCGTCTCGCCCGGGTCCTTGTCCATCGGGCCGCCGATCGACGGCATCGAGTGGCAATCGACCAGGATGCAGAAGCCGAACGCCTCCCGCGTGCGGTCGACCAAGGTGCGCAGCGCGGCGTGGTAGGGCTTGTAGTAGCCGTTGATGCGGCTGGCGATCTCGGCGTAGCGCAGCTTGCCGCCGTAGATCTCGGCGCCGTTGGCGACCACGCGCGCGATCGTGCCGAGGCCGGCGGCGACGCGCGGGCTGCGCGTGTTGGCGAACGCCGGCAGATCGTCCTCGAACATTGCGGGGTCGAGCTCGTAGGGCTCGCGGTTGGGGTCGCAGAAGGCGCGCGGGTACAGCGCGCGCAGCAGCGGCGCGCCGCGCTCGTGCGAGGTGGCGAACAGCTGGTCGACGAAGCTGTCCTCCGAGCGGCGGAGGCTCAGGGGGTCGAGGTTGGAGCCCTGGACGAACTCGGGCGGATAGGCGCTGCCGCTGTGTGGCGAGGCGAACACCAACGGCAAACTGTGGCGCGCCGGCCAAACGACTTCGAGAATGCCGTCGATATCGCGGGGATCGGTCATGGGTGGCGGAATTCTTGGCTCAGCCGGGCGACTTTGTCACGCGCCGGCTCGAGCCGCCCGGCGGCCGCATCCGGTCGGGTCGAGATGGTGGCGTAACCGCCCGTCGCCGCTCGAGTATCGTTCGGATCGAACCGCAGAAGCGTTCTCACGGAACACGGCGGGATCGCGGGCCGATAGGCCCGATCTGGACCGGCGCGTCTCGATCAACCATCATGGGATTGCGCCGGCGTCCTGCGACAACGGGCTGGCGGAGGCGTCAGATGCGTGGTTGGGCCATCCTGGCGTTGTCCTTTGGCTATGTCGGGCTGCTCTTCGGCCTCGCTTATTGCGGTGACCGGCTTGCCCGCGCGCGGGGCCGCCCCAAGGCCAGGCCCATCACCTATTCCCTGTCGCTCGCGGTCTACTGCACCTCGTGGACCTTCTACGGAAGCGTCGGACTCGCTGCGCAGACGGGCTACGACTTCTTGACCATCTACGTCGGACCGATCCTGGTCTTCACGCTCGGTTGGCCGCTCCTGCGGCGCATCGTCCATACCTCGAAAAGCTACAACATCACCTCGATCGCCGATTTCATCGCCGCGCGCTACGGCAAGAGCCAGCTCCTCGCCGCGGCGGTGACGATCATCGCCGTCCTCGGGACGCTGCCGTACGTCGCCCTCCAGCTCAAGGCGGTTTCGACCAGCTTCACCATGCTGATGCGGGATCCTGCCGCGGCGGCCGCCATATCGGCGAGCCAGACCGTACCCGCCTACACCGCGCTTGCGGTGGCCTTGCTGCTCGCGTTGTTCGCCGTGCTGTTCGGCACCCGCCACATCGATGCCACCGAGCACAACGAAGGCATGATTCTCGCCATCGCCTTCGACTCGGTGGTCAAGCTCGTCGCGTTTCTCGCGGTCGGCGCATTCGTCACCTGGGGCATGTTCGACGGCTTCGGCGACTTTGCGGGCCGTATCCGCAGCGAACCCGAATTGCGGAACCTGTTCCTGGGCGGGATCGATGGCACTCATTGGGTGACGATGACGACGCTTGCCGCCGCAGCGATCATCTGCCTGCCGCGGCAGTTCCACGTGACCGTGGTCGAGAACAGCGATCCGGGCGAGCTCAGGAAAGCCGTGTGGCTGTTTCCACTCTACCTCGTCGCCATCAACGTCTTCGTGGTCCCGATCGCGATTGCGGGGCTCGACGTCTTCCCGCGCGGCGCCGACGGCGACATGTTCGTGCTTGCCCTGCCGCTCTCGACCGGACACGAGGCGCTGGCGGTGCTCGCCTTCATCGGTGGTTTGTCCGCGGCAACCGGCATGGTGATCGTGAGCTCGGTCGCCGTCAGCAACATGGTCAGTAACGATGTCGTGATGCCGCTCCTATTGCATGGACGGCGCCTCGGTTTGGCCGAGCGCGCGAATATGGGTCAGTTGATTCTGCGCATCCGGCGCGTCGCCATCTTCACCACTCTGCTGCTTTCGTATTGCTGCTACCGCCTGATCGCGGATCCGCTCGCGCTGGCCGCGATCGGCTTGATGAGCTTCGCCGCCGCCTTGCAATTCGCGCCGGCGCTGGTTGGAGGCCTGCTGTGGCATGGCGCCAACGTCAAAGGCGCTCTCGTCGGCTTGATCGCCGGGTTCCTGATGTGGGCATACACGCTGCTCCTGCCGTCGCTCGTGCACGCGGGGTGGGGCCCGAACGAGCTCTTGCGGAGCGGGCCATTCGGTCTGACCTTCCTGCGGCCGGAGCAGCTGTTCGGTCTGCGGTTCGATCCGCTCACTCACGGCGTGTTCTGGAGTCTTCTGGTGAACATCGGTTGTCTGATCGCCGTGTCCCATTTTACCACCGCGCGCGTGATCGAACGTATCCAGGCGAGTGCCTTCATCGATTCGGATCTTCCGCAAAGCCAGTTCGCCTCTCAGACCTGGCACGGCGCGATCGAAGTGTCGGAGCTTGCGGCGTTGGTCGCGCGCTATCTCGGGCCCGATCGTGTTCCGCGCAGCTTCCTCGAGCTTGCCGCGCCGCGCGAGCCGAAGCAGCCGGTGCTCGCCGACTTCCCACTGGTGCGTCGCGCCGAGCATCTGTTGGCCAGCGCGATCGGGGCGCCGTCCGCGCGCCTCGTCATGGCATTGGCGCTCGAACGGCAGAATCTCGGTGTCGACGACGCCATGCGTCTGCTCGACGATGCGACGGCGGCCATTCAGTACAACCGCAGCCTGTTGCAGTCGACGCTCGAGAACGTGCGCCAAGGTATCAGCGTGTTCGATCCGGACTTGAGGCTCGCCTGCCGCAATCAACGCTTTGGCGAGCTCCTCGATCTGCCAGCGGCATTGACTCGGGTCGGCGCGTCGTTCGAGGAGATCGTTCGCTTCCACGTCGAGCGCGGCGAGTACGGCCCAGGCGACACCGACAAGCTCGTCGCGCGCCAGCTCGAACGCTTCGTGGGCGGCGGTGGGACAGCGTTCCAGTGGCAGCACTCCAACGGCACGGTGCTCGACGTGCGCACCCAGTCGATGCCGAACGGCGGATATGTGACGACTTACTCCGAGGTCACCGAGCACGTTCAGGCCGCGACCGAGCTCGCTGCCGCCAACGAGCTCCTCGAGCAGCGCGTGCGCGAACGCACGGCGGAGCTCATCGCGCTCAACGCCGAGCTCAGCCGGGCGAAGGTGATCGCCGAGGAGGCCAATCAGGGAAAGACCCGATTCCTGGCGGCGGCAAGCCACGATCTATTGCAGCCGCTCAACGCGGCGCGCCTCTACGTGTCCAGCCTGATCGAGCAAAAAACGCGCATGGCGCGAGGCCGGACCTCGGGGGGTATGCTCACGGCCGATCGGGTCCTCGCCGAGAAGATCGATACGTCGCTGGGCGCGGTCGAGGAAATCCTTGGCGCGCTGCTGGACATCTCCCGCTTGGATGCCGGTCGGTTGATTCCGGAGCGCCAGGACATGCGCCTCGACGACCTGTTTCAAGCTCTCCGTGTCGAGTTCGCTCCGCTCGCCGAGCGCAAAGGCCTCGAGCTGCGCATTGTCCCGACCAGCCTCGCGGTCGACAGCGACCGCCGGTTGCTGCGGCGGATCCTGCAGAATCTGCTCTCCAACGCGATCCGGTATACGCCGACGGGCAAGGTGATGATGGGAGCGCGCCGACGCGGCCAGTCGGTGCTGATCGCGATCTGGGACACCGGCATCGGGATCCCAATCGACAAGCAAGGCCAGGTGTTCGGCGAGTTTCAAAGGTTCGCCACGGGTTCGGGCGCGGAATATGGCGTGGGCCTCGGTCTCTCGATCGTCGATCGCATCGCACGCGTGCTCGACCACGAGGTTGGCTTTCGGTCGGTTCCCGACCAAGGAACCGTGTTCACGGTGCACTTGCCGCGAGCTGCTGGCCATTCCACCGCTGCGGCGCATATCCGGCCGGTGCAGTCGCTGCCGACGTTCGAACGTGCAACCATGCTCTGCATCGATGATGATTCCAGCGTGCTCGACGGCATGCGGACCTTGCTCGAGGGTTGGGGCTGTCGCGCCTTGCTTGCGTCCGGACTTGCGGACGCTGCCGAGATCGACCGCGCTCAGCTCGCGAAGGTCGACCTCTTGATCGTCGACTATCACCTCACTTCGGACGCCGACGGCCTACGCTGCGTCGACGCGCTGCGCGAGCGATGCGGGATCGCTCTTCCGGCGATTCTGATAACGGCGGATCGTTCGGCCGAGGTCAGGGCGGCTGCTCTGGGACAGGGGATCCACGTGCTCAACAAGCCGATCAAACCGGCGGTGTTCCGGGCGCTGGTCAGTCGCATCATCGCGACCCGCAGGGCGGCCGAGTAGCCGATCCTACCGAACGCCGGTACGCCGGGGGGCGCTGTCCGACTCCGCTTCCGGCTCGCCGACCTCGGCGGCGAGCTGCTGGGCGACGATGACGGCTTGCGTGCGGTTGTCGACACCGAGCTTCTGCAGGATGGCCGAGACATGCGCCTTGATGGTCGCTTCCGATACCCGCATGGCATGGGCGATCTGCTTGTTGAGCAGGCCTTCGCTCAGTAGCATGAGAACGCGAGTCTGCTGGGGCGTCAGGCTGTTGAGCATGATGGCGAGTTCGGCGTCGTCGTCACGGCCGGGATGGCGCAGGTCCAGCGCAGCCGGCAGCCACGTTTCGCCGGCGAGGAGCGCACGCAGCGCCTCCCGAATCTCGCTCGCCGCTGCCGATTTCGGAATGTAACCCACGGCGCCGAGATCGAGCGCGCGCCTGATCACTCGCGGTTTCTCGTTGGCCGAGACGATGACGACGGGCACCGCGGCGAACTCGGCCCGAAGATAGAGCAGGCCGGAGAAGCCGTGCATGCCGGGCATGTTGAGATCGAGCAGAACCAGATCGACGTCGGGCGTCGTGCGGAGCCCTGCGCACAAGCTGTCGAAGGAATCGGCCTCGACGATCTCGCCATTGATCACGGTCGGCGCCACCGCGAGGCGCAGGGCATCGCGAAACAAGGGATGATCGTCGGCGATGACGAGACGAAAGGCCGTCATCGTGTTGCTCTCCTGGGCCGCGACGAGCGGTGCACATGATAGGCGGGCGCTGGGGTGCGCGCATAGACGCGACGCCCTTAGACGAAAGTCTAATAGGGAGGGTGTGGATGCCGGCACTAGCATCGCGTCCGAGCGCTCGCGATGTCGCGGAGCGCCGCGACTAACTCGGCACGAGGTTGGTCGAAGTCATGCGTCAGATTGACGCGGATGCCGCGATCCGACGAACCGCTGCGCGGCATCGAAAGCAATACATTGGCAGGGAGGCCGATCATGACGTCACCAACGACAACCAGCACTTCCCGGCGGACGGTGCTCAAGACCGGCGCGGCTCTGGCGGTGGCCTCGGCCTTGCCGCAGGTCGCCCGCGCGGCCGCGGGCAGCTATCCTGCGCTCGGCACCTACCCGGCGGGCTCGTCGGGCTCCTCGGTGTTCGTCGGCATCACGGTGCCGCGCACCGGCACCTATGCGATCCAGGGCGAGGACGAGCTCAAGGGCTACCAGCTGGCGATCGAGCACATCAACGAAGGCAACCCGTTGATCAAGAAGATCTCGCCGAAAACCACCAAGGGCGTGTTGGGCAAGGTGGTGACGTTCGGCGTTGCGGACTCCGAAGCCAAGCCGAACACCGCGGTGCAGGAGCAATCGCGCTTCATCAATGAAAACAAGGCCGTTCTCATCACCGGCGGAACGTCGAGCGCGGTCGCCGTGGCGCTGAACAAGTTCGCCCAGCGCGAGAAAGTGCTCTACGTCGTCGGGATCTCGGGCTCCAACGACACCACCGGCAAGGATTGCGTGCGCTACGGTTTCCGCCAGTGCTTCTACGGCCAGACCGCCGCCGCCGCGATCGCGCCGGTGCTGGTCAAGAATTTCGGCCAGAAAAAGAAGGTCGCCTATCTGACGCCGGACTACACCTACGGCCACACCGTCCAGCACTCGATGGAGGAGTATCTCGGCAAGCTCGGCGGCTGGACGACGGTGACCAATCAGGTGGCGCCGCTGGGCGCGCCCGACTACAGCTCCTACCTGCTCAACATCTCCAACTCGGGCGCCGACATTCTGCTCAACATCAACTGGGGGCACGACGCCGTGCTGTCGATCCAGCAGGCGGACCAGTTCGGCATCCTGGCCAAGCAGAAGCTCGTGGTCCCATACCAGGTACCCTTCCTCGCTCGCGAGGTCGGTCCGAAGCTGATGGCCGGCGTCTTCGCTGCCACCGACTTTTGGTGGACGATCGAGGACAAGTATCCGCTGGCCAAGATGTTCGTCGCCGCGTTCGAGAAGAAATACGGCTACAAGCCGGAGTGGGGCGCCAACAACTCCTACATGCAGTTCGCCATGTGGGCCGACATGGTCGAGCGCGCCGGGACCTTCTATCCGCCCGAGGTGATCAAGGCTTACGAGGCCGGGACGAAGATCGACTCGACGGTCGGCGAGGTTTATTTCCGTGCCGCCGACCATCAGCTGGTGCGGCCGGTCATCATCGTGCGGGGCAAAGAGCCGAGCGCGATGAAGAGCAAGGACGACTACTACGACATCGTCGAGATCATCCCGGGCGAGGGCTTGATGCAGAAGCCGGACGAGTTCGGGTGCAAGCTCGGCTCGGCCGCCTGAACGCCCCGCGCGACCGTCGAGGGCGTCTACCGCGTCGAGGAATCGTGCTAGCGTGACGCGCAGGCGGTGAACAGCCGCTTGCGCGTCCGAGCGCATGCGACGACCGTTCAACCCGCCTAATCCATGATCACCTGGCCTAATTTCTTCTCTCAGTTGTTCAACGGATTGGCGTCGGGCGCGTTGCTCGCGCTGATCAGCTCGGGCCTGACCATCATCTACGGCACCCTCGGCGTGCTCAACCTGGCGCACGGCGCCATGTTCATGCTGGGCGGTTACGCCGGTTACGTCGTATTCCAGGCAACCGGATCCTACGTCGTCGCGGTGATCGTCGGCGCGCTGTTTCTCGTCGTCGTAGGTGGCATCATCGAGCTGGTGGTGATACGGCGGTTCTACGGTCGCCCGCCCGAGGACCAGCTGCTGGTCACGTTCGGCATCGGCATCGTCATGGTTGAGCTGATCCGCCTGATCTTCGGCAGCCTGTCGCTCACCGTGCCGCCGCCGTCGTGGGCAGCCGGCGTCACCCCGATGGGCTTTCTCGTCTATCCCACCTACCGGATCGTCGTTTTGGCGATCGCGGCGGCGGCGCTGACGACGCTCTACGTGATGCTCTACCGCACGCGCCTCGGCATGATCGTGCGGGCCGGCATCGAGGATTCCGGCATGGTCGGAATGCTCGGCATCAACGTCTACCGCGTCTTCATGCTGGTGTTCGGCATCGGCGCGATGGCCGCCGGTTTCGCCGGCATCGTGAACGCGCCGGTGGTCTCGCTCACCCCCGACGTCGGCGACGCGATCCTGGTCCAGTCGTTCGTCGTCGTCGTGATCGGCGGGGTCGGTTCGTTTCCCGGGGCGATCCTCGGCGGCCTGATAGCCGGCGAGATCCTCAGCCTGACGTCGATGGTCAACCCGGCCTATTCCGAGGTGATGCTGTTCGCCGTGATGGCGATGGTCCTGATCCTGCGGCCCCAGGGTCTGCTCGGCTCGCGGGGCCGCGAATGAGGGCGCGCGGCTGATGCCCCGCTACAGCGCGCGATTGATCGAGGCTTTGACCGCGCTCGGCCTCCTCACGGGGCCATTCGTGCTGCCGCATCTCGGGTTCGCGCCCGATACGGTCAACCAGATCCTGGTCTGGGGGCTGTTCGGGATCGGCTTCGACATTCTGTTCGGCTATACGGGCCTGCTGTCGTTCGGCCAATCGGCGTTCTTCGGCACCGGTGGCTTCGTCGCAGCCTATCTGCTGACCAACGACCTGATGTCGAGCGTCACGTGGGCGCTGCTGATCGGCATGGTCGCCGCTGCGATCGCCGGCGTGGTGGTGGGCGCGATCGCGCTCAGGCGGACCGGCATCTATTTCGCCATGATCACGGTGGCGATCGCCGAGATCTTCTTCTTTCTGGAGAATTCGCCGCTGTCGGCCTGGACCGGCGGCGAGAACGGCTTGCCCGGCGTGCCGACGCCGACGTTCGAGATCGCCGGCTTCTCCTACGAGGTCGGCACCGGCTGGTCGATGTACGGCTTCCTGGCGGTCTGCTACTTCATCGGCCTCGTGATCGCGCTGCGCATCGTGCGTTCGCCGGTCGGCGCCATCCTGATCGCGATCCGCGACAACCCGCTGCGCGCACGCGCGGTCGGCCATGCGGTCGGCCGCTACAAGCTGACCGCATTCGTGATCGCCGCGGCCTACGCCGGGTTCGCCGGCGGCCTGCTCGGCGTGCTGCAGGGCTTCATGCCGCCGGACGCCTTCACCTTCGATACCTCCGGCCAGCTCGTGATGCAGACGGCGATCGGCGGCGCCGGCACGTTGTTCGGCCCTCTGCTGGGGGCCGCAGTCTGGCTCTATCTGCGCGACTTCCTGCAGGCCACGGTCGGGCTCGGGAGCTCCTGGAAGCTCGTGCTCGGCCTGGTGTTCGTGCTGCTGGTGTGCTTCCTGCGCCGCGGCCTGATCGGCGGTCTGCGCGATCTCGCCGAACTGTTCGTTGCGCGTGCGCATGAGCCGTCGGCGGAGACCGCGGCGGCCATCCAGGCCCCGCGGCAGCCGCTCGCCAGCCTGGGGCCATCGCGGCGCCGCCAGGACAAGCCGTTCGAAGGTCCGGTGCTCGAGGCGCGCGATCTCAGCAAATCGTTCGGCGGCGTTGCGGCAAACCGCAGCGTCAACCTCACGATCGAGCAAGGTGAGCTGCGCGGCATCATCGGCCCCAATGGCGCGGGCAAGAGCACCCTGTTCAAGATGCTGACCTGTGAGCTGATGCCCACGTCCGGACGGATCCTGTTCCATGGCCGCGACATCACGGGGATGGACGTCGCGGCGGTGTGTCAGCTCGGATTGACCAAGAGCTACCAGATCAACCAGCTGTTCCCTCGGCTCAGCGCGCGCGAGAACATCGTCATCGCCGCGCTCGCAGAGCGGCGTGGTCGGTTTTCGCTCGACCTGCTGCGCCGCATCGAGCGCGTGCCCGGGCTCGACACGCAGGTCGAGAGCACGCTGGCGCTCGTCGGGTTGAGCGCTCGCGCAGGGGTGCCGGTGGCCGAGCTCGCCTATGGCGAAAAGCGCCGTCTGGAGATCGGACTGGCGCTCGCGGCGTCGCCGTCGCTGCTGCTGCTCGACGAGCCGCTGGCGGGGATGAGCCCGCACGAGCGGAGCGAGACCGTGCAGCTCTTGAAGAACCTCCGGCACGGACGAACCCTGGTGATCGTCGAGCACGACATGGACGCCATGTTCGAGCTCGCCGAGCGCATCAGCGTGCTCCACGAGGGCGCGTTGCTCGCCGAGGGCACGCCGGCGGAGATTCAGCGCAATGGTCTCGTCCAGGAGGCCTATCTCGGCGGAGTGGCTGCAGCATGAGCGCCCTCCTCGAGCTCGAGCGCATCAATAGCTATTACGGCGATAGCCACATCCTGTTCGACGTGTCGCTGCACGTCGACAAGCACGAGGTGGTGGCCCTGCTGGGCCGCAACGGCGCCGGCAAGAGCACGACCCTGAAGAGCGTGATGGGCGCCGTCCGTCCGCGCTCCGGCCGTATCACGCTCGACGGCGAGCCGGTCCATCACTTGCCGCCTCACGCGATCGCCGCGCTCGGGCTCCAGCTGGTTCCCGAGGATCGCCGTATCTTCGGCAGCCTGAGCGTCGAGGAGAACCTCGTGCTCGCCGGAGTTACGGCGCGGTCGCGCTGGCCGCTCGAACGCGTATGGGAGACCTTTCCGCGTCTGCAGGAGCGTCGACGGAGCCGCGGCACGGATTTGTCGGGCGGCGAGCAGCAGATGCTGGCGATCGCCCGGGCGCTCGTGCGCGATCCGAAAATCGTGCTGCTCGATGAACCGTTCGAGGGCCTGGCGCCGATCATCGTGCGCGACCTGCTGGCGACCTGCCGGGCGCTCGCCCAGGCCGGCCAGACGATCGTGGTGGTGGAGCAGAACATCTCCGCGGCAATGAGCCTGGCCGATCGCGTCTACGTCATAAACAACGGCCACATCGTCGAGGAGCTGACCGCCTCGATGGTGCGCGCGCAACCCGAGCTCCTGCATCGCCATCTCGGGGTCTAGCCGGCCGCCGTCACGCCTCCGATCGTGAACATCAGCCACAAGAGGATGCCGCCCAGCATGGCGGTCGCGAGCCCGGCGGTCGCGATATAGTCTCTCTGCCGCGATGCCGTCGGCGCATATGTGCGCAGCAGCCAGCCGAGCCCTGCGGAGATCATCCACACGGAAAAGAAGAACGTCAGCGTTATGATCTCTGCCATCGTTCGTCGGCTCTCGTTGAACGTGCGTGCAACAACAGTGCCAGTTCGATGAGAAGCAGAAGAAGGACGACGTACTGGCCGTGGTTGACCACGGCGTCGCGTATCGTGTTGAGCGTCGGATGGCGCGTCTCGATGGCGAAGCGCTGCGAAAACGCCAGTGTGAAGGCGTAGAACATTCCGAACGTGAAGTTTCGCGTCCACTGCGACGGATCGTAGACCAGCAAGGCGCGGCGCCAGCCAAATCCCTGAACGCGGCCCGTGAGGCGTGCAAGCTCGATCAGCTCAACCGCCAAGAACACGATCGCGACGCAAACCCAGAACCAGAGAACGGTGCGGCCTGGGACGAAGTCGCCGACGATCGCCGTGAGACCGGTTATCGACAGCGCGCCGTGGATGATGCAGTTCGTGTTGTCCCAATCGCGCTCGATGCCCCACCCCTTGGCCGTCCGCAATCGTATGATCACGAGCGCGACGCCGACGATGTAGCAAATGGCGGCGATCCCCGACAGCGCCGCGGCGACCTGGCGGATCGGCGGCAGGCTTGGAAACAGGCGGAGGGCGATGAGAGCGATCGCCTGCGTCGCCACGGTCGTGAGCAGGATCACGCCGTTCGGGCGCACCTGACGTGCGCCCACGAGACGCAGCAGATTTCGGACCGCCAGCGGGAAGAACCACAACCACAAGCCGACACTGAGCGCGAATAGGCCGGCCGCGGCGCCCAGCAAGTCGGGCGCTGCCAGCATCATGATCCGCGCCATCACGGCGGTCCCGGCGACCCATGTGCCGATCGCAAAGCTCTCGACCATGGGGTGGGTATGGCGCGTGATCCCGCCGGCCCAAATCGACCTCAGCAGCGTTGCTGCCGCCGCGATCCACGCCGCGGCGAGGAGTGCGGCGAGCGGCCCAAGGAAGGTCGGCCCGCCGGGCAGGCGCTGGAGCGCCGCGGCGCCGAAGATGCCGACCGCCATCACGGGGGCGCCGATCGCGGTCGTCGGCCTCGCGACGTGCAGCGTTGCGGCGAGATCGTGGAACAGACGCATCTGCGGTGCCCGGCACCCGGAGACAGGCTTGCGGTCGCAAGCAATCTAGAGCGACGGCACCGCCTTGGGAATCATTCCGGCGCCGAGATAGGCGCCGTCGAAGTCGACGCGCCGCGACAGCAGATCGACATCGCTGAACGTGAGGCGTTGACCGTCGATCGAGATCAGGCCTTCGTCGCGCAAGCGGCGCAGCGTCCGATTGACGTGGGGCACGCTCAGGCCGAGCGCGTCCGCCATCAGCTCTTGCGTGAGCGGCATGTCGTACGAGCGGGCGTCGGCGAGGCCTGCAGCCTGCAGCCGCACCAGCAGCTCGAGCAGCAGATGGGCCAGCCGTTCGTAGGCGGATTGTCGGCCGATTCCGACGAGGCGCTCGGCGAACAGCGCGGCCTCGCGGTTGGTCAGCCAGAAGATCGCCGCAGCGAGTTTCGGGAAGCGACGAAACAGCTCGAACACGGTGTCGAACGGAATCGCGCAGACGACTGCGTCCGTCAGGCTCGACACCGAATACAAGGCTTTCTCGAACAAGCCGCCGGGAAACCCGATGAAATCGCCGGGAAGGATGACCCCGAGGACTTGCCGGCGTCCGTCGCGCAGAATCTTGTAACGGATCGCGGTGCCGCGATTGAGCACGAAGATGCCCTGGTAGTTGTAGCCCGCCGTGATGATGTCGGTGTGCGCGCGGATCGTGGTGAAATCCACCTGCATGTCGCGCAGATAGGTTTGTTCTGCGGCGGTCAGCGCGACCAGCCGACCGAGCTTGTCGACGAACGGCTTGCCGAGTTGTGCTGGTTCGGACAGCGCGGCGAGCGCCATCGGGTCTCCGTCCCTGTGCGTGAAGCGCGCCAGGCACGTTAATCTAGATCAATAAGCTATGCAAAGGCGCGCCGGCCCGCGCTGTGGTCCTGCTAGTTGAACAACAGCAGGCCCGGATGCCGCTCAGCACGATCCTCTCCCGGATCTGAGCCCGCCCGCGGCTTCGAAAAGGGAGGATGTCGATGTCGTTTCTGAGCAGAGATCGCACCGTCGCGCCGCCGGGTTACAGCCGGTGGCTCATTCCACCGGCGGCGCTCTGCGTCCACCTCTGCATCGGCCAGGCTTACGCGTTCAGCGTCTTCAATCTGCCGATGACCAAGCTGATCGGCATCACGCAGTCGACGCCGGACGACTGGAAGCTGACCGATCTCGGCTGGATCTTCAGCCTGGCGATCTTCTTCTTGGGCGTTTCATCGGCTGTCCTCGGGCGCTGGGTCGAGGAAGGTGGTCCGCGCAAGGCCATGTTCACCGCCGCGCTGTGCTGGGCCGGCGGGTTCTGGTTGTCGGCGATCGGCACCTCGATCCACAACATCTGGCTGATCTATGTCGGCTACGGGGTGATCGGTGGCATCGCGCTCGGCATCGGTTACATCTCGCCGGTGTCGACCCTGATCAAGTGGTTCCCGGATCGGCCCGGCATGGCGACCGGCATGGCGATCATGGGGTTCGGCGGCGGCGCATTCATCGCCTCGCCGCTGTCCGTGTGGTTGATGGGCAAGTTCGCCACGCCGACGCACGTCGGCGTCACCGAGACCTTCCTGGTGATGGGCGCGGTCTATCTCTGCTTCATGATGGTGGGCGCGGTGATCGTGCGCGTCCCGGCGCCCGGCTGGCTGCCCGCGGGCTACGTGCCGCCGATGACGTCCAAGAAACTCATTACGAGCGAGAACGTGTTCGTCTACGACGCCTTGAAGACCCCGCAATTCTGGCTGATCTGGTGGGTGCTTTGTCTCAACGTCACCGCGGGCATCGGCGTGCTCGGGCAGGCTTCGGCGATGAGCCAGGAGATGTTCCCCGGCCGCGTGACGGCGGTCGCGGCCGCGGGCTTCGTCGGCCTGATGAGCCTGTTCAACATGGGCGGCCGCTTCTTCTGGGCGTCGATGTCCGACTATCTCGGGCGGCGCAACACCTATTTCGTGTTCTTCGTGCTCGGCACCGCCCTCTACGCCGTCGTGCCTTATTTCGGTGCGGCCGGCAGCGTCGCGGGGTTCGTGTTCGCCTACGCGATCATCTTCAGCATGTATGGCGGCGGCTTCTCGACGGTTCCCGCCTATCTGCGCGACATGTTCGGAACCCGCTATGTCGGCGCGATCCACGGGCTCCTGCTCACCGCGTGGTCGATGGCGGGGATCTTCGGGCCGGTGCTGGTGAACTACATTCGCGAGTACAACGTGACCCACGGCGTGGCCAAGGCGCAGGCGTACAACGTCACGATGTACGTGATGGCGGTCCTGCTGGTGGTCGGTTTCATCTGTAATTGGTTCGTGCGTCCGGTTGCCCGGAAGTTCCACATGAGCCCGAGTCAGGAGGCCGACGCGACGCGTGATCGAGAGGCCGAGGCGACCGCGTGACGGACGATCGATCGAGATGGGAGGACAGCATGGCGAGCCACAGCCAATCCGCTACCGTCGACAACCGCCTCAAGCTGGTGCTTGCCTGGGGCTTCGTCGGCATTCCGCTGGTTCTGGGCGTGATCGAGACCGCGATCAACGCGATGAAGCTGTTTCAGTAGACCGCCCCGGCACGCCGGCGCCACGCGGTCGGTCGGCCTCGAGGGCGCCTTGCCAAGCGTGACGCGCTTGTGTATCCCCTTCGCTATCGCGGTCGCGCGCCGGGCTCTCGGCGGCGGCCCGTGAAGGCCGGAAAGCCCGTGCGATTCAAGGGGATGGGCGCGTAGCTCAGCGGGAGAGCACTACCTTGACATGGTAGGGGTCACAGGTTCAATCCCTGTCGCGCCCACCATCCCAACACACGGATTTCGGCCACTTCCTTCATCAAGCAGCCCTCAGCGTGCCGGCCAAAGATGGCAGAACATGGCCAGAACGTGTCGAAGATTCGGCACGTTTCTGACACGCCAAATCCGCAGATGTTCTTCGCGTTGAACCACCTATGACGGGACCGAGTTTTCAATGCGATCGGTCACTGGCGGACATTCCGGTGTGAAGGTAACTGGAAGCGCAGAAAACGGCAGATTTCCTGGGCCTCTCGTTCTCAAACAGGGGTGAACTGACCGAGAACGAATCGGGGCTTCGTGTTAGGCTCGTGTTACCCCCTCTGTGAATCGGCGCTGAACTTTGGCTCTGACTCAATCTTGGTGCATGTAGTCGCGATACCGATCAGGCGGCACCGAGGAGGCGCGCACGCAGGAGGTCGAGTTTTGCACGGCCGTACATCTGTCGTTTGACGAGCTTGAGCTTGGTGATCTGGCCTTCGGTCTGACCGTTCGACCAGGGTTCGACGATAGCAGCGCGGACCGCGTCTCGATCATTGGCAAGTCCCGCGGCGAACGAACTGAGGAGGCCACCCGCGGCATCCTCGATCCATGCATCGAGACCGGCGCCATCGCGGTTCCTGATCAGCGCGTGGAACCGCCCGATCAGGTCACGCGCCGCAGCCAGGCCGGGTACGGCCGTCTCGATCGCGATGACGAGCGCGACCTCGCCGATTGACCGTCGCTCGGGCTCGGCCGTCATCATGTGGGCAATGGCGCGCGACGACGGAACGCGTCTTGGGACCTTTGCGATCTGGTCTGCGCGGCGTCGCGCCGCCCACTCGCTGACGACACGCGGTGCGCCGGGAAAGCCGGCGGCGCGCAGACGACGCCAGAGTTCTGCGCCGTTGCGACATCCGCCAGTCCACTCCGCCTCGAGCCGCGTCAGGAAGGGATCGAGCGAGCTCGACCGGGGTCGGAACACGTCGGTCCGACCGCCGCGGACCACCAGGCGAACGATGCCGCGCGCCTGCGCGGTGCGCCGCACGATCTCCTTGATCGGCACGCCGTCTGCGGCCAGCGCGCGAATCACGGCATTCGCCTCGTCGCGGCGCCGCCACCCCTCGTATTGGCGGCGCTCAGCGCTGGTGAGGATAGCGGGATCGATCGGTCCGGTTTTCAGGGCTTCCCGGATCGGCCCCATCGTTCGTCGAACCGCCTGCAGGAAGGCGGCGCTGGCATTCTCCATCAAGTGCCAACGGTCGGCGACCTGGAGAGCACTGGGACGGCCACGCGTTGCCGCCTGCCCGTAGCCCGCACCGCGATCCCGGGCGATGATGGCGATCGAAGGCCGCGCCGCAAGCCAGGCCTCGACCGTTGCCGCCTCGCGATCGGGCAGGACATCGATGATGCGACGACGCTCGAGGTCGCAGACGATCGTGCCGTAGCGATGGCCGCGCTTCCACGCCCAATCGTCGATCCCCACGACGTGCGGCGCGGGCACCCGTTGCACGGCGCGCAGCCGCACTACCCTCAATAAAGTGTCTTTGCTGACTGGCAGCAGGAGCCGCCGAGCAAGACCCTGTCCAGGGCGCCCGCCCAGGGCGAGACCGAGTTGATGCACAATGCCTTCGAGACGCGCCGTTCGGCGTGCGAACGGAAGTGCGATCGTTTGGTCGAGCCGTTCGGCAAAGATCTTCTTGGGGCAGGTCGATCGCTTGCAGCGGAAGCGCCGTGCCGACAGCCTGATGACGACCGTGCGCCCATGAGCCGGCAAATCAGCCAGGGATCGTTGGTACCGACTATGAATCTGCGTCGAGACGTGGCCGCAATCCGGGCAAGCCGACGATCGCGAGGTTGACCGCGCCGTAGCCAAGATCCGATCCCCGTCGACCTCGATGCGGTCGACGACGAGACCAGCGGGTGTCAGTGAGTGGCGCTGACGATGATGGTGGCGCATCTCGGCGGTTCTCCCAATGGGTAGAACCGCTTATAGCGCGCGACGCAAAATCTAGCGCTCTGCACCAAGATTGAGCCAAATTTGCACGCCGAATCACACGATCGATGCCGTGATGCCGCTGCCGCAGCTGCAGGTCGATGCGCTGAAGCCGGCGCGCGCTGTCACAGCGGTAGTAAGCGGTCGAGCATGGCAACCGTAACCGGTAGCCACGACACGGCGCGTGCCGCCGCCGACTGTTGATTTAAGCTAATATCTATTTGTCTCGCAGGGGAGATGGGCGGTGTTCTACAGGCTTAC
>DATJNS010000308.1:0-7099 GCA_035507915.1 Candidatus Sulfotelmatobacter sp.
CGCGGCGGCAAGTTCGCCGCCTTCCACGCGCGCATGCGCGAGCGCGGCATCACGCGGCCGTTCACCGGCGCGTTCGAGACCTGGCGCTACCCGCCGCTCGACGACATGCCGCGCGCCGCAGCGGCGATTCGCCGCCTCCTGGCCGAGCGCGGTCCGGCCCCGCAACCCCTCGCCGCATCGGCCGGCTGAGCCCATCTCCTGGAGTCCGCCCGGTCCTATACTCCGGCCGGGCGCGGTGTTATTGCCATGCCGGGCGGCCGGGGGCCGGCCCGTGGGATCGCGATGGGTCTCTGGCTCGAAACCTTCAACAACCAGACCGACCAGGGCAACGCCCTGTTCAAGGCGCTCGGCCATCCGCTGGCCGCGCGCCGCGTGCCCGCGCTGCTGCGCCGGCTCAAGCGCGGCGGGCCGGTCGCGCTGTTCGACCCGATGGGCCACTTCGACAGCTTCGCCGCCTATTACGACGTCGCCGGCATCGACATCAGGGCGCGCTACGTCCAGCGCGTCGAGGATCTGGCGAACCGCAAGGGCCCGTGGCCGGTGCTGCCGGTCACCGCGCTCGGCCAGGCCGGCTGCCGCACCCTGCTGGTCGCCGCCTTCGACGCCGAGCGCGCGCTGCAGGGTTGCCGGCCCTTCCTCACCGATGACGTCGCGATCGAGAGCTTTGCCGCGCTGCGCTTGCCCGAGCGGCTGATCAGCAACCGGCGCCGCTATCTCGACCCGATCAATTTCGCGACCAACTTCTGCCTGTTCCGTGACCAGGACGGCCGGCACACCGAGCTCCACACCATGGAGTACTGGTCGAGCTACGGTGCCAAGCGGCCCGGCCTGTGGCTGTGCCTGTTCGACGCCGACGGCCGCGTGCTGGCGCGCTGGGAGGAGCGGCCGGCGCCGGGTGCGGCGATCCGCCTCGACGCGCGCGAGATCCGCCGGCGCTTCGAGCTGCCCGAGTTCACCGGCTCGCTGTTCCTGCACGCGGTCGCGATCGGCGGCCACGACGTGATCAAGTACATCCTCGACGATCGCGACGCCGAGGGTCGCGTGCCGATCGTGACCCACGACGCCAACAGCTGGCCGGCCGACTTCTACGCCGGCCTGCCCGCGCCGGTCGACGGCGACCGGGTCACGCTATGGCTGCAGAACAGCCATCCGATGCCGATCCCGGCGGGCGCCATCAGCCTCAACCGCATGGGCAGCGACGAGCGCCGGCCGATCGCGCAGGCGATCCCGCCGTTCGGCACCCACCGCCAGGACGTGCGCGCGCTGTTTCCCGAGCTCGAATGGCCCGACCAGCTCGAGATCGAGGCCGGACGCTACGTCGTGCGGCCGCGCTACGAGATCCGCCGCGTCAACGGCGCGCCGGCGCTCGCCCACGTCAATGTCGAGCGCACCGACCTCAAGCCCGATCCCGACATCGCGCGCCTCGGCAACCTGCTCGGCAAAGGCTTCGTCCTGCCGGCGCCGATCCTGCCGCGCGCCGAGTGGACGACGCGCGTGCTGCCGACGCCGATGGCGACCCAGCAGCGCGAGCTGCCGCTCGCGGCGCTGGTCTACGATCCCGACGGCCGCGAGGTGCTGCGCCACCGCCTGGGCGTGCTGCCGCGCGGCCATCGCGTCGCGCTCGATCTCGACCGCGTGCTCGGCGAGGCCGGCGTCGCGCTCGACCACGGGCACGTCGAGCTGGTCTACGATTTCGACGCCGGGCAGGAGGCCGACGGCTGGCTGCACGCGATCTTCCGCTACGAGCACCGGCGGAGCGGGCAGCTCAGCGACACCAGCTTCGGCGCCCACATCTTCAACACCGCGATGGTCTACAAGGGCGAGCCGCAGTCCTATCACGGCACGCCGCCCGGGCTCACGACCAAGCTGTTCCTGCGCCTGGCGCCGGCGCCGCTCGACGTGTTCTGCGTGCTGATCTATCCAGCCTCGCAGCCGTGGCGCGCGCGCTCCGATACCCAGCTCGAGCTGCACGATCGCACCGGGCGCCGCATCGCCGACGCGACGGTCGCGATCGCGTGCAGCGGCTCGGCGCTGATCGAGCCGGCAACCGTGTTCGCCGCCGAGGCGTTGCGTGAGGCGGGTGCCGACGGCTACGTGATCGTGCGTGACGCGACCTGCCGGCTGTTCGGCTATCACGGGTTGAAGGGCCCCGACGGGGCTTTCTGCCTCGACCACATGTTCGGTTTCTGAGGGTCGATGGGCGTCGCGGGTCGGGCGTTTCTCGGGACGGCGTGCGGGCTCGTGCTGCTCGGCCTCGGGCTGCTCGCAGGCTGCCAGGGCGGCTTCTTCAATCGCCCGGCGCCCGAGGTGCGGCCGGAGATCATCCAGGCCGCCGGCGCCTGGACGCATCCGCAGTCCGGCATGACGTTCCCGGTCGAGGTCGGCGAGTTCAAGCGCACCCTGCTGCTGCGCTACGACAAGGCCGGCCAGAACGTCAGCGCGACCTACGAGATCGACGGCGCGGTCAGCAAGCTGGCGGTGAGCGTCTACGTCTATCCGGCGCCGCCGGTCACCGGCTCGATGCGCCAGGAGCGCTGCGGCAGCCAGCTCGACGCCGCGACGTTCGACCTCGCCAAGCAGCATCCGGGCCTGCGCCGCACCGGCATCGACGAGGTCGCGATCGCCCAGGACGGCGCCGAGCATCGAGGGGTGCGCGCACGCTTCATCTACGACCAGCCGCTGGTCCAGGACGCGCTGCCGTCGGCCGCCGAGATCGACCTGTTCTGCCGCGCCACCGACAGCTGGCAGATCGAGTATCGTTTCACCCGCCCGCGCGAGCTCGACGCCGACCCGATCCTCGCCGACTTCATGCGCCGCCTGACCTGGACCCTGCATCCGGGCTGAGCCCGTGATCGGCCCGACGATCGCGCGAAATCGCCGCACGGCGCCGCCCCGGTCGATTGGATCACCGCGGCGCCCCCGGAACGTGATAGCGTCCCCGCCACGTCGATCGGTCCATCCGATCCGGCCAGGGCTCGCCTCCGGGCCCGCGCACCCCAGGCACCCCCGATGATGAATTACCGCTGGATGCTGCCCGCCGCCGCTGCGCTCGTGCTGGTTTTTCTGATCTCGATCGCCAAGGAGGGCGCGCCGTGGCCGATCTATCTCGGCCTCGTGCTGATGCTGGTCGCGTGCGTCGGATTGACGATGTTGTTCCACAACCGCGATCGCTCGGCGCCCCCGGTCGCGCGTCCGCCGGGCCGCTGAGATCGAGCCGTTCCGCCGGCACAAATCGGTCCGCCTCGGGACCATTGGCGCTTGGATAGGGCAGCCTTCCTGTGTCATAGTGTAGGGCTGTTTGCCCCGAGGCGATCCGACGGGCGCCCGGGTGGAGCAGCGCGAGCCGGCGCCCGTCGTGCGAGGGAGCGCCGGGTGGACCGCGCCGCAGCGAAGCGGCGCCCGTGTGTCGCCTGCAAGCATCGGGCCCGACAGCGGCCGAGCGACCAATCTCCGGATGGGTGCGCGACGAAGCGAGCGGCGATCGGGTGCCCGCCGATGTCGAGACGGCGCGGCGCCTCGCGGGTCGATATGTGTGTCGAAGGCGCCGTGTGGAAAGACGGGTGAGGAAGAGACGGTCGTGACGTTGGGGCCGGAAAAACAAGGGCTGTACGATCCGCGCAACGAGCACGATGCGTGCGGCGTCGGCTTCGTCGCGCACATCAAGGGGCGCAAGAGCCACGACATCATCCGTCAGGGTCTGCAGATCCTGATCAACCTCGACCATCGCGGCGCGGTCGGCGCCGACCCGTTGGCCGGCGATGGCGCCGGCATCCTGATCCAGATCCCCGACGCGTTCTATCGCGCGGCGTGCGCCGAGAACGCCATCACCCTGCCGGCCGCCGGCAAGTACGGCGTCGGCATGGTGTTCCTGCCCAAGAATCCGGCGGCGCGCGGCGCCTGCGAGACGATGATCGAGCGCATCATCGAGGCCGAGGGCCAGAAGGTGCTGGGCTGGCGCGACGTGCCGGTCGATCACGCCGGGCTCGGCGCCACCGTGCTGGCGACCGAGCCGTTCGTGCGCCAGGTGTTCATCGGGCGCGGCCGGCGCTGCCGCGACCAGGACACCTTCGAGCGCAAGCTGTTCGTGATCCGCAAGCAGGTGCAGAACGAGTCGCGCACCTTGCTCGCCGGCTCGAAGGACGAGATGTACCTGCCGTCGATGTCGTCGCGCACGGTGGTCTACAAGGGCATGCTGCTGGCCCACCAGGTCGGCAGCTACTACGTCGACCTGCAGGACCCCCGCATGGTCACGGCGCTCGCGCTCGTGCACCAGCGCTTCTCGACCAACACCTTCCCGTCCTGGCGGCTCGCGCATCCCTACCGCTACGTCTGCCACAACGGCGAGATCAACACGCTGCGCGGCAACCTCAACTGGATGACGGCGCGGCGCCACTCGATGCGCTCGACCCTGCTCGGCGACGATCTCGCCAAGCTGTGGCCGCTGATCCCCGAGGGCCAGTCCGACACCGCGTGCTTCGACAACGCGCTCGAGCTGCTGGTCGCCGGCGGCTACTCGCTGGCGCACGCCGTCATGATGATGATCCCGGAGGCGTGGTCCGGCCATCGGCTGATGGACGAGCAGCGTCGCGCCTTCTACGAGTATCACGCCGCGCTGATGGAGCCGTGGGACGGCCCGGCGGCGATCGCCTTCACGGACGGCCGGCAGATCGGCGCCACGCTCGACCGCAACGGCCTGCGCCCGGCGCGCTACCTGGTGACCGACGACGACCTCGTCATCATGGCGTCGGAGACCGGCGTGCTCGACACGCCGCCCGCCAAGATCGTCAAGCAGTGGCGCCTGCAGCCGGGCAAGATGTTCCTGATCGATCTCGAGCAGGGCCGCATCATCGACGACGCCGAGCTCAAGGCCGAGCTGGCCGCGGCGCACCCCTACCAGACCTGGCTCGCGCAGACCCAGTTCAAGCTCGAGGAGCTGCCCGGCGAGCCCGCGCCCGCCGCCAACGTCAAGGAGGCGCTGCTCGATCGCCAGCAGGCGTTCGGCTACACCGACGAGGACCTCAAGCTGTTCCTCGAGCCCGAGGCGGCGACCGGCGAGGAGCCGATCGGCTCGATGGGCACCGACACGCCGATCTCGGTGCTGTCGCAGCGCCCGAAGCTGCTCTACACCTACTTCAAGCAGTGCTTCGCCCAGGTCACCAACCCGCCGATCGACTCGATCCGCGAAGAGCTGGTGATGTCGCTGGTGTCGATGATCGGCCCGCGGCCCAACCTGCTCGGGATGGACAAGAACGAGCAGCACTGGCGGCTCGAGGTGCGTCAGCCGATCCTGACCGACGACGACCTCAACAAGATCCGCCAGATCACCCAGCTGGTCGGCGAGGCATTCCGCACCCGCACCCTGTCGCTGTGCTTCCCGTTCGCCGAGGGCGCGGCCGGCATGGAGACCGCCCTCGACCAGCTGTGCGCCGACGCCGAGCAGGCGGTGCGCGACGGCTTCAACATCCTGATCCTGTCCGACCGCGGGCTCGACGCCGAGCACGCCGCGATCCCAGCGCTGCTCGGCACCTCGGCGGTGCACCACCATCTGATCCGCGAGGGCCTGCGCACCGAGGTCGGCCTGGTGGTCGAGACCGGCGAGGCGCGCGAGGTCCATCACTTCGCGCTGCTCGCCGGCTACGGCGCCGAGGCGATCAATCCGTATCTCGCGTTCGAGACCTTGGCCGAGCTGCAGCCGCGGCTCGGCGACAAGTACACGCTCGACAAGATCTACGCGAACTACATCAAGGCGATGGGCAAGGGCCTGCTCAAGGTCATGTCCAAGATGGGCATCTCGACCTATCAGTCCTATTGCGGCGCGCAGATCTTCGACGCGGTCGGGCTCACGACGCCGTTCGTCGAGAAGTATTTCACCCGCACCGCGACGACGATCGAGGGCGTCGGCCTCAAGGAGATCGCCAACGAGACGCTGGAGCGCCACCGCCTCGCCTTCTCCGACGCGCCGGCCCTGCTGACCGCGCTCGATCCGGGTGGCGAGTACGGCTTCCGGCTGCGCGGCGAGGACCACGTGTGGACGCCCGACGTGGTCGCCAAGCTGCAGCACGCGGTGCGCGGCAACGGCCAGGCCGACTACGACGCCTACGCGCGCCTGCTCAACGACCAGAGCGAGCGGCTCCTCACCTTGCGCGGCCTGTTCGGCCTCAAGAAGGCGCCGACGCCGGTGCCGCTCGACGAGGTCGAGCCGGCGCAGGTGATCGTGCGGCGCTTCGCGACCGGCGCCATGTCGTTCGGCTCGATCTCGCGCGAGGCGCACACCACGCTCGCGATCGCGATGAACCGCATCGGCGGCAAGTCGAACACCGGCGAGGGCGGCGAGGAGTCTGATCGCTACAAGCCGCTGCCCAACGGCGACTCGATGCGCTCGGCGATCAAGCAGGTGGCGTCCGGGCGCTTCGGCGTGACCGCCGAGTACCTGGCCAACGCCGACATGCTGCAGATCAAGATGGCCCAGGGCGCCAAGCCCGGCGAGGGCGGCCAGCTGCCCGGCCACAAGGTCAACGGCCCGATCGCCGCGGTGCGCCACTCGACGCCCGGCGTCGGCCTGATCTCGCCGCCGCCGCACCACGACATCTATTCGATCGAGGATCTGGCGCAGCTGATCCACGACCTCAAGAACGCCAACCCGAAGGCCGCGATCTCCGTCAAGCTGGTGTCGGAGGTCGGCGTCGGCACGGTGGCGGCCGGCGTCGCCAAGGCGCGCGCCGACCACGTGACCATCTCGGGCTTCGAGGGCGGCACGGGCGCCAGCCCGCTGACCTCGCTGACCCACGCCGGCTCGCCGTGGGAGATCGGCCTCGCCGAGACCCACCAGACCCTGCTGCTCCACAAGCTGCGCGGCCGCATCGCCGTGCAGGTCGACGGCGGCCTCAGGACCGGGCGCGACGTCGTGATCGGCGCGCTGCTCGGCGCCGACGAGTTCGGCTTCTCGACCGCGCCGCTGATCGCGGCCGGCTGCATCATGATGCGCAAGTGCCATCTCAACACCTGCCCAGTCGGGGTAGCAACGCAAGATCCTGAACTTCGCAAGCGCTTCACCGGCCTGCCCGAGCACGTCATCAACTTCTTCTTCTTCATCGCCGAG
>DATJNS010000309.1:0-2451 GCA_035507915.1 Candidatus Sulfotelmatobacter sp.
TGGAACAGGCGGATGTTCGGGCCGATCAGGTCCTCGACCGCGTCGAGCACGGCGGGATGATGGACGATCTCGTCGACCCAGGTGAACAGCAGATGCGGCTTGAAGTTGACGCCGCGGCCCTTGGTGAGCGGCCCGTGCACGGCCTCGAAGGCCTCCATCTCGTCGCGATAGCGCCGGGCTTGCTCGCGCGAGAAGGCGTCGAACGGAAACGCGAAGCCGTCGCGATGATATTGGTCGATCTGGGCCTGGGTCAGCGTCTTCGGCATGCCTGCCATCCTACGTCCGGAACATGGTCGCGATCCTACATCGCGGTCCAGCCACCGTCGACGAGCAGCAGGCTGCCGGCGGTGAACGACGAGTCGTCCGAGGCGAGGTAGGGGGCCGCCTCTGCGCCGGCTCCTCATCCTTGCGCGAACCAAGCCCGCGCGCTGGCGTTGCCCCTGGAATGCGGCCCGGCGCGGGCCGCGCAGCCAGAATGGGTGAGACCATGGGCCAATTCAAAGATATCGATCCGGACGGCGGGGGCTCCAGCCTCGAGCTCTCGGACACGATGATCTCGAAGGTCGGCGCCGCGGTCGGGCGGATCGCGACGATCCAGCAGCGCTACAAGCCGCGCGTCGCCGCGGCCGGCTCCGACGACGAGCGACAGGACCTCCAGAAGGCGGCGGCGATCGAGGCCGTCACGGTGATCCACGAGGAAGGTCTGACGATCGAGCAGTATGACGAGATCGTCGAGGCGGCGTGCCACGATCGCGCGCTCGAGGAGCGGCTGATCGACGCGGCTGGCAGCATCTAGCAGGGCTCCACGCGCTCCTCACACCGACCTCACAGCGTTTCACCACCTCACGATCTCACGGAGGCTGCGATGATGGGATCTCGTTTGGGCGTCGCGGGCGCGGCGCTGTTCGTGGCGATGGCGGCCGTCCCCGCGGCGGCACAGCAACCGGGACCGTCGGGCAGCACGCTCGACATGACGAGTCCGCAAGCCACGGCGCCCGGGACGCCCAGCGCCGGCGTCTCCGACGCGGTGGTCGTCAAGACCGGCGCGGCGGTGCGCCGAGTCGCCGCGATCCGCCAATCCTACGGACCGCGCATCGCGGCGGCCGGAACCGACAGCGAGCGCCAGAACCTGCAGCAGCAGGCGATGGCCGAGGCCACCAAGGCGATCAACGATCAGGGCCTGAGCCTCGACCAGTACAATCACGTCATCGAGATGGCGCAAGCCGACCCCGCACTCGGCAAGCGCGTGGTCGACGCGGTTCAGTCGGGCCAATGACGGAAGCGGCGGCGCGCCGCGCCGGTGCGCGGCGCCCTGCCGAATGCATTAGACAGCCTTGCGAATTGCGCGCGGCGCTTCGGCGCCCCCGCAGTTCCTTCATCGTATTGAAACAATGACCCGCGGCGCCAAAGTCACGCGCAGCACCGCGGGTGAGGGCTTGGATGCCGCTCGAGATCGAACGCAAGTTTCTGCTGCGCGATGACGGCTGGCGCGGCGATTGGACGCGCGAGCATCTTCGGCAGGGCTACCTGTCGGGCGCCGACGGCACGACCGTGCGCATCCGACACGCGGGCACACGCGCCTTTCTGACCATCAAGGCCGCGGTCGAGCGCGACGATGCGCGCGACGATCCTGCCGGCGCGGTGCGCCGCGAATACGAGTACGAGATCCCGTTCGAGCACGCCGCGGAGATGCTGACGGATCTCTGCCGCGCGCCGCCGATCGAGAAGACGCGCCACCGGGTCGAGCACGCCGGGCGGCTCTGGCAGATCGACGAGTTCTTCGGCAACAATCACGGCCTCGTGCTCGCCGAGATCGAGCTCGCCGATCCGGCCGAGCCGCTCGATCGTCCGAGCTGGCTCGGTGCAGAAGTCACCGGTGATCCGCGCTACCGCAACTCGTTCCTGGCGCGTCACCCGTTTCGCACATGGGGCGACGCGGAACGTCACGCGGCGTGACGGGACGCACTGCGAGCGCTCCCGCGCACGGAGAAAAGAGGGATCCCGCCGTTGCCTGAACGGCGGGCCGGTGTCGTGCCTCACGCATCAGGGCGCGCGAGACAGGTGCAACGTCGACAGCCAGCGCCGGCGGGATCCCAACCGTTTCGCGGCGAGCGGTTGCGCGGCGTCGGCTAGCCCTGAACGCCTTGGGACGCCGGGCCGACCGCCGGACCAGTCGGGCTGCCGATGCCGCCCGTGGGGCTGTTGGGCGGCATCTTGTTGTCCGCGCAGGCGCTCAAACCAACCAACGCCGACGCGAGGAGGAACACGCTAAGGACGAGTCTCTTGCACATGCTGAGGGATCTTTCCGCAATCTTTGTCGGGTCTTTCACGCATGGCGTCGCGATACCCTGCGCTTGCCGTCCGGAAATTTTCGCGAAAGGCTGACGACGGTCTCGGCAGGGAGGAACCGATGCGGCTCGACAACAAGATCGGCATGGTGACGGCGGCGGC
>DATJNS010000310.1:0-3028 GCA_035507915.1 Candidatus Sulfotelmatobacter sp.
GGGCGGATCGTCGCGATCGATGGTGGCAGTGAGGAGCCGCGCCGGCACCGGGGTGATCGTATCGACCACCGCCTCGGTACGGCCGATCCACTCCTTGAAACGCGCGAGCTGCGCCGGATCCATGGGTGCGTTCCTTCGTGAAGCACCCTCTCTCGCACGAAGTCGCGGGCAGACGCAAGCCGGCGCCTGCAAGCAAACACCCCGCGGCGGAGCTGCGGGGTGTTGCATCAAGGAGGGGGACGCGGCGGCTGCCGCGTCCCCCTGTCGAACGATTAGAACCGGTCGTGGTCGTGATCGTTGTCGGCGAAGTCGCCACCGACGATCTTGCCGGTGGTCGGATCGAGCAAGATCCGTTCGTGCCGGACATGACCGTCGAAGTCGAACATGCTGTCGAGCTGACCAGCGATGCGATCGAAGGAAGCCTGGCCGACCGGTGGCGCGGTCGGGCCCTCGACGAAGCCGAGGTTCCAGTTCTCCTCGACGAAGCGCAGGATCGAGGACTGATCGGTCACGCCGTGATCGACGAAGTTCTCCTTCGCCCAGGGCGAGACCACGACCAGCGGCAGCCGCGGACCATAGCCGCAGCGGGCCGCGAACGCGCCCGACGCGGGTGTGCCGCAGCTGCCGGTCCCGGCGAGGAAATCGAGGCTCGTCGCCGAGGTGTTCACGATCGGACCCGTCACGTGATCATACCAGCCGTCAGAGTCATCCCAGTTGATGATCACCGCCGTGCTCTCCCACTCTGGCGACGCCTGCAGGGCATTGATCACCTGCACCAGGAACGTCTGCTCCGACAACGGATCGGAGTTGCCGGGATGGCCGTCCTCGAAGGCCGGCGCCTTGAGGTAGGATACCGCCGGCAGGTTGTGCGCCGGGAGCGCGGAGAAGAAGTCCGAGATATCGTACTGATGGTTCGCTTGATCGGTCTTGCCGATCATCGCCACCGAGGTCGGCCGCAGGTGATGCGGGTTCCGCGTGCTGGCATAGTACATGAACGGCTCGTGGTGCGACGAGTAGTCGGTCACTGCCACGTGGATATCGGTGTTGCTGGGATTGCCGTCCGCCGCCGTCGGGTTCGGCACGCCGGGATGCCCGGTGTGCGACGAGCCGCAGACCGCCGGCGTGGTCGAGGTCGCCGCCACGGTCGGCGCGAAGCCGCCCTGGAACCAGCCCCAGGTGATGCCCTTGGCGTTGAGGAGATCGCCGACGTTCTTGCCCGACATCTGGATCGTCGTCGCGGTGGTGACGGTGCCGCCTTTGTCACCGCCGCAATCGTCGAGGTAGGCGTCGGCATCGCTGAACGTCGTCCCGGTGCCGTCCGCGGACACGAACACGGCGCCCGTGCTCGTCGTCTGGGCGACGCCACCCTTGAACGCAGTCGCACCGTGGGTTTGGCCGGAGATCAGATTGAGCGCGCCCGGCGTCGACGGTCCGAATTCGGTATCGAAGGAATTGTCGCTCATGGCGTAGTGCTGAGCGTAGTTCCAGAGCGCCGTCACGGTGTTGCCGTCATAGTAACCCATGACGGTCGAGCCGTCGGTCTTGCAGCCGATGCCCTGCCGGCTGGTGTCCTGCACAAACTTGTCCAGGAGCCCGGCATCAGCGGCCTTCTGCTCGTCGCTGTAGCCGTGATCCTCGTCGCAGGTGAAGGCCTCCGAGCGGTCGAGGCGGAACGGCGGGAAAAGATTGGGATTGCTGGTCAGCAGGCCGTCGCTCAGCCCGTTCACCGAGGGCGTGTCGTCGCGGGCGGTGAAGCGCGGCTCGCCGGATGGATTGGTCGCCTTCGGATAAGTGCCGAAGTAGTGATCGAAGGTGATGTTCTCCTGGAAGATGATCACGACGTGCTTGATCGGCGTCGTGGTCGGCGCATCCGCCAGCGCGGGAGCGATCATCCCCGCGGAGACGACCGTGCTCGCCGCGAGCGCGCCGAGCCGGTGTCGCCACCGGGTGCTCATCCTGTAGCTGCTCTTCATTCCCCTCTCCATGATGGAAGTGTCCGATTGCGCGCGGCTTCGGGTGTCCCGCGAGAAGCGGAGCGAAGTCGGACCGCCAGCATCGGCTGCCATCCCGCCCTTGCTCTCTCTGTGCGCAAGAAACCCCCTTCGGCGGCGACGATACTCACCACCGGCATGCTCCTGCAGCAATGCGCTGACCGCGACTGGTGCGTGCGGGCGGGAGTGTAGGCGCGCGCTGTTACGTTTATTTTTCGGATTTGTGCCAATCACCGATTTGTTGATGCTTCACGCACAGAACCGCCGCAGCGGCGATCAAATGATCGGCATTTCGCCGTCACAAAAGCGAAAAGCTCCGACGGCTAAATCAGCAGCGCGCCATCGACGTGCGCCGACTCTCGAAAGGGCGGGCGCGACGGCGCGGCTCCCGATTTTCCAATTTCTTCCCGCCAGGAAATCCGCCATGTCTGACAACGCCGCCGCCACGTTCCTCGCCGCCCACCGGCACCCCTCGCTGCGGCGTGCGGCCACTGCCGTGCTCGGAATTGCGCTGCTGGCGGCAGGCGTGGCCTCGGCACGTGCCGCGGCGCTCGACGAAGCGGCGGAGAACTACCGCGCCTACATGATCAAGGATGTCGAGCAGTCGCTCGCCGGCGCCAAGACGCTGCAGGCGCGCGTCAACGCCAAGGATCTGGGCGGCGCGCAGGAGGCCTGGATCCAGTCCCGCGTCGGCTGGGAGCGCTCGGAGGTCTTCACCAGTGGCTTCGTCCCCGACCTCGACGAGAAGATCGACGCCTGGCCCAATGCCCTCACCGGCTTCCACGCCGTCGAGGCGAAGCTGTTCGGCGCCAAGGACGTCGGCGTCCAGGAGCAGGCCGACGTGCTGGTCTTCTATCTCTCCGATCTCGACGTCAAGGTACGCAACCTCCGATTCGATCCCCAGGGCCTGCTCAACGGCGTCGCGCGGCTTGCCTACGAGGTGGGCGAGAACAAGTCCGACGGCGGCGAATCACCGTTCAGCGGCACCTCCCTCGATGACATGCGCTACAACGCTTACGGCATCCAGTCCGCCTACA
>DATJNS010000311.1:0-4333 GCA_035507915.1 Candidatus Sulfotelmatobacter sp.
GTGGCAGGCGATCAACGAAGTGCAGCTGCCGCTGCACTTCCACACCTTCCCGGCGGTCAACCCCGACGAGCGCGCCAAGTACACGGGCCTGACCGCGCGCGCGCTGACCTACTCGACCCTGTGCCTGTTCCAGATGACGCTCGGCAAGATCCTGACGTCGATGATGGGCGCGGCCGTGTTCGAGCGCTATCCCAACCTCCGCGTCGTGTTCGGCGAGAGCGGCATCGGCTGGATCCCCTACGTGCTCGACCGCATGGACTTCGAGTTCGAGGACCAGTACCAGGACCTTCCCCTCAAGCTGAAGCCGAGCGAGTACTGGCGGCGCCAGTGCAAGGCGACCTTCCAGTACGACCGGATCGGCAACAAGCTGATCGACGACATGGGCGTCGAGACCCTGATGTGGGGCTCCGACTACCCGCATCCCGACGGCGTGTGGCCCGAGTCGGTGAAATACATCGACGAGCAGTTCGGCCATCTGCCGGCCGGCGTGAAGCACAAGATGGTGTGCGAGAACGCCGGCAAGTTCTACGGCCTGATCAACTGACGCCGAGGGGGTGCGGCGCGCGCCGCACCCTGGACGTCATCCGCGGG
Source organism: Candidatus Sulfotelmatobacter sp. (assembly GCA_035507915.1). GTDB lineage: Bacteria > Pseudomonadota > Alphaproteobacteria > Elsterales > Elsteraceae > JACQAI01. The sequence continues at coordinate 592 of DATJNS010000311.1, forward strand.
CTGGTCCCGCGGATCCGCGTCGTCGGTCCGGCGCGGCGGACCTCCGCGATGGCGCGGAGCGCGGCGATGCGTCGAGTTCCGCGAGCATTCGGTCGGCTTCGGCCTGCAGCCGGTCGAGGTTTCGGATCAGCGTCGGGGCGGCGCCGGCGGGCAGCGCCGCCAGGAGCCGCTGCTGCCGCCGCCGGGCGACCGCCAGGATGCCGTCGTGCACCTTGCGGCCTTGCGGCGTGAGGGTGAGGGGAAAGCGGCGCGCATCCCGCGTGTCGGACGAGCGCGCCACGAGGCCGCGCCGGCGCAGGCTCTCGACCGAGAGACCGACCCATCCCTTGTCGGTGGCCAGGATGCGGCTGACGTCGCGCGCGGTCGTCGGCTCGCAGGCGCCGATGATCGACATGACGCGCCATTCGGGGAGCCGCAAGCCGAACTCCTCGCGATAGCGACGGCTGGCGTACAGACCGAAGCTGTTGGACAGCCGCAGCAGGCGATACGTCAACAGATCGGTGACCGACTTCGGTGCGCGCATGCCCGAGATTTAGCCTTGACCCGTGCCGCGATCAAGCCAATGGTAGTGATCACACCTATTTTGGACGAGCGGCCGGGACGCGCGTGGACATCGTCTGCATCACCCCGTTCTCCAACGACCTGGGCGAGTCGCTGTACTGGGACGTCGAGGGACGGCGTCTCTACTGGATCGATGCGTGGCGGACGACGGTCCATGAATTCGACCCGGCGACGCACGAGATCCGCGCCACCGATCTGACGGAGGCGCTCGCGGGACGGCCGATCGGCTCGATCGCGTGCCATGCCGCCGGCGGGATGATCGGCGGGATCATAGGCGGCTTCTACCATCTCGATCTCGCGGCGGGCCGCGCGACCCTGATCGCCCCCGTCGAGTCCGACCGGCCGTCGACCAATCGGCTGAACGACGGCAAGTGCGATCGCGCGGGACGGTTCTGGTGCGCGTCGGCCAACACCGATCACCGCACGCCGACGGGCGCGCTGTGGCGGCTCGCGGCCGGGGGCGCGCCGGCGTTGATGCAGGATGGCCTGATCGTCGGCAACGGCATCGCCTGGAGCCCCGACGATCGCGCGATGTATGTCGCCGACAGCTTCGCCGGGACGGTCTGGCGCTACGATTTCGACAGCGGCCGCGGCGAGATCGCCAACCGGCGTCCCTTCATATCGACCGCGCACATACGCGGCATCGTCGACGGCGCGACGGTCGATGCCGAGGGGTGCTACTGGGCCGCGCTGTTCCGCGGCGGCGCGGTCGCGCAGTTCGATCCCGACGGCAAGCTCGTGCGCCACATCCGTCTGCCGGTGTCGAACCCCACGATGTGCGCGTTCGGCGGCGCGGATCTCGACGTCCTCTACGTCACCTCGGCGAGCCGGTTTCTCGACGACGCGCAGCGGCGCGCGCAGCCGCTCGCCGGGCACGTCTTCGCCATCCACGGGCTGGGCGCGCGCGGCCTTCCCGAGCCGAGGTTCCGCGCATGACGTCGTCACCGCTCGCCGGCGTGCGCGTGCTCGAATGCGCGAGCGTGATCGCCGGACCCTACTGCGCCTATACCCTGACGCTGCTGGGCGCGGAGACGATCAAGATCGAGCGGCCGGTCCACGGCGACTGGATGCGCAGCCAGGGCGGCGATGCCGCGTTGGCGGCCGCCGGCCTGGGCGGCATGTTCCTATCCTGCAACGCCGGCAAGCGCTCGGTCGCGCTCGATCTCAAGGACCCGCGCGGCGTCAAGATCGCGCGCGAGATCGCGTCGCGGGTCGACGTCATGATCGAGAACTGGCGCCCCGGCACGGCCGAGCGGCTCGGCGTCGGCTTCGAGGCCATCAAGGCCGTCAATCCCCGGATCGTCTACTGCTCGATCTCGGGGTTCGGCCAGGACGGCCCGATGGCGCCGCGCGCCGCCTACGACCATATCGTCCAGGCGGTGTCCGGCATGATGTCGGTGACCGGGACGCCCGAGACGGCGCCGAGCCGGACCGGGCCGCCGCTGATCGATTACCTGACCGGTCTCTCGGCGGCCTTGGCCGTGGTGGCGGCGCTGCGCGAACGCGACCGCACGGGCGAGGCCCAGCGGATCGACGTCGGCATGCTCGACTGCGCGCTCGCGGGGATGGGCTCGATCGTGTCGGCGCACGTCAATGGCGGGATTCCTGCCGCGCCGATCGGCAATGCCGCCGCCAGCGGCGCCGCGTCGTCCGGGCTCTTCCAGACCGCCACGTCGCCGCTCACGCTGGTCGCCAACACCGAGGACCAGTTCGCGAAGCTGTGCGGCGTGCTCGACCGGCCCGAGCTCGTCACCGATCCGCGCTTCCGCGACCCGGCGATCCGCAAGCGGAACGAGACCGCGCTGCGCGCGATCATCGGCGCCTGCCTGGCCACGCGTCCGGCGATCGAATGGGAGCAGGCGCTCGCCGCGGCGGGCGTGCCGGCCGGCGCGGTCCGCTCGGTTCCCGAGGTGCTCGACGAGGCGCAGGTCGGCGTGCGCGAGCTGTTCCGGCGCCTGGCGGTTCCGGGGCAGGGGCGCGATGCGTCGTTCCCGACCGCCGGTTTCAAGCTCAACGGCCGGCGCGTCGGGCCCGAGCGCGGCCCGCCCGTCCTGGGGGCCGACAACGAGGCCGTGCTGACGGAGCTCGGATACGATGCGGCCCAGCGTCGCGCGCTCCACCAGGACGGGGTTTGGTGATCATCGACACGACAAGACGCGAAACACGGGAGCGAAACGCATGCGAAATCGAAGTGTCGCCAGTGCATTGGCGCTGGCTCTTGCGTCGGCGGCTGCGCTGATCGCGCCGGCGCCGGCGCACGCCCAGCAAAAGCTCGAGGCGACCGTCGGCTACTATCCCGGCGCGCTGATCTCGTTGCCCGCGCTGATCGCCAACGACCAGAAGTTCTTCGAGAAGAACGGCCTGACGGTCGAGCTCGTGCCGATCGCGACCGGTCCCGCCATGACGTCGGCGGTCGCCAGCGGCAGCGTGACGTTCGTCAACAATTCCTGGGACAATCTGCTGGTCGCCGTCGAGCAGGGCCTGCCGGTCCGCGGCGTCGCCGGCTCGACCGTGAAGCTGCCGTTCGCCTTCATCGCGCGCAAGGACCTCGCGCTGCCGCACCTGGCGGAGGGCTATCCCGCGGTCATCAAGGATCTGGTCGGCAAGAACTGGGGCGTGCTCGCGCTCGGCGTCTCGGTGCAGTACATCGAGCAGCGGCTGCTGATCGACGCCGGCTTCAAGGCCGACGCGGCCACGTACATCGCGGTCGGGCTGCCGGCCACGGCGCGGCCGGCCCTGCAGCGTGGCACCGTCGACACCTATCTCAGCGTCGAGCCGTTGCCGTCGATCGTCGCCGCGAAGCACGAAGGCACGGTCGTCGTCGACCTCGCGCAGAATCAGGGGCCCGCGGTGTTTCATGATCTTGGCTACAACGGCTGGTGGGCGTCGACGTCCACCATCAAGGACAAGCCGGAGGTCGTCGCGCGGTTCGCCAAGGGGCTGGGCGATGCGTATTGCTGGTACAGCAAGCCGGCCAATCTCGACGGCGTCGTCGCGATCATGAAGCGCTACGCCAAGGTCCCCGATCTGTCCGACGACGAATACAAGGCGATGGTGAAGCGGATCGTGCCGGTTTTCGGTCTGCCGATCACCAGCCGAACGATCGACACCTGGGCCCGCCTGTTGATCGACCAGAAGATGCTGCACGCCGCCAAGACGCGCTCGGAGGTGATCGCAGCGA
>DATJNS010000312.1:0-3463 GCA_035507915.1 Candidatus Sulfotelmatobacter sp.
ACGCAGCATGTACGACACCAAGCGGCCGATCAAAAGCATCGCCGACCTCAAGGGCCTCAAGGTGCGCGTCATGGGCAATCCCATGTTCGTCGACATGATGAACGCGCTCGGCGGCAACGGCGTGCCCATGGGCTACGACCAGGTCTTCAGCGCGCTTCAGACCGGCGTCGTGGACGGCGCCGAGAACAATCCGCCGAGCTACGTCTTCGACAACCACTACCAGGTCGCCAAGCACTTCACCTTGACCGAGCATCTCATCGTGCCCGAGATCCTCGTCTTCTCGCGCAAGAACTGGGACGCGCTCTCCAAGAGCGACCAGGCGCTGATCGCGAAGCTCGCGCGCGAGGCCCAGTTCGACGAGCGCAAGCTGTGGGACGCGAAGGAGAAGGACGCCTTCGCCAAGATGAAGGCGGCGGGCATCGACGTCGAGCGCATCGCCGACAAGACGCCGTTCCAGAAGGCCGTCAAGCCGGTGTGGGACAAGTACGGCCCAAAATACGCCGACATGATCAAGCGCATCCAGGACGTGCGGTAACGGCGGCTTGGCGTCGCTCGCAGGAGCGACGAGACCCCCGGGCCGAGCGATGCAGCAGACCTTCCGCAGCGCCATGGACGCGCTCTACCTCGCCTGCGTCGCGGTTGCCGGCGGCGCGCTCGTGCTGATCTCGGCGGTCATTCCCTGGGGTGTCTACACCCGCTATGTGCTCAACAGCGCGGCGTCGTGGCCCGAGCCGGCCGCCGTGCTGCTCGCCATCGTGCTGACCTTCATCGGCGCCGCCGCGTGCTACCGCGTCGGCGCGCACATGAGGGTCGGCGTGCTGACGAACGCGTTGCGGCAACCCTGGCGCCGCGCGGTCGAGCTCGTCGCCGAGGGCCTGATGGCGCTGGCCAGCGTCTTCATGGTGGTCTGGGGCGAGGCCCTGGTCGAGACGACCTGGCACCAGTCGATCGCCGAGTTCCCGTCGCTGTCGGTCGGCGTCACCTACCTGCCGATCCCGATCGGCGGCGCAATCACGCTGCTCTTCGTGCTCGAGCGCGTCGTCATCGGCGCGCCGCCGCGGCTGGACGCGCACGGCGCCGCGCCGATCGACTGAGCGGGGCGCGCGGATGGACATCCTGGTCGTGCTTGGGACCCTGTTCGGTTGCGTGGCGCTCGGCGTGCCGATCGCCTACGCGCTGGGCCTGGCGGCGCTCGCCGGCGCGTGGTGGATCGACATCCCGCTCGAAGCCGTGATGCTCCAGATATCGAGCGGCGTCAGCAAGTTCGCGATGCTGACCATCCCGTTCTTCGTGCTGGCCGGCGCGATCATGGCCGAGGGCGGCATGGCCCGGCGCCTGGTCGCGCTCGCCAACGTCCTGGTCGGCTTCACGCGCCTGCGCGGCGGGCTGTCGGTGGTGAACGTCGTCGCCACCACGTTCCTCAGCGGCATCTCGGGCTCGGCGGTCGCCGACACCTCGGCGATCGGCTCGGTGATGATCCCGCAGATGGAGAAAAGCGGCTTTCCGCGCGTCTTCGCGACCAACGTGACGATCACGGCCTCGGTGCAGGCCTTGCTGGTGCCGCCCAGCCACAATGCGGTGATATACTCGCTGGCGACCGGCGGCACCATCTCGGTGATCGCGCTGTTCATGGCGGGAGTGATCCCGGGGCTGCTGCTCGGTTTCTCGATCATCGTGCTGTGCCTGGTGCTGGCCTATCGAAACGGCCACCCGCAGGGCGAAGTCGTGCCGCTGCGTCAGGCGGCGCGCATCGTCGGCGACGCGCTGTGGGGCATGGTGACGCTCGTCATCATCCTGGGCGGCATCCTGGGCGGCGTGTTCACCGCCATCGAGGCCGGCGCGGTCGCCTGCGTGTGGGCGTTCTTCGTCACCATGTTCATCTATCGCGACTATCGCTGGCGCGACCTGCCGGCGCTCGTCCACCGCACCCTCCGCACGGTCGCCATGGTCATGACCCTGATCGCGATGGCGGCGAGCGTCGGCTACGTGATGGCGCTCATGCAGGTGCCGGCGAAGATGACGGCGATCTTCCTGACGGTGTCGCACGACAAGCACGTCATCCTCTTCATGGTCAACATCCTGCTGCTGGCGCTCGGCTGCCTGCTCGACATGGCGCCCTCGATCCTGATCTGCACGCCGATCCTGCTGCCCGTGATGGTCAACTTCGGCGTCGACCCGGTGCATTTCGGCATGATCATGATGCTCAATCTCGGCATCGGGCTGTGCCATCCGCCGGTCGGCGCCATCCTGTTCGTCGGCTGCGCGGTCGGCCGCGTCTCGATGGAGCAGGTGATGCGCAGCATCTGGCCGTTCTACGGCGTCATGTTCGTCGTCCTGATGCTGGTCACATACCTGCCCGACCTGTCGCTCTGGCTGCCGCATCTGATGAAACTGTAGGACGAATCGCGGCAGGGCTTGCGCGCACCGGGCCGGCGCGACAAGGTCGGCGCCGTGCTGCGCAGTATCCTGTCGGTCAGCGCCCTGACCCTGGCGAGCCGGGTGCTCGGCTTCGCGCGCGACGTCGTCACCGCGGCGCTGCTCGGCGCCGGTCCGGTGGCCGACGCCTTCTTCGTCGCGTTCCGCCTGCCCAACCATTTTCGCGCGCTGCTCGCCGAGGGCGCGTTCAACGCCGCGTTCGTGCCGATGTTCTCGCGCCTGGTGGTGGGCGACGGCGACAGCGCCCGTGGACGGCGGCGCGCGATCGCGTTCGCCGAGCAGGTGCTGGCTCTGATGATCGTCTCCCAGCTCGTGCTGTTGGTGATCTTCGAGCTCATCATGCCGTGGTTCATGCGCGTGTTCGCGCCCGGCTTCTTCGAGCAGCCGGAGAAGTTCGCGCTCGCCGTGCTGTTCACCCGCATCACATTCCCCTACCTCCTGTTCATCGCGATCGTGTCGCTGACCGGCGCCCTGCTCAACGCGCTCGGCCGTTTCGGTGCCGCGGCCGCGGCACCGATCCTGCTCAACCTCGTCCTGATCCTCGCCCAGCTCGTGCTGACCGCCTTCCTGCCGACCGCCGGCCACGCCCTCGCCTGGGGCGTTCTGGGCGCCGGGCTCGCGCAGTTCCTGTTCCTGCAGTGGCGCTGCCACGCGGCCGGCGTGCGGCTCGGCCTGCCGCGGCCACGCCTCACCGCCGACGTGCGCCAGTTCCTGCGCGTGCTCGGGCCGGCGGCGCTCGGCGCCGGCGTGGTGCAGATCAACCTGTTCGTCGACACCCTGATCGCGTCGTTCCTGCCGACCGGCGCGATCTCCTATCTCTACTACGCCGATCGGCTGAATCAGCTGCCGCTCGGCGTGATCGGCATCGCGATCGGCACGGTGCTGCTGCCCGAGATGTCGCGCCACCTCAGGCGCGGTGACCACGCGGCCGCATCGCACGGCCAGAACCGCGCGTTCGAGCTGTCGCTGCTCTTCACCCTGCCGGCGGCCGCCGCGTTCCTCGCCGCGTCGGAGCCCATCGTGCGCG
>DATJNS010000313.1:0-6164 GCA_035507915.1 Candidatus Sulfotelmatobacter sp.
GACGCGCCGCCGGACTTCGTCCAGGGCATGCTGCGCGCGATCATCGGTTTCGAGCTGCCGATCGCGCGCCTCGAGGGGAAGTGGAAGATGAGCCAGAACCGCAACGAGACCGACCGCGCCGGCGTCGTCGACGGCTTGCGCCGCGAGGGCGGCCCGGCCGAGGCGGCGGTCGCCGCGGCGGTGGCGAACGCGGCGCGTTAGCGCCTGCCGCGGTCGCGGGGGGCCGCCCTGCCATGCGCCGGGGCTATGGTTCGAGGGGGGCGCCCCGGAGTAATCTCCCGGCGCGCTACGAGCCGGCGACGCCTCTGAGCACCCATGGAGCAACGGTCAGCCAAATTCTGGACGCGGGCACGGGACGTCGCCATGACGCCGATCTGGCTCGGCCAGCTCATGACCGGCGCGAAGTCGTTCGGCGACAATCCGATCCTCGGCAGCCGGCGGCTCAACGAACTCGGCCTGCATGCCGGCCGCGTCGCGCTCGCGCACAAGCTCGCGACCTGGCGCCGCGCGCGGCTCGCCCATCTGATCTCCGACGCCGACCGCCGCGACTTCGAGCGCGACGGCTTCGTGATCAAACGCAATCTGCTCGCGCCGGACGCGTTCGAGGCCCTGGTCGCGCAAGTGAAGGCCTATCGCGGTCCGGTGCGCGAGACCGTGCAGGGCGACGCGCTGACGCGCCGCATCGCACTCGACCGCACCGTGCTGGGACGCATTCCGGCGGCACGCGACCTGCTCCGCATGCCGGCATGGCGCGGTCTGGTGCGCTACGTCGGCAGTGCCGATGCTGAGCCGGTCGTCTACCTGCAGACCATTCTGAGCCACGTCGTCGAGGGCGCGCAGCCCGACCCGCAGCTCGCGCTCCACGCCGACACCTTCCATCCGTCGGTCAAGGCGTGGCTATTCCTGACCGACGTGCCCGAGGACGATGGCCCGTTCGTCTACGTGCCGGGCTCGCACCGCGCGAGCGAGCGGCGGCTCGCCTGGGAGCGTCGCATCAGCGTCGGCATCCACGACCAGGACCGCTTGACCCGCCGCGGCTCGTTCCGCGTCGACGCCGCGGTGCTCGAAGAACTCGGCCTGCCGCCGCCGCGCGCCTGCGCGGTGCCCGCCAATACGCTCGTGGTCGCCGACACGTTCGGGTTTCACGCGCGCGGCGCGAGCGCCCACCCATCGTTGCGCGTCGAGGTCTGGGCCTACGGACGGCGCAGCCCGTTCCTGCCGTGGGTCGGGCTCGATCCCTGGAGAATCCCGGCGCTCGGCAACCGGCGCGCCGGCTGGTTCTGGTCGGCCGGCGACGCGATCGAGGCGTCCGGCGGACCGCTCAACGTGTGGCGTTTGCGCGCGGAGGCCTCGGCGTTCGATCCGCTGATCGACGTGCCGCAATTCCCGGTCCACCACCTTCGATTTCCGTGGCGGTGAGCGACGCAACCGGATGACCACGCTGTCGGCCGACGTGCTGGTGCGGCCGGTGTCGCAGCGCGCCGCGGTCGTCATGCTGATCGTCGTCGTGGTCGCGTGGGGCCTCGCCTGGCCGGTCAACAAGCTGATCCTCGCGCAGCTGTCGCCCTTGTGGACCGCGGCGCTGCGCTCGACGATCGGCACCGTGGCGCTGTTCGTCATGGCGGCGGGCGCGCGGCGTCTCCGGATGCCGCCGCGCGCCGACCTGCCGGTGCTCTTCAGCATCAGCCTTCTGCACATGGTGGGCTTCGTCGTGCTGTCGAGCATCGGCCTGCAGCTGGTCGCGACCGGGCGCTCGGTGGTGCTCGCCTACACGACGCCGCTGTGGGTGGTGCCGGGCGCGCGCCTGTTCCTCGGCGAGCGCATCACCGCGCGCCGCGCCGCCGGCGCCGTCATGGGCCTGCTCGGGCTCGCCGCTCTGTTCAATCCGTTCGCCTTCGACTGGAGCGATCGCCACGCCGTGCTCGGCAACCTGGCGCTGCTCGGCGCGGCCTTGTGCTGGGCCGCCAGCATCCTGCACATCCGCGGCCATCCGTGGCGCTCGCCAGTGTTCGATCTGGTGCCGTGGGAGGCCTTGCTCGCCTCGATCATCCTGCTCTCGCTCGCTGTGACGATCGACGGCTGGCCGACCGCGCGCTTCACAACCGAGCTCGTGCTCCTGCTGCTCTACGGCGGCATCCCGGCGACCGCGATCGCCTACTGGGCGACCGGCGTGGCGAGCCGCGGCCTGCCCGCGGTCACGATGTCGCTCGGCCTGTTGGCGGCGCCGCTGATCAGCATCTCGACCGCGACCGTGGCGTTCGGCGAGCCGCTGTCGGCGGCGCTGGTCGCCGCCCTCGTGCTGATCATCGGCGGGGTTGCGGTGGGTGCGACCGGCGGGCGCGGGGTGCGCCGATAGGGCCCGGCGGGCCCCTGCGGCGGGGCGCGACGATTGGCCGATAAGTTGCTATTATTGAACGGTTAAGACAGCCCTGCCAGGTTGCTGCCGCTATGACGTGGCCGATGATGTCGCCCTGGCCGCCGGCGCGCCCGCCGGCCCCCATGGTCGCCCGATGATCGCCCAGGCGATCCGCAGCTTCGACCGCTCGCCGGTGCCCGGGCGCTCGATCGCGCTGCGCTCGCCGGGCTCCAAGCGGCCCGGCCAGCTGAGCGACTATGTCGACGAGTTCGACCCGTTCGCCGGCGTGTTCGCGCTGTTCCTGCTGCTCGGGCTGCTGACCGGGCTGTTCGTGCTGCAGCTCGGCATCGATCGCAACCCGCCGCCGCCGCCGCTGCTGCTCCAGGTCGCGCTGGTGCCCGAGCCGATGCCCGAGCCGGTGATCACGCCGAGCGTCCCGCCGCCGACCACGCCGCTCAAGCAGCGCGACTCGGTGGCGCTCGGCAAGGGCGACGAGTCGATCGACACCGGCAAGAAGGAGCAGGAGGCCGGCCGCCCGGTGGTGGCGCCCTTCAGCGTCCCGAGCGAGAATCGGCTGCTCAACGAGGCGCCGCAGCCGATGAGCTCGAAGGTCGTCGACCCCAAGGCGTCGACCGCGGCCACGCCGGTGCCGTTCAGCCCCGACGCGACCCAGAACAACGCCGACAAGGCGCCGCGCTCGGCGTCCGCCGAGACGCCGCCGGCCGGCACGGTCCAGCAGGCGGTCGTGCCGACCGCGCCCGAGGAAGACGAGCCCGGCGGGCCGAAGAACGCCGGCCAGGGCGCCATGATGGCGGCCGGCCTGGTGCGCGGCCCGAAGCCCCCCTATCCGTTGGAGGCGCGCCGCGAGGGCGTCGAGGGCAAGGTCATGCTGCGCGTCACGGTCAACGCCGAGGGGCGCGTGACCTCGGTGACCGTGGTGGCGTCGAGCGGCCACGACATCCTCGACCGCGCGGCGCGCGACGGCGTCGCCAAGTGGCGCTTCTCGCCGGCGCACCGCGCCGCCGGCGCGATCGCCAGCGTTTACGACGTGCCGATCGAGTTCAAGCTGAACAACTGACCGCAGGCGCGGGGTCGCCATGACGGACACGCCGCTCCATACGCCGGCGCCGCAGCCCGTCGACGCGGACCAGCCGTGGTGGCGCACGCTGATCGCCTTCCGGCGCAACGTCATCGCGACCTGGCCGCCGGCGGCCTACGACGCGCGCGTGCGCGTCGGCGGCTTCCTCGGCCGGCGCTGGCTGCTGCTCAACGATCCCGACGGCATCCGCCGCGTGCTGATCGACAACCCCGACAACTACCGGCGCACGCGCGCGACCGTGCGGATCCTCCGACCGATCATCGGCCGCGGCCTGTTCCTCAGCGACGGCGAGGACTGGAGGCGCCAGCGCCGCACGCTCGCGCCGGCGTTCGCGCCGCGCGTCGTGCCGGTGCTCGCGCGCCACGTCGCGACGGTCGCCGCCGACGCGGTCGCGCGCCTCGCCGGGCGCGCCGGCGCGCCGGTCGATCTCTACGCCGAGATGCAGCGCGTCGCGCTCGAGATCGCCGCGCGCTCGATGTTCTCGCTCGAGATGGATCGCGACGGCGCGCTGCTGCGCGATCGTTTGACCCGTTACGCGCAGCATCTCGGGCGGCCCTATCTGCTCGACCTCCTGCTGCCGACCGCGATCCCGACCTGGCACGACGTCGCGCGCTGGGTCTTCAAGCTGCGCTGGATGCGCCTGATCGACCGCGTGATGGCGCGGCGCGCGGCCGCGCCGGCGCCCGAGGGCGCGGAGCCGCGCGACCTGTTCGATCTCCTGGTCGCGGCGCGCGATCCCGACGGCGGCGCCGCGTTCACGCGCGCCCAGCTGCGCGACCAGCTCGCGACCCTGCTGGTGGCGGGCCACGAGACCACCGCGGTCGCGCTGTTCTGGTCGCTCTACCTGCTGGCGCGCGCGCCGGCCGAGCAGCAGCGCCTGGCCGACGAGGCCGCCGGCTGCGCGCTCACGCCGGAACGCGCCTTCGACGCGCTCGCGCGATTGCCCTACGCGCGCGCGGTGGTCAGCGAGGCGCTGCGCCTCTATCCGCCCGCCTTCACGATCGTGCGCGAGGCGATCGCCGACGATCGCGCGGGCGACGTCGTCATCCCGGCGCGCACCGTGGTGATGATCGCGCCGTGGGTGCTGCATCGGCACCGCGCGCTGTGGCGCGAGCCCGAGCGCTTCGACCCGACGCGCTTCCTGCCCGACGCGCCGCCGCCCGAGCGCTTCGCCTACCTGCCGTTCGGCGCCGGCCCGCGCGTCTGCATCGGCGCGCAGTTCGCGCTGACCGAAGCGACGCTCACGCTCGCCGCGCTCGTCAAAGCCTTCCGCATCACGCTCGCGCCCGGGCCGCCGGTCACACCGGTCGCCATCGTCACCACGCGCCCCGACCACGCGCCGTCCTTCCGGCTGGAGAAGCGCTGAGCGGAGGCCCCGGTTTCCTTGCCAAATCAGCGCCTTCTTGGTACTGACGGCCGAGGCTGAGCCACTGGTCCATTGGTCAGAATGTCGGACGTTTCCGCCCCGCGCCTCGCGCCCAATCCGCCGCCGCGTCTCGCCAAGCGGGCGGGCGCCAAGGTGCGGCCGTGGCGCTGGCTGTTCGCCCCGGTCTATCTCTTCACCATCGCGAGCTCGGCCAAGTCGTTCCGCGACAATCCGGTGATCGGCAGTCCGACGCTCAATCGTTGGGGTCTGCACGTGCTGCGCCGGCGCGTCGCTGCGTGGCTCGGCGCGCTGCGCCGCCGCCAGCTCGCCCCGCTGATCTCGGCCGAGGACCGCGCCGCCTTCGAGCGCGACGGCTTCATCATCAAGCGCGACTTCCTCGACGACGCGAGCTTCCGCGCGCTGCGCGCCGAGATCTTCGGGCTCGAGACGCGCGCGCGCGAGGCCGTGATCGGCGACACGCTGACGCGGCTGATCCCGCTCGACGCCATCACCTTGCGCGCGCTGCCGACCACGCGCGGCGTGCTCGAGGGCGGGCGTTACCGCAACCTGCTGGCCTATGTCGGCTCGTTCAAGCGCAAGCCGCACTTCTACGTGCAGACCGTGTTCAGCCGGCATTGCGACGCCGAGCCCGACGTGCAGTCGTTCTTCCACTCCGACACCTTCCATCCGACCGTGAAGGCCTGGCTGTTCCTCGACGACGTCGTCGAGGACGCCATCCCGTTCACCTATGTGCCGGGCTCGCACCGCCACACCAGACGACGCCTGGCGTGGGAGCGCCGCCTGTCGCGCACCGCGCGCACCGCCGGCGACCGGCTGACCGCCGAGGGCTCGCTGCGCATCACGGAAGCCGAGATCCGCCGGCTCGGCTACGGGCCGCCGCAGCGCATCCCGGTCCCCGCCAACACGCTGGTGGTCGCCGACACCAGCGGCATCCACGCGCGCGGCACCACCGATCGCCGGACCCGGCGGGTGTCGATCTGGGCGTACAGCCGCAGCAACCCGTTCCTGCCCTGGGTGTGGGGCGACATGGCGGCGCTGCCCGGCGTCAAGGGCCACGCGCTCCGGCTCTATTGGGCGATCACCGACCGCCTGAAGGACGCCGGCCGCAAACCCCGCGAATGGCGCTGGGTCGGTCAACGTTCGCCGCTGTCACCGCCGTAGTTTTCCTTTAATTGCAATGTAATAGGCTCAAGTCCTGGCCCTCGGGCCGGGATGGTGCTATGGTGCGTGCCGAAGCGAGGTGGCGATGTCGTCACGACGACCCAGAAGGGGTGTGATGATCGACCGGCTGTGGCGCGGCGCGCTGGGCGCGCTCGCGTGTG
>DATJNS010000314.1:0-2920 GCA_035507915.1 Candidatus Sulfotelmatobacter sp.
GATCCGCGCCGGCCGGCTCGCGCCCGACGGCACGATCCTCTCCGCGACGGGCGACGTGCGCGTCACCAAGGCGGCGATCGATCCGGTGTGGTACCTGCCCGGCATCGCCGAGCGCTTCGGCATCACGGAGAGCCGGCTGCGCCGCGCGCTGTTCGAGCAGACCGCGAACATGTTCTCGGAGCTGATCACGCGCAACGACCTCAAGGTGTTCCTGCCGCCGATCGGCGGCATGACGCTCTACTTCGTCGGCGATCTCGCGGGGCTCAACGATCCGGCGACCCGCATCGCCTGCCGCGTGCACGACGAGTGCAACGGCTCGGACGTGTTCGGGTCCGACATCTGCACCTGCCGGCCCTACCTGGCGCACGGCATCGAGGTCGCGATCGAGACCGCGCAGCAGGGCGGGCTCGGGCTGATCGTCTACAACCGCAAGGAGGGCCGCGCGCTCGGCGAGGTCACCAAGTTCCTGGTCTACAACGCACGCAAGCGCCAGGCCGGCGGCGACAACGCGGCGGCCTACTTCACGCGCACCGAATGCGTCGCCGGCGTGCAGGACATGCGCTTCCAGGAGCTCATGCCCGACGTGTTCCATTGGCTCGGCATCAAGCGCATCGACCGCTGGGTGTCGATGAGCAACATGAAGCACGGCGCGTTGACCGCGCAGGGCATCGAGGTGGTCGAGCAGGTGCCGATCCCCGACGAGCTGATTCCGGCCGATGCGCGCGTCGAGATGGACGCCAAGAAGGCGGCCGGCTACTTCACCGCCGAGCCGCTGCCCCAGGATTTGACCGCGCCCAAGGGCCGGGCGCTCACCGATTGAACGACGTCGACGCCGCACGGCGCGATCCGGCCGGGGCGGCGACGGCGCTGCTGACCGCCGCGGCGGTGCGCGCGCGCTGCGGCCGCGTGATGGCGGCGGCGGAGGCCGGCCGGCTGGCGCATTTCGCCTACCATCCCGAGCGGCTCGACGCCGCGGCGGCCTACGTGGTCGACGTCATCCGCGCGCGCTATCCGGATCTCGCGGTGCCCTATCACAGCCGCTGGCGCCACTTCGAGGCGGGCGGCGTCGATCGCTGGCGCGCGCCCGGCGCCGCGGTCGCCGATCCGGTTGAGCGCGCCCGCGCGCGCTTCGATCTCGCGATCGTGAGCGTGCTGCTCGACGCCGGCGCGGGTCCGCGCTGGCGCTATCGCGAGGCCGCGACCGGGCTCGAGCTCGCGCGCTCCGAAGGGCTCGCGATCGCGAGCTTCCGCATGATCGAGGCGGGCGGGTTCGGTGCGCCGTGGCGCGCCGATGCCGCGTCGCTGGCCGCGCTCGACATCGCGACGGTGGGGCGTTTCTTCCAGGTCTCGGATGCCAATCCGCTGGTCGGGCTCGACGGCCGCGTCGCGCTGATGCGCCGGCTCGGCGAGACGATCGCGGCCAATCCGCGGGTGTTCGGCGCGCCGGCGCGCGTCGGACATCTGTTCGATCATCTGGCGGCCGCCGCGCGTCCGCTGGCCGCGGCGGCGGTGCTCGAGACCGTGCTGCGCACGTTGGGTCCGATCTGGCCGAGCCGGCTCTCGCTCGGCGGTGTCGCGCTGGGCGACGTATGGCGCCACCCGGCGGCGCGCACCGGCGACGCGGACGATCCGAGCGACGGCCTGGTGCCGTTCCACAAGCTCAGCCAGTGGCTGACCTACTCGCTGCTCGAACCGCTCGAGGAGGCCGGCGTGCCGGTGGTCGCGCTCGACGCGTTGACCGGTCTGCCGGAATACCGCAATGGCGGCCTCCTGCTCGATCTCGGCGTGCTGACGCCGAAGGATCCCGCGCTGGCGCGCACGACCTTGCGCGTCGCCGACGAGCCGGTCGTCGAGTGGCGCGCGCTGACCGTGATCGCGCTCGACCGTCTGGCCGAGCGCGTGCGCGCTGAGCTCGGCCTCGACGCCGCGGGCT
Organism: Candidatus Sulfotelmatobacter sp.; assembly: GCA_035507915.1. Taxonomy (GTDB): domain Bacteria; phylum Pseudomonadota; class Alphaproteobacteria; order Elsterales; family Elsteraceae; genus JACQAI01. The sequence continues at coordinate 1,934 of DATJNS010000314.1, forward strand.
TTCCGCTCGCCAAGGTGCTGGAGGGCGGGACCTGGGCGGCCGGCCGGCGGATCGCCGCCGAGGCGCGTCCGGGCGGGCCGCCGCCGCTCACCATCGAGAGCGACGGCACGGTTTTCTGATGTCGGGGGAGCAGCGATGAGCAGCGTGACCGTGGTCGACCATCCGCTGGTGCAGCACAAGCTGACCCTGATGCGGCGCACCGACACGCCGACCGCCGAGTTTCGCCGACTGCTGCGCGAGATCAGCCTGCTGCTCGGCTACGAGGTGACGCGCGACCTGGCGACCGAGCTGATCGACATCCAGACGCCGGTGGCGCCCGCGCGCGTGCCGACACTGGCCGGCAAGAAGCTGTGCATCGTCTCGGTGCTGCGCGCCGGCAACGGCATCCTCGAGGGCATGCTCGACCTGATCCCGTCGGCGCGCGTCGGCCATATCGGACTCTATCGCGATCCGAGCACGCTCGAAGCCATCGAGTACTACTTCAAGGTGCCGGCGGACATCCACGAGCGCGACGTCATCGTGGTCGATCCGATGCTGGCGACCGGCAACTCGGCGGTCGCCGCGGTGCACCGCCTGAAGGCGCACGACGCCAAGTCGATCAAGTATGTCTGCCTGGTCGCCGCGCCCGAGGGCGTCGCGTCGTTCCGTGCCGACCATCCCGACGTGCCGATCTTCACCGCCGCGCTGGACGAGAAGCTCAACGAGCACGGCTACATCGTGCCCGGCCTCGGCGACGCCGGCGACCGCCTGTTCGGCACGAAATAGGCCCCCCTCCCCCCTTGAGGGGGGAGTGTTTCACTTTGGATACCCATGCACTAGGCGTTGAGGATATACTTCCCTCTGCCGCCGGCACAGGGCCAGCCCTTCCCACCCGCCGGCTCTGGAGCCTGTGGGACATGGTGGCGAATTTTCACTTCGCGGGAGTGAATCGCGTCCTCAAGGAAATCTTGGCTCTCATCACGATGAGCAGCCACAACATGAAGATTC
>DATJNS010000315.1:0-5097 GCA_035507915.1 Candidatus Sulfotelmatobacter sp.
CAGGACGGCGAAGAAGATCGCTGCGCCCGCCGACAGCGCCCAGTGCGGCGCGATGTCGAGATAGTCCTTGGCGTCGAACAGCAGCCGGCCCCAGGTCGGGATGTCGGGCGGGAAACCGAGGCCCAGGAAGGACAGCGTCGATTCCGCGATGATGGCGTCGGCGACGTTGATGGTGCCGGCGACGATCACGGGGCCGAGCGCATTGGGCAGGATGTGGCGCATGACCGTGCGCGCCGTCGAGGCGCCGAGCGCGCGCGCCGCTTCGACGAACTCCTTCTCGCGCAACGACAGGAACTGCGCGCGCACCAGCCGCGCGACCGGCATCCAGCGGAAGCCGCCGATCACCGCGACCACCATGATGAAGACGCCGCCCTCGGCGCCGACCAGCGCACTCAGTCCGTCGCGAAACAGATAGATGAGCAGCAGCAGCAACGGCAGCTGCGGCAGGGACAGGAACAGGTCGGTCAGCCACATGAGCGCCGCATCGACGCCGCCGCGCGAGATGCCGGCAACCGCGCCGACCGTGACGCCGAGCACCAGCGAGACCAACATCGCGGCCAACCCGACCGCCAGCGAGATGCGCCCGCCATAGAGCATGCGCGCGAGCACGTCCTGGCCGAGATCGTCGGTGCCCAACGGATGCGCCAGCGTCGGGCCCTCGAGCCGCGCGGTGAAGTCGATGTCGTTGATCGATACCGGCCAGAGCGTCGGGCCGAGCACGACCGCGAGCGACATCGCGATCAGGACCACGGCGCTGACGACCGCCAACCGGTGGCGCCGGAAGCGTCGCCAGGCGTCGCGCCACGGCGAGACCCGCGGCGCCGCCACCCGGCTCGCCTCGCCGGAATCAGCGGTAAGCGATGCGGGGGTCGAGCCAGCCATAGACGACGTCGGCGATCAGGTTGAACAGGATGACGAGGACGGCGAACACGAAGGTGACCGCCATGATGACCGGCGTGTCGTTGGCCAGGATCGCGCTGATCAGCAGCGAGCCGATGCCGGGCACGCGGAAGATCTGCTCCGTGATGATGGCGCCGCCGAAGATCGCCGGCATCTGCAGCGCGACCAGGGTCACGACCGGGATCAGCGCGTTGCGCACGACGTGCTTGAGCACGACCTTGGGCTCGCGCAGCCCCTTGGCGCGCGCCGTGGTGACGTAGTCGAGCCGGATCACGTCGAGCACCGCCGAGCGCACGTAACGGGTCCAGGACGCGCCCTGGAACAGGCCGAGCACGGTGATCGGCATGATCGACTGGCGGAACTCCTCCCACCACCAGCGCCAGCCGGTGGCGTCGAGGTCGGCGCGGAACACGAAGGGCAGCCAGTCGAGCTGGATGCTGAACACCAGGATCAGGAGCAGCCCGGTGAAGAAGGTCGGCAGCGAGAAGCCGATGAAGGCGAACGTGCTGGCGAGCTGGTCGAACAGCGAGTAGGGCCGGGTCCCGGCGAACACGCCGATCGGCAACGCGATCAGCAGCGCCAGCAGCTGCGAGGAGCCGATCACGAACAGCGTGGTCGGCAGCCGCTGCAGGATCAGCGTGTCGACGTCGACCCGGCTGGTGAAGGAGAATCCCCAGTCGCCATGGAGCATGGCGAGCAGCCAGTGGAAATAGCGCACCAGCACCGGGTCATCCATGCCGAACTTGGCGCGCAGGGCCGCCGCGACCTCGGGCGGCACCGCCGCGTTGGTGGCGAGCTCGCCGAACGGATCGCCCGGCGCGAGCGCCAGCACCGTGAAGAGCAGGATGCTGATGCCGAGGATGCTCGGCACCGCGATCAAGAGACGGCGCAGCAGGTAGCGTGCCATTCAACCCTTCCGCGGACCGGGCGGCGGCACGATGTGCCGCGGGCTCAGGCCTCGCGATACCAATCGGCGATCTGCGCGAAGTCGTTGTCCCAGCCGCTGACCGGCGCCTGCAATTTGCTGGCCAGGCCTTGCACCTTGGGCCGCGCCACCACCGGGATGACGACGACGTCGGCGATCACGAGATCGTTCATCTTGATGAACAGCGCCGCGCGCTTGACCGGATCGAGCTCCTTCTCGGCGGCGCGATAGATGTCGTCATAGGCCTGGCTACGCCAGCGCGTGATGTTGCGGCCCTGCCACTTGTTGGCCTTGGCCGCGACCTCCCACGAGCAGAACTGGTTCATGAAGAAGGCCGGATCGGCCTCCGGCATGGTCGTGTTGTACATCTGGAGGTCGGTGTAGAAGTGCGGGTAGGTGTCGGGATTGCCGGCATCCGACGAGAAGTACACCGAGGCGGTGACCGCCTTCACCTCGATCGAGATGCCCGCCTTCTCGCAGGCCTGCTTGACGATCGCCTGGTTCTTCTGGCGCGGCGCGTTGATCGAGGTCTGGTAGACGTAGTGCAGCTTCTTGCCGTCCTTCTCCCGGATGCCGTCGGAGCCGCGTTTCCAGCCGGCGGCATCGAGGATCTGGTTGGCCTTGTCGATGTTGAACTCGTAGTGGGTGTCCTTGGAGATGAAGCGCGCGGGATTGTTCAGGAAGTTCGCGGTCGCGTAGCCGGTGCGGCCGTAGATGAACTTCTCGACCGAGGCGCGATCGACCAGCAGGTTGAGGGCGTCGCGCACCGCCTTGTCGCTCAGGGTCGGATGCTTGGTCTTCACGCTCGAGCGCTCGCCGTCGACCTCGGTCCACGGATCGGTGGTGTTGAGCTGGATATGTTCGATACCACCGCCGGGGCTGATCCCGACCCTTCCCTTGCCGCCGGCCTCCAGGCGCTTGAGGATCTCGTCCTCGACCTGCAGGTTCCAGGCATAGTCGTACTCGCCGGTCTGCAGGACCGCGCGCGCCGCCGACACGGCGTCGCCGCCGCCCTTCATCTCGATCGTGTCGAAGTGGGGCCGGTTGGCGACGTGATAATCCTTGTTGATCTCGCCGCGCACCAGGTCGCCCGGCTTGAAGTCGACGAACTTGTAGGGGCCGGTGCCGACCGGCGCCAGGTTGCCGGGCGCGTCGCGCGACTTGTCGCCCTTGTAGGGCTCGAACAGATGCTGCGGAAGGATCATGCCCTTCCAGCCGACGAAGGCGTCGGCCCAGTAGGGTGTCGGCTTGGCGAAGTTGAGCTTGATCGTGTGGTCGTCGATCTTCTCGACCTTCAGGTCGCGGTAGCTGCCGCTGCTCACCGCGGCGGTCGCGGGATCGACGGCGTATTGCCAGGTGAAGATGCAGTCGTCGGCCGTGAACGGCTTGCCGTCGTGCCACTTGACGCCCTGTTTGAGCTTCCAGACCACCCAGAGGCCGTCCTTCGCCAGGGTGCCGCCCTCGTAGCTCGGCACTTCGGTGGCCAGGATCGGAACCAGGTTGGCTTCGGGATCCCAGTAGGCAAGCGGCTCGTAGAACAGCCGGCAGGCCTCCTGATCCTTGGTGCCGACCGCGAAATGCGGCTGCAGGAGCGTCGGCGCCTGCCATAGCAGCGTCTTGAGCGAGCCGCCGCCGCCGGCCTTGGTGGGCTTGTAGGTGAAGGCGGCCTGCGCCCAGGCGACGCCGGCGTGGTTGAGCATGAGGCCGGCCATCGGCGCGGTCAGCCCCACAGCCACCATCCTGCGGACGAAATCCCGCCGCGAAAGCTTGCCGTCCTTCACCTGCGCGATCAGCGCGCGCAGCTCACGTTCCTGCATCTCGGCACTCCCCGTCCCGCCTCGACGTTCACACGGATTATTGCTGGCCGCCCCGTTCCGGGGCGCCTGTGAAAAACGCTAACACGGGGGGAATGGGACCGGGAACCCAAATTCCCGGTGCCGCGGGCCGCCGTGGCGTCGCAGGGCCGGGCTAGGACTGGTTGTGCACGAGCCGGACGGCGAAGAAGCGGTGTCCGCCGACGCGCGCGGTCTCCTTCATGCCCTTCGCCCAGAACGGCTGGGTCTTGAGCACGCGCGGCGCGTAGAAGAACAGCCCGCCGCGGCTGGGATCGGGGATGTCGCCCGCCATGACGCGCGCCGCGGTGTCCATCGCGATCCGCGTCGCGTCCTCGTCGGTCTGGGCCAGTTCCGCCTCGTCGGGCACGCCGGTCAGGTAGGGCGCGAACTGGCCCGGCTCGCGCACCACGTCGCACACGGTCGCCCGGCTCGGGCGCGTGCCGACGCGATTGAGCGCGACGTGCGCGACCGCGGCCTGCCCGAGCGCGCCTTCGCCGCGCGCCTCGAAATAGAGCGCGCGCTCCAGGCACAGGAGCTGCGTGCGATTGATCGAGACCACGGGGTTGCGCTGCTTGAGCTCGGCGATCACCTCGCGGGCGAGCTTGTGCAGCGGATCCTCCTCGACCGCGTCGCGCAGCGGCACGATCCAAACCGCGATGCGCGGCTGGGTGGCGAGCTTGTCGAGGAACGCGCTCGCGTCGGCGCGCGCGATCCAGCCGCGCACGATGTCGAGCGCCAACGCAGCGGCCGACGGCGGCGCGTTGCAGCCGAGCGTGTTCGACAGCGGGGCGAACGCCACGCGATCCATGCCGAGCGGCGCATCCGACGTCTGCATGCGCGGCGCCGTCGCGACGCACGCCGAATCCGGACGCGCGCCGACCACGGCGTCCATTGGCGATTGGGTCACGAACAAAGCGGCGATGGCCGCGGCGATGAAGTCGCTTGCCATGGTCCTTCGTGCGGAGATGAGCTCGGACGCGCCGCCGAGCCGGTGGAGGGGGCGGGACTGACGCGGCGCGCGCGGCTCGCGTCGTCCCGTAAACAGGTGAGGGGTCGCGAATGTTCGCGAAAATCGCCCCAAGTTCAAGCGCCATTCCGCGAAAAATGTGGATAAGTGGCGCAATGCATTGCGTGCAATGAACAAAATTTTTCCATGCCGAATCATCGGCGGTTCTCGCCAGGCGGTACGCTGATATAGTTCGGTCGATTCGGGGCTTTTTCATGACAGGAAGTTGCGCGTGACGTTCACGTCCGATGAGCTGCTCGCCGAGCTCGCGCGACTCGGCATCGCGACGACGACGGTCAGCCATCCGCCGCTGCGCACGGTCGAGGACAGCAAGCGGCTGCGCGGCGATCTCGCGGGCGGCCACATCAAGAACCTGTTCCTGCGCGACAAGCGCCAGCGCTTCTGGCTGGTCGTCGCGCTCGAGGACACGC
>DATJNS010000316.1:0-4752 GCA_035507915.1 Candidatus Sulfotelmatobacter sp.
GCCAGCCGCACCGCACCGCTCTACCGGCTCTATGCGTTGCCCGGCACCACGCCGCCCAAGCCCGGGCTGGTGCGCACGACCAACGGCGGCGGCGCCGCGATCGCGGTCGAAATCTGGGAGCTGCCCGAGACGGCGTTCGGCGGCTTCGTCGCGGCGATCGCGCCGCCGCTTGGCATCGGCACCTTGGTGCTCGAGGACGGCAGCGCGGTCAAAGGCTTCCTGGCCGAGAGCTACGCGTGCGCCGACGCGTCCGACATTTCGCATCACGGCGGCTGGCGCGCCTATCTCGGCGCTCGGCAAGCCCAACAGGCACAGCAATAGGATCCGCCATGGAAGACCATCTCGGCGCGTTCTGCAGCTTCACGCCGGTCACCATCGAAGGGCGCGCCGGCGGCCCGCTCGCCGGCATGACGTTCGCGGCGAAGGATCTGTTCGACGTCGCCGGCTTCGTCACCGGCGCCGGCAACGCCGACTATCTGGCGACCCACGGCCCTGCGCGCGCGACCGCCGTCGCGGTGCAGGCCCTGATCGACGCCGGCGCGACCCTGGTCGGCAAGACGCACACCGACGAGCTCGCGTTCGGCTTGCTCGGCCGCAACGTGCATTACGGCACGCCGACCAATCCGAGCGCGCCCGACCGCGTGCCGGGCGGCTCGAGCTCCGGGTCGGCCGCCGCCGTCGCCGGCGGGCTGGTCGACACCGCGCTCGGCACCGACACCGGCGGCTCGGTGCGCATCCCGTCGAGCTTCTGTGGCATCTACGGCATCCGCCCGACGCACGGCCGCATCTCCGAGGTCGGTGTGGTGCCGCTGGCGGTCAGCTTCGACACCGTCGGCTGCTTCGCGCGCGACGCCGCGACCCTCGCGCGCGTCGCCGACGTGCTGCTGCCCGCCGATGGGATGCGCCAGCCGGCGCAGCGCCTCCTGATCGCGACCGACCTGTTCGCGCGCGCCGACCCGGCGGTGCGCGAGGCGCTGCAGCCGTCGGTCGCCAAACTCGGCCACCTGATCGGCGCGGTCGCCGAGCAGCAGGTCTGTCCGACCGATCTCGGTGAGTGGGTCGAGGCGTTCCGCATCCTCCAGGCGTACGAGGGCTGGCAGGCCGACGGCGCATGGATCGAGCGGACCAATCCGCGCTTCGGTTCCGACGTCGCGCGCCGGTTCCAGCTGTGCAAGAGCCTCACGCCGGCGCAGCGCGACGCCAAGCAGCCGGTGCGCGACGGCGTGCGGGCCCGCCTCGCGGATCTCTTGGCGCACGGCGGCGTGCTCGCCTTGCCGACCGCGCCGTTCCCGGCGCCCAAGCGGACCATCCGCTACGCCGAGATCGACGCCATCCGCGACCGCATCCTCGCCGGCACCTGCCTCGCCGGGCTGAGCGGCTTCCCGCAGATCAATCTGCCGGTGGCGCGCGTCGATGGCGGACCGGTCGGCTTGTCGATCCTGGGCGCCGCCGGGACCGACCGCATGCTGCTCGAGATCGCACAAGCGTTCGAGAAAGCCTGAGCTCAAACGGTCGGCTGGAACGGCCGCACGAAGGCGACGCACAGCAGCTTGTCGACGATTTGTCCGTCCGACGACAGCGGCAGGATAAGGCGCGAGTAGCGGAGTTGGCGGCCGTCTTCCTTCTCGTAGTCCCACCTGCGGAACTGCGGCGCCCGGTCGCGCGTGGCGTGCAGGTACTCGTGGAGGATCTCGGCCTTGCGGTCGTCGAGATCGATCTCGTCGAGGTACCGGCCCGTGATCTCGGCGCCGTATTCCTGGACGATCTCGGTGCCGACCAGGCGCAGGCGAAAGCGCGCGCCCTCGACGTCGACCAGATAGAGGTTGGGCAGCAGCGGCACCAGCTCTTCGGGGCGGATGTCGGCGCGCGCCGGCGCCACGCGATCGCCCTTCTTGCCGAGCCAATAACGATAGGCCTGGCGCAAGCCGTCGTGATCGAGCTCCGCCTCCGAGAACGCCGCCATGTCGGCCGCCTGTACGCTCCGCCACCGGGTCCGTCGGGTCAGGGTGGCATCCGCCCTGCCGGTAAACAACCCCCGGAAACCGCCGGCATGATTTCGACGGCTAACGCGGCAGGGCGTCAGACCCGCGAGCGCCCAGACGGACAGCGCGGCAGGGGCGTCAGCCCCGCGAGCGCCCAGACGGACAGCGCGGCGCGTTCATCCCGCGCCAGGATTTTCGGTGGCGCTCGCGGGGGCTGGTGCCCCCTGCCGTGCTAACGCCCGAGCTGAAACACGCACAACGCGGCGATCATCAGGGCGCCGCCGGCGAGCTGGACCGGTGTCACCCCCTCGCCGAGCACCGCGAGCGCCAGCACGGTCGAGACGACCGGCTCCAGGTTCATCATCAGCGCGGTGCGGAACGGGCCGATCCGCACCGTCGAGGCGAACAACGCCAGGATCGCGACCGTGGTCGTGACGCTGGCGCCGAGGAAGGCCGCCCAGCCGACCGGCCCCGCGGGAGGCTGCCAGTCCTGCGTCAGCACGCACGCGACCACCAGCACGACGCTCGACGACACGAGCGAATACCAGGTGGTCAGCCGCGGATCGACGTCGGTCAACGCGGCGCGGGTGATCAGCAGCATCACGGTGCGGCAGATCGCCGCCGCCACCGCGCAGGCGAGCCCGAGCGGCGCCAGCCCACCCGGCTGAGCGCCGATCATCACCGCGAGTCCGGCGAACGCCGCGAGCGCCGCCGCCCAGCCGCGCCAGCTCAGCCGCTCGAGCCCGGTCAAGGCCCCGCCCAGCCCGGTCAGCAGCGGGTAGATGAAATAAGCCAGGATCGCGACCGGCACCGGGATCACCCGGATCGCGCCGAACACGCCCGACACGTTGCCCGCGAACAGGACGCCCAGACCGAGCGCGATCCAACGGCTCCTGGTGTCGTGGGCGCGCATCGGAGGGAACCAGGCGAGCCAGGCACGCAGCAGCGCGATCCCGACGATGCCGCGGAACGCGACCAGGGCGAGCACGTCGGCGCCGTCCAGAAACGCGATCTTGCCGAGGACGTTGGAGATTCCGAAGGCAAACGCCGCGACAGCGCCGGGCAGCAGCGCGGCGGTTCCCCCCTTGGACATGGGTCCCAGTCTAGAGGCTTCTCTGGCCGGGGCGGCGGCAAACTTGGGCGTGATTGGGTAGACCCAGACCCCGTATTGGGCTAGATTGGACTGTTGGCTGCCTGATCACACGCGATGGCTCGACCCCAACCCGACCTTGGCGCGCCGGCATCCGGGACCGCCCCCGAGGCGATCTCGACCGTCGACGGGGTGATCCAGCTGGTGCGCAACTGGATCGACACCGCCAAGCTCAAGCCCGGCGACCGGCTGCCGACCGAGCGGGCCCTGGCCGAGCAGTTCCAGCTCAACCGCAACCTGGTGCGGCGCGCCTTTCTGCAGCTCGACCGCATGGGGCTGATCAACCGGCACGTCGGACGCGGCACCTTCGTGGGCGCGCCGAACCGGCCCGAGCCCATGCGCGGCGCGTCCCAGCCGACCGACTACAGCCCGGCGGCCGTGCTCCAGGCGCGGCTCATGATCGAGCCGCGGATCGCCGCACTGGCGGTCGCCAATGCGACCCAAGGCGATCTGCGCGCGCTGGAGGCGTTGCTCGAGGAGGCGGCCGGCGCGGCGGCGCGTCACCGGCTGGAGGCGATCAACGTCGCGTTCTATCGCGTGCTGGCGACGGCGACCCACAACGACCTGATCGTGTCGATCGCGGACGCGCTCGCCGCCGCCCGCGACGCGGTGGCGTCGGACGCGGGCGACCCCCTCACCGTGGAGCCAGCCGAGCGGACCGCCGCGATCGAGGCGTTTCGCGCCGTTCTCGACGCCATGCGGGCGCGCGATCCAGCCGCCGCCGCCCAGTCGGTACGTCGCGCGCTGATCCGCTCGGCTCGCGCGTTCTCCATGCTGGCGCGCATGGAACTGCTGCCGGAAGACGAATGAGCGCACGAAGACCATCGGGCGCCCGAAGGAAGGACATGACATGGCCAGCATTCTGGTGATCGACGACGAGGACGAGGTCCGCTACGCCATCCGCGCCGTGCTCGAGGACCAGGGGCACAGCATCAGCGAGGCGGGCACCGGCCGCGCCGGGCTCGACGCGATCGCCGCACAGCCCTTCGACCTGGTGATTTGCGACATCATCATGCCGGACAAGGAGGGCATCGAGACGATCGTCGAGATCAAGCAGCGCCTGCCCGACCAGAAGATCGTCGCGATCTCGGGCGGCGGCCGCATCAAGAAGGAGGATTACCTGGCGGTGGCGGCCGCGGTCGGCGCGACCTACACGGTCAGCAAACCGTTCGACGCCGACACGCTCACCGATATGGTGAACGCCATCCTGCGCAACTAGCGCGGCGCGATCGGGCTAGCGTCGCCGTTCGCTGATCAGGCGCAAGGCGGCCGGCAGCGGTGCGCCGAGCGGTCCGCCCGTGCTGATCGCCCGCACGACCTCGAGGCCATTGATCAGATCGAGCACGCGGTAGGGTTTCGGCATCCAGGCATGGCCGACGTCGGCGGCTCGCACGGTTTCTGGGAAGCCCGTGACGAACAGGATGCCGACCGGGCCGATGCGCTGCATCTCGCGCGCCGCCTCCACGCCGCTCAACGCATCGTCCAGTTCGACGTCGATGATCGCCAGCGGCGGCCGGCGCCGCCGCATCCAGTCGATCGCCTCCGCGCCGGTCGCGCAGATGGCGCAGACCGTGTAGCCCGCCAGGCGCACGCCGTCGGCGATCGCCTGCGCCACCGACG
>DATJNS010000317.1:0-10288 GCA_035507915.1 Candidatus Sulfotelmatobacter sp.
CACCGACCGCTCCAAGACCCTGGGCGAGATCGCGCTCGCCGCCTACGTGCCGCACAACTATCCGATCGAGACCGTCGAGCCGGGGCTCGACGAGACCGCCTTCTACGATCCCAAGAACTTCACCTTCCCGTCCGGCACCCATATCTGCGAGGTCGAGGTCGATCCGCAGACCGGCATCGTCACGGTCGACACGTTCACCGCGGTCGACGACGTCGGGCGCGTGATCAACCCGATGATCGTCGAGGGCCAAGTGCACGGCGGCGTCGTGCAGGGCATCGGCCAGGCGCTCTACGAGGGCTGTGTCTACGACCAGGGGGCGCAGCTGGTGACCGGATCGTTCATGGACTACTGCATGCCGCGCGCCGACAACCTGCCGCCGTTCTCGGTCGGCCAGCACACCACGCTGTGCACGCACAACCAGCTGGGCGTGAAGGGCTGCGGCGAGGTCGGCGCGATCGGCTCACCCGCCGCGGTGATGAACGCCGTCGTCGACGCACTCAAGAGCTACGGCATCAGCCATCTCGACATGCCGGCCACGCCCGAACGGGTATGGCGGGCGATCCACAACGCGCGCCCGGCGCGCGCCGCCGAGTAGGAGGACCTGCGATGTACGCCTTCCAATACTCTCGCGCAAAGTCGACCGCGGATGCCGCCAAGGCAGCGACCGCCGACGCCGAGGCCAAGCTGCTCGCCGGCGGCATGACCTTGATCCCGACCCTGAAGCAGCGGCTCGCCAAGCCGACGGCGCTGATCGACCTCAACGGCATCGCCGACCTGAAGGGCATCAAGCGCGACGGCAACAGCCTCGTGATCGGCGCCATGACGCGGCACGCCGAGGTCGCGCGCTCGAAGGACGTCAAGGAGATGATCCCGGCGCTCGCGCATCTCGCCTCGCTGATCGGCGATCCGGCGGTGCGCAACCGCGGCACGATCGGCGGCTCGATCGCCAACCACGATCCCGCGGCCGACTATCCCGCCGGCGCGCTCGGGCTCGGCGCGACGGTGACGACCAACAAGCGCAAGATAGCGGCCGACGATTTCTTCACCGGCATGTTCTCGACCGCGCTCGAGGACGGCGAGATCATCACCTCGGTGAGTTTCCCGAAGCCGGACAAGGCCGCCTACATGAAGTTCAAGAATCCGGCGTCGCGCTACGCGATCGTCGGCGTGTTCGTGGCGAAGACGGGCAACGCCGTGCGGGTCGCGGTGACGGGCGCCGGAGCCGGCGTTTTTCGCGCCAAGGAGCTCGAAACCGCCCTCGCGAAATCCTTCTTGCCGACGGCCGTGGAGGGCATCAAGATCGCTTCCGACGGGCTGAATTCCGATATCCACGCGTCAGCCGAGTACCGTGCTCACCTGATCACGGTAATGGCGAAACGCGCGGTGGTGGCCTGCGGCTAGCTTCACGTCTATATAACACTTGGCCCTCCCGCCGAGGACCCCCTCGGCGGGAGTTTTGTTTTATGGATCAAGCGTTTGACATGAAACTTCCCGGTTCCGTCGACGCCACCCTGGAGCTGCTCGGGGCGGGTAATTATGTTGCCGAGCGGAGCCTGGCGACGGCCCTCTATCTCAGCCTGCGGCTCGACCGGCCGCTGTTCCTGGAGGGCGAGGCCGGGGTCGGCAAGACCGAGATCGCCAAGGTGCTGGCCCAGACCCTCAGTCGGCGGCTGATCCGGCTGCAGTGCTACGAGGGGCTCGACGTCGCGGCGGCGGTCTACGAGTGGAACTACCCGCGCCAGATGATCGAGATCCGCCTGGCCGAGGCCGCCGGCGGCCAGCTCGCGCAGGACCGCGACCAGCTGGCGACCGACATCTTCAACGACCGCTTCCTGATCAAGCGCCCGCTCCTGCAGGCGCTCGAACCGCATGTCGAGGGACCGCCGGTCCTGCTGATCGACGAGCTCGATCGCACCGACGAGCCGTTCGAGGCCTTTCTGCTCGAGCTCCTGTCGGATTTCCAGGTCACCATCCCGGAGCTCGGCACGATCAAGGCGGCGCGACCGCCCATCGTCATCATCACGTCCAACCGCACGCGCGAGATCCACGACGCGCTCAAGCGGCGTTGCCTCTATCACTGGGTCGACTTCCCGTCGCCCGAGCGCGAGCTCGCCATCCTCAAGCTGAAGGTGCCGGACGCCGCGCCGACGCTCAGCCGCGAGATCGTCGGCTTCGTGCACAAGCTGCGCGAGCTCGATCTCTTCAAGCTCCCCGGCGTCGCCGAGACGATCGATTGGGCCGAAGCGCTGCTCCAGCTCGACACCGTGGCGCTCGACGCGGCGATCGTCGACTCGACCCTGGGCGTGCTGCTCAAGTACCAGGACGACATCGCGCGGCTGCAGGGCTCCGAGGCCATGAAGCTGCTCGACGCGGTGCGCGCCGAACTCGCCGAGAAACCGCTCGGCTGAGCGCCCGTGAACGGCAAGCTGGTCGACAACATCATGCAGTTCGCGCGCATCCTGCGCGCCGCCGGCATGCCGGTCGGGCCCGGCCAGGTGATCGAGGCGCTGCGCGCCGTGATCGAGGTCGGCCCCGGCAACCGCGACGATTTCTACTGGGCGCTGTTCGCCACCTCGGTCACGCGCATCGACCAGAAGCCGCTGTTCGACCAGGCCTTCCACATCTACTGGCGCAATCCGCGGCTGCGCGAGCGCCTGATGCAGATGCTGCTGCCGCAGCTGCAGAGCGAGACCGACCGCCAGCCGGGCAAGCCGGTGGCGACCCGGCTCGCCGAGGCGATGGCCAACCCGGCGAGCCGCGAGCCCGAGCCCGCCCGCGAGGAGATCCAGCTCGACGCCAGCCTGACGTGGTCCGACCGCGAGCTCCTACAAGACAAGGATTTCGACCAGATGACGACGGCGGAGCTGCGCCAGGCGCGCGCCATGATCGCGCGGCTGCGCTACGCTTTTCCCGAGACGCGCACCCGGCGCTTCCAGCCCGACCAGACCGGGCGGCGGCCCGACCCGCGCGCGACCATGCGCGCCACCCTGCGCAGCGGCGGCGACCTCGTGCCGCTGCGCTTCCGGACCGAGCGCTACCGGCCGCCGCCGCTGGTCGTGCTGTGCGACATCTCGGGTTCGATGGGCCGCTACTCGCGCCTGCTGCTGCATTTCGTGCACGCGCTGACCAACGACCGGCGCCGCGTCTCGACCTTCCTGTTCGGCACGCGGCTGACCAACATCACGCGCGCGCTGCGCCACCGCGACGTCGACGTCGCGGTCGCCCAGGCGGCCGCCCAGGTGACCGACTGGTCGGGTGGCACCCGCATCGGCCGCTGCCTGCACGAGTTCAACCAGCTATGGTCGCGCCGCGTGCTCGGCCAGGGCGCGATCCTGCTCCTGATCTCCGACGGCCTCGACAAGGACGCCGGCGCCAACCTGGCCGCCGAGGCCGAGCGCCTGTCGATGTCGTGCCGGCGGCTGATTTGGCTCAATCCCCTGTTGCGCTTCGTGGGCTTCGCTCCAAAATCTCTGGGTATCCGGGCGATCCTGCCCTATGTCGACGAGCTGCGTCCGGTGCACAATCTGAGCAGCCTGATCGACCTCGGCAAGGCGCTCGGCCGACCGATTCAGCAGCGCGGCGCACGCCGGACGCCGCGGACCCTGGAGGCAGCAGCATGACGGATGTCACCCACGCCCGAGTCGAGGATGTGCTCGCCACGGCGACCCAATGGGCGCAGGCGGGCCGCCAGGTCGCGCTCGCGACCGTGATCGAGACCTGGGGCTCCTCGCCCCGACCGGTCGGCAGCCAGCTGCTGGTGGACCGTGCCGGCGCCTTCGTCGGCTCGGTGTCGGGCGGCTGCATCGAGGGCGCGGTGGTCCGCGAGGCCCAGGGCGTGATCGACAGCGGCGAGCCGAAGCTGCTCGAGTTCGGCGTCAGCGATGAGATGGCCTGGGACGTCGGGCTCGCGTGCGGCGGCAAGATCCGCCTCTACGTCGAGCGGCTGGACGCCTAGGCGATGAAACTCGCGACCATCGAGCGCCTGCGCAAGGCCCGCGATGCCGGCGATCCGGTCGCGCTGGTGACCGACCTCAAGACCGGCCAGCAGACGCTCGTCTATCCCGCCACCGTGACCGGCGACTTCGGCATCGAGGGCGAGCGCCTGGCGCGCATCCGCAAGGCGATCGGCGACGACAAGAGCGGCGTCGTCGACGAGCATTATTTCGTCCAGGTGATGAGCCCGCCGCCACGCCTCATCGTGGTCGGCGCGGTGCACATCGCGCAGGCCCTGATCCCGATGGCGTCGCTTGCCGGCTACGCCATCACGGTGATCGACCCGCGCCGCGCTTTCGCCACCGACGATCGCTTCCCCAACGTGACGTTGAGCGACGAATGGCCGGACGAGGCGCTATCGCGCCTCAAGCCGGATGCCAAAACCGCCGTCGTCACGCTCACCCACGATCCCAAGCTCGACGATCCGGCGCTCGAGGTGGCGCTCAAGTCGCCGGTGTTCTACATCGGCGCGCTCGGCAGCACGCGCACCCACGCCAAGCGGGTCGAGCGCCTGAAGGCGCGCGGCTTCGACGACGCCGCGCTCTCGCGCATCCACGCCCCGATCGGCTTGCGCATCGGCGCGGTCAGCCAGAGCGAGATCGCGGTCTCGATCCTGGCGCAATTGACGGCCGTGCGCCGCGGCGGTGACGCCGCGAGATGAAGTTCGGCAGCACCCCGCTCGACGATGCCGAAGGCGGCGTGCTCGCGCACTCCGTCAAGCTCGAGCGCGCGGTGTTCAAGAAGGGCCGCGTGCTGAGCGCCGACGACGTGGCGGCGCTGCGGCGCGCGGGTCGCACGAGCGTCGTGGTCGCGCGCTTCGACGCCGACGACGTCAACGAGGACGAGGCGGCGGGCGCGCTCGCGCGCGCGCTGGCCGGTCCGCACGTCAGGCTCGCCGCGCCGTTCACCGGCCGCGCCAACCTGATCGCCGAGACCGCCGGCGTCGTCGTGCTCGACCGCTCCCGGCTCGACGCCCTCAACCTGGTCGACGAGGCGATCACCTTCGCCACCGTGGCGCCGTTCGAGGTCGTCGAGCCGCGTCAGATGATCGGCACCGTCAAGGTGATCCCGTTCGCCGCGCCGCGCGCCGTGTTCGAGCGCTGCCTCGAGATCGCCCAAGGGACGAAGACGGGGGGCGATCCGATGGTGCGCGTCGCGCCGCTCGCGCCGCACCGCGTCGGGTTGATCCAGACCCGCCTGCCGGGCACCAAGGAGAGTGTGCTCGACGGCACCGTGCAGGCGACCCGCACCCGCGTCGAGGCGCTCGGCTCCACGTTGATCGGCGAGACGCGCTGCGACCACGACGCCGCGGCGGTCGCCCAGGCGATCCAGGCCTTCCAGGGCGAGCGTCCCGACATCCTGCTGATCGCCGGCGCGTCGGCGGTGGTCGATCGGCGCGATGTCATCCCGGCCGGCATCGAGGCGGCGGGCGGCACGGTCGAGCATTTCGGCATGCCGGTCGATCCCGGCAATCTGCTGCTGCTCGGCCGGCTCGCCGGCAGGCCGGTGCTGGGCCTGCCCGGCTGCGCGCGCTCGCCCAAGGTCAACGGCTTCGACTGGGTGCTGCAGCGGCTGTGCGCCGATCTCGCGGTGACCAAGCGCGACATCATGCTGATGGGCGCCGGCGGCCTCCTGATGGAGACGCCATTGCGCGGCCAGCCGCGCGAGCGTGAGAAGCCGGCCGCGGCGGCCAAGGCGCCGCGCATTGCGGCGCTGGTGCTCGCGGCCGGGCAGTCGCGGCGCATGGGCCGCAACAAGCTGCTGCTGCCGATCGACGGCACGCCGATGGTGGCGCGCACGGTCGATGCGTTGATCGCCTCCAGCGCGACCGACATCGTCGTCGTCACGGGCCACCAGGCCGACCAGGTGCGCGCGGCGCTCGCCGGCCGCGGCGTCGCGTTCGTGCACAATCCCGACTTCGCTGCCGGCCTGTCGACCTCGCTCAAGGCCGGGCTCGCCGCCCTGCCGGCCGATGCCGACGGCGCGCTCGTCTGCCTGGGCGACATGCCGCTGGTCACGCCCGCCCACCTCGATCGGCTGATCGCCGCGTTCAACCCGGTCGAGGGCCGGCTGGTCTGCGTGCCGACCTACGACGGCAAGCGCGGCAATCCGGTGCTGTGGGCGCGCCAGTTCTTCGCCGAGATGCAGGCCCTGGCGGGCGACGTCGGCGCACGCGGCCTGCTCGAGCGCCATGCCGAGGCGCTCTGCGAGGTTGCGATGAACGACGCCGGCGTGCTGCTCGACGTCGACACGCCCGACGCGTTCAGCGCCGTCGCGGGCGCGGCGTCGCCCCCGTGAGGTTGGCCCGTTGAGCGACGAACTCTACCAGGACGCCATCATGGCGCACGCTCGCGCACCCCATCACGCGGGCACGCTCGCCGCCGCCGACGCGCGCGCGACCGTCGACAACCCGCTGTGCGGCGACCGCGTGACCATCGAGCTGCGTCTGGCCGACGGCCGGATCGCCGAGGTCGCCCACACGGTGCGCGGCTGCGCGCTGTGCCAAGCCTCGGCCTCGATGCTCGCCGACGGCGCGATCGGCGCCGCGCGTGCGGAGGTCGCGGCGGCGCGCGACGCCATCAGGGCCATGCTGCGCGACGACGCCCCGGCGCCAGGCGGCCGCTGGTCGGCCTTCGCCGCCTTCCTGCCGGCGCGCCCGGCACGCAGCCGGCATGACTGCGTGCTGCTACCGTTCCAGGCCTTCGACAAGGCCGCGGCGACCGCCGAAGATGCCGCCTGACGCAACCGCCGTGAGCCAAAAATAGAGTATTTTTCAACAGGTTGGACTGCATCCGAAGCAATGTTGAGCGTTTCTTAACGCTTCCCCCGCAAGGTTAGCGGATTACCGCCGGGCTCGGCGTTCCGGCGCCAGGAGATATCGGGACTTGAGCGACGAATTCGGCATCCCGCGCTTGATCCGACCGTTGCTCGGCGGCCTCTTGGGCGGCCGGTCGCGCCGCATCGCGGGAGGCAATGCAGGCGACTCGACCATCGGCGGACCCGGCGACCGGGTGCCGAGCGACGCCTTGCTGGCTTCTTTGCTGCAGGACGGCATGCTCGTGCTGCCGCCCCGATATTTCATCGGCTATTTTCTAGATCTTCTGATCTAGTTTTAGGACTTCGGTCACGGCATCGTGGCTACGGCCGAGCATCGGCCGCACATGGTCCTATTCCGCTGATTTTCATCGATAATTTCTGAGTCAGAGCAGCGTCACGCAACGGCGCCGCGGCCAGCCTCAGGCCATCCGTAAGGTTCACCTAAGCCAAACATAACATCGGCTTAAGGGGAATTACCTATGATTTCGCTTAGAACTTATAACAAAAATCATATCAACCTTCTTTCGAAGGGGCGCCGATGCGGTCGCTTCGGGGTGAGCAGCAGCAGCATTGGGGCGGCGATGCCGCCCTGCTCAGCCGCGCGCCCCACGGCCGGAGGGTCGCGTGAGCCCGCCGTCGGCCGCATCCGGCCCCGGCTCGGCCGCCGCCCACACGCCGACCGCCACGCAGGTGGCCCAGCTCAGCTCCGAGGCGATCGGACGCGTCGAGACCGTCCAGGGAACCGTCACGGCGACCCATCCCGACGGCAGCACGAAGGTGCTGGCATTCGGCGATCCCGTCTTCCTGAACGACACGCTCGAGAGCCAGCACGGCAGCGCGGTCGGGCTGGTGTTCGCGGACAAGACGAGCTTCGTGCTCGGCGAAGCGGGCCGCATTCACCTCGACGACATGGTCTACCGGCAGGGCTCCACGGACGGTCACCTCGCCGTGTCGGTGCTCAAGGGCCTGTTCGGTTTCGCGACCGGCGAGATCGCAACCCTGCACAACGACGCCATGAGCGTGCGCACGCCGGTGGGTACGATCGGCATCCGCGGCACCGTCGTCGCAGGCAACATCACGACCGATGGTTCCGACAGCACGATCACGTTGCTGGAGGATCCGCGCGGCCTGAAGAGCGCCGTCATCGTCGGCAATGCCGCGGGCACGCAGTTCCTCACCCATCCCAACGAGACGATCAAGATCGCGAGCTTCTTCAGCGCCCCTTCCGACCCGTCGATCACGACCGCGCCGCAGGGCATCGACGGCGTGCACCAGGCGCTGCTCGGCATCATGCCGCACACGCAACCCGGCGCGGCCGCTGTGCCCGGCGGCCCGAACGGCGGCGCGTCGCACGCTGCGTCGGCGGTCGATCCGAGCGCGCTGGCACACGCGATGCACGGCATGATCTCGGGATCGCCGTACGTCGATCCGACGTCCGCCACCACCGATCCCAGACTGACGGTGCCGGCCTTCGAGACGAGCGTGACCCAGACGGCGGTTCCGCCGGCGGCGCAGGTCGTGCTCCAAGAGCCGTTCCTGACCCTGGGCCGCAACCATCTGCTGAACTACAGCGGCTACGTCGACGGCATGACGGTCGCCAACTCTCTGAAATCGGGCGACGTGATCGAGGGCAGCGCGAGCACCCAGAACTCGTTGGGCGCCTTGTTCACGACGCACTTCGACATCAATAAGACGCTGGTCGTCGACAACGTCGAGACGATCACGTTCGTCGTCGGCGCCAACGCGAGCGGCACGATCAACGCCGCGGGCATCGATGCCGCACCCGGCGGGACGGTGATGAAGTTCCTGGGCACGGGCTCGTTCGTGCTCAAGAACGCCCAGAACATGACGATCGACGTGTCGGCGTTCCACGGCTCCTACACCCTCGATCTCGGCGCCAACGACACCGTCATCACGTCGGCCGACGCGACCGGAACCGAACACCTGACTCTGACCGCGCCGATCACCGATCAGTCGCTGACGCTCGACGGCAGCAACACCAAGCTCACCCTCGTCAACGGCGTGAACAGCGGCAGCTTCGAGAACATCGACCGCATCGCGATGTCGAGCGGTCCGCTGGCGAACGTACTGACGGTCGTGAACCGCCAGGTCGGCACCGAGTTCGACGGTAGCGGCCGCCCGGACGACAGCCTCAATCTCGCGGCTGGCGGCAACACGGTCACGGTCAACGGCATCCAGACCGTCACGGCCAGCGCCGGCGACGACGCGATCACCTACAAGAGCACGATCGGCGGTGTGTCGGTCGATCTCAACGGCGCCGGCAACACGGTCGACCTCGCGAGCGGCGTCAACTCGGGAAACTTCATCAACGTCCAGCGCATCGATCTCGACGGCTGCGCGCCGAGCACCCTCGCCCTGCTCGATACCCAGAACGGCACGACGATCCATGGCAACGCCGCCGGACTGGACACTGTCATCCTGGCCAATGGCGCCAACAGCCTCGACCTCACGAACATCCAGACCGTCGAGCTCTCGGGTGGCGCGGCCGCCAACACCCTCACCGTGCTCAACAACCAGTCGGGCCTGGTGGTCGACGGCAGCGGGCGACCCGACGATGCTCTGGTGCTCGCCGGCGGCGGCGCCAGCAGCGTCACCGTCGTCGGCATCGAGAGCATTACGGGCGTCAGCGGCAACGAGACCGTCACCCTCGCCGCGCCCGCCAACGGCGCCGTCATCGATCTCGGCAGCGGTCACGACAACAGCCTGCAGCTCGCCGCCGGCAGCAGCGTCAACGTCGCCGGCGTCGAGACCGTCACGGGCGCCGGCAACGACACCGTCACGCTGACCGAACCGCCCGCCAACGGTCTGACGATCGACCTCGGCGGCGGCGCCAACAGACTGCAGATCACCGGATCGGGCAGCATCGACGTCGCCAACGTCGAGACGATCACCGGCGGTTCGGGGCATGACACGGTCGTGCTCACCGCGCCGGTCAGCGGCGCCACAATCGATCTCGGCGGCCGCCACGACAGCCTGCAGCTCGCCGCGGGCAGCAGCGTCAACGTCGCCCATGTCGGGACCATTACGGGCGCGGGCGACGACACCGTCACCCTGACGGCTGCCACGACCCACGAGACGATCGATCTCGGCGGCGGCGCCAGCAGCCTGGCGCTCGCGGCAGGCAGCAGTGCCAGCGTCGCCAACGTCGAGACCGTCACGGGCGCCGGCGACGATAGCGTGACGCTGACGGTCGCCGCCACTCACGAGACGATCGACCTCGGCGGCGGCGCCAGCAGCTTGACACTGGCCGCCGGCAGCAGCGTCAACGTCGCCAACGTCGAGGCCATCACGGGCGCCGGCAACGACACCGTCGCGCTGACCGAGCCGGCCACGAACACGACCGTCGACCTCGGCGGCGGCGCCAGCAGTGTCGAGCTTGCCGCCGGCAGCAGCGTCAATGTGGCCGGCGTTGCCGCCGTCACGGGCGCCGGTGACGATACCGTCACGCTGACCGAGC
>DATJNS010000318.1:0-6254 GCA_035507915.1 Candidatus Sulfotelmatobacter sp.
GTACCGAGGCCATGGCAAAACTCCTTATGCCACAAGCCTAACCCAAGCGTGTGGGTACGTCAAGTGAAACATTCCCCTTGAGGGGGAGGGCAGGGAGGGGGGTTACGCCACCACCGCCGGCACTTGCGTTGCCGGTGGGGTGTTGCGGCTGCGCTGCGCGACGATCGCGCCGTCGATCACCACCATGCCGACGCCGGGGAGGTCGCCGAGCTGTACGCTGTCGAGCAGCGTCTTGCCGGCGGTGTGCTGGGCGCGATCGAGGAACACGAAATCCGCGGCGCGGCCGGGTTCGATCAGACCGGAGTCGAGCTTGCGCAGCCGCGCGGTATTGCCGGTCGCCAGGCAGAAGGCCTGCTCGGCCGGCAGGTCGCCGAGGCTCGACAGCAGCGCGATCATCCTCAGGATGCCGAGCGGCTGCACGCCCGAGCCGGCCGGCGAGTCGGTGCCGAGGATGACGCGATGCAGCTGCTTCAGCTCGCGCGCGGTGCGCAGCGCGATCAGTCCCGCCTTCTCGTTGCCGTTGTGAACGATCTCGATGGCGCGGCTCGAGCGCGCGCACAGCTCGCAGATCTGGCCTTCGGGCAGCGCGGTGTGGCCGCCGTTGATGTGACCGATGATGTCGGCGTCGGCCTCGAGCACGACGTCCTTGTCGATCATGTTGGAGCCGGGCACCGACGGTCCGCCGGTGTGGATCGTGCTCTGGATGCCGTACTTGCGCGCCCAGCCGACCATGCGCGCGGCTTCCGCGCCGGCCTTCACGGTGCCGAGGCCGACCTCGCCCAGCAGCGTGACGCCGGCGTCGGCCAGGTCCTTGAAGTCGCTCTCGACCATGCCTTGCTCGAGCACGGGCGCGCCCGCCAGCACCTTCACGCCGGCGGGCCGGAAGGCGTGGTAGCAGCGCTGCGCCGTGACGGCGAGCGCCTTCAGGCCGACGATGTCCTTGGGCCGGCCCGGCAGATGGACCTCGCCGGCCGAGACCATGGTCGTGACGCCGCCGTTGAGGAAGCTGTCGATCCAGTTGAACTGGTTCTGGCGCGGCGTCCAGTCGCCGAACACCGGATGGACGTGACTGTCGATCAGGCCTGGCGCGAGGCAGGTGCCGCGCGCGTCGATGGTGAGCTGCGCCTGCGATGTGTCGACGTCCTTGGCCTTGCCGACCGCCAGGATGCGGCCGTCGAGCGCGACCACGGTGTCGGCGTCGAGCACCGGGCGCGCGAGATCGCCCGACAGCATGAGGCCGACATTGCGGATCACCAGCTTGCCGCTGGGCGCGCCGCCCGCCGCTTCGGTTGCCATGGCGTCGTCCTCGATGGTGGTTGTCTCGAATTGTCGAGGCTCCCCGAAAGCCGTCGGCTTGACAAGGCGGCGATCGGGGAAAATCGTCGCAACGCGCCGATTGCTTGATGCATTTTAACCGTCGTTTTGCCACCATACGCGCCCCGACGCGAACCCGGTCGGCGGCCGCGCGGCGGCGCCGCGCGTCGGACTTTCGGAGGTAGTGCCGCTTGGCGACCACCGCCTTCTTCGCCACCGTGCCGCGCGAGCCCCGGGCCCAGGCGGCGCCGCATTCCAGCGCGGCGCGGCTGATCTTTCTCCTGACGCTGCTGTTTCTGGCGCTGTTCTTCGCCCTGATCGCCTACACGGCGTGGCACGATCGCGAGCGCGCGATGGGCGCGGCGCGGCGTTCGGCGGGCGATCTCGCCAAGCTGCTGTCCGAGCACGTCTCGCGTCTGGTCGAGACCGCCGACCTCGTCCTGATGCAGACCCAGCTGATGGCGCAGCGGGTCAATTGGGCCGATCCGTCCGACGACAGCCGGTTCCAGGCGCATCTCGCCGAGACGCGCGCGCAGCTGCCCTACATCGCCAACATCCTGGAGGTCGGCGCGGATGGCGGCGTGCGTGCCGAGGCGGTGGCGACGCGGCGCGCCAACGTGGCGATGCGCGCCTTCTTCATGGCGCATCAGAGCGCCGAGAACGTGCTCTATATCGGCGATCCGGCGCGCGATCCGGAGACCGGCGAGCGGACCTTCGTCCTGTCGCGGCGCGAGAGCGGGCCCGGCGGCCGGTTCGAGGGCGTGGTCGCGATCGAGGTGCGCGCCGACTACTTCAGCCAGCTGTTCCACGATCTCGACGCCGACTACGACGCCACGATCGAGTTCGTGCTGCCCGACCTGTCGCTGCTGCTGCGCGAGCCGCCGCTGCCCGACCACGCGATGCGGACGGCGCGCCAGAACCCGATCTTCCGCACCATGATCCAGGCGAGCCGCACCGGCATGGCGCTCTACGCCTCGGATTACGATCCGGAGCCGCGCATCCAGGCCTACCGGCAGGCCGGCACCTATCCGGTCTATGTCGACGTCGGCATCTCGCCGCGCACCGTGCTCGAGCAGTGGCGGAGCCGCATCCTGCCGCAGTTCGCCATCCTGGCGATCGCCTGGCTCGCGTTCATCGCGATCTCGTGGGTCGCCTACCAGCGCGCGCGCAACGAGGACCGCTTCCGCACCGCGCTGTGGCTGGCGACGCGCGATCTCGAGGACAAGGTGCGCCAGCGCACCCGGAGCCTCGAGCACACCGTCGACAAGCTGAGCCGCACGGTCGGCGAGAAGGAGACGCTGTTCCAGGAGCTGAACCACCGGGTCAAGAACAACCTGCAGCTGATCTCGAGCCTCTTGAGCCTGCAGGCCGGCAAGATCAAGGACCCGCAGGCGCGCCACGGGCTCGAGGTCAGCCTCGACCGCGTCTATTCGATCTCGCTGGTCCACGACCTGTTGTATCGGCGCGCCGACATCACCTATGTCGACGTGCCGACCTACCTGAAGGCGCTGATCGACCGCATCACCACGGCCTATCTGGCCGAGGGCCGGATCGAATGCACGGTCGACGCCGATCCGCTCAGCCTGTTGCCCGACCAGTGCATCCGGCTCGCGCTGATCGTCAACGAGGTCGTCACCAACGCGGTCAAGCACGCCTTCCCGGACGGCCGCACGGGGCACATCACCGTGACGTTCCGGCGCACCGAGGGCGCGCTGCGCCTGTCGGTCACCGACGACGGCATCGGCTTGACGCCGCCCGAGCGCGACGCCGAGAGCGAGGACGGCGCGCATCTCGGCATGACGATCGTCGAGCTCCTGGCGAAGTATCTCGGCGGCTCGTGCCAGCAGGTCTCCGGCGCCTTCGGCACCATCGTGACGGTGAGCTTCCCGCTGCCGGCCGCCGCGGCGGCCGCGTGAGTCAGCGCCCGACCGCGTAGCCCTGCATGCCGCGCGGGTTGGCGCCTGCCTTGTAGGCGTCGCCGTCGCGCGTCACCGCCGAGAGTCGGCCGAGCGACCAGTCGGCGCCGACCTCGATGTCGTGGCCGCGGCGCTTGAGCTCGTCGACGGTCGCCTTGGGCATGCGGCCCTCGACCAGGAGGCGCGCCGGCTTGGCGGCGCGCGGCCAGAACGAGTTCGGCCAGTGCTCCGAGGTGAAGGCAGGCGCCTCGATCGCCTCCTGCAGGTTCATGCCGTGATGGACGTGGCGCAGGAAGAAGGTCAGCGCCCACTGGTCCTGCTGGTCGCCGCCCGGCGTGCCGAACGCCATGTAGGGCTTGCCGTCGCGATAGGCGAAGCTGGGCGACAGGGTCGAGCGCGGCCGGCGGCTCGGCATCAAGGCGGTCGGCGCGCTCTCATCGAGCCAGAACATCTGCATGCGCGTGCCGAGGCAGAAGCCGATCTCCGGGATCGTCGGCGAGCTCTGTAGCCAACCGCCCGAGGGCGTCGCCGACACCATGTTGCCCCAGCGGTCGATCACGTCGACATGGCAGGTGTCGCCGCCGGTCGTGCCGTCGCGCCGCACCGTCGGCTCGCCCGTGGTCGCCGAGACGAACTCGGGCTGCGGCCCGGCGGCGCGCTCGGTCGGCGGCACCCAGCCGGCGTGGTTGCCGACGGTGCCGACGCGCAGCTCGCGCGAGGCGCGTTCGCCGACCAGCGCGGCGCGCGCGCGGTTGTAGGAGGCCGAGAGCAGGCCGTCGAGCGGCACGTCGACGAAGTTCGGATCGGCGTAGAAGCCCTCGCGGTCGGCGAAGGCGAGCTTCATGCACTCGACCACGGTGTGGACGAAGTCGGGTCCGAGCGGGTCCATCGCGTCGAGATCGAAGTTGCGCAGCAGGGCCAGCTGCTGCAGCAGCACGGGGCCTTGGGTCCACGGCCCGCACTTGAACGCGGTGTAGCGGCCATAGTCGAGCTTGACGGGATCCTCGACGGTCGCGTGCCAGCGCGCCATGTCGTCGGCGTTGAGCACGCCGCGATGACGCCGGCCCGACGTGTCCATCACCGCCTGGGTGCGGCAGAACTCGTCGATCGCCTCGGCGACGAAGCCGCGGTACCAGAGGTCGCGCGCGGCGTCGATCTGCGCCTCGCGCCCCGACTTGGCCGACGCCTCCCGCACGATGCGGGCGTAGGTCTTGGCCAGTGTCGGGTTGCGGTAGGGCCGGCCCGGCTCGGGCGGCTTGCCGCCGGGCAGCCAGAGCGCCGCCGAGGTCGGCCATTCGGCCTCGAAGAAGGCGCGCACGTTGCCGATCGTCTCGACCGCGCGCGCCACCAGGGGGCAGCCGTTTTCGGCGTAGCTGATGGCGGGTGCGAGCACGTCGGCGAGCGACATGGTGCCGTAGTCGCGCAGCAAGGTCGCCCAGCCGTCGAACATGCCGGGCACGCAGGTCGCGAGCAGACCGGTGCCGGGCACCAGGTCGAGCCCGAGCTTGTCGCGGTAGTGCGCGATGGTGGCGCCGGCCGGCGTCACGCCCTGACCGCACACCGCGCGGACGCGGTCCTCGCGCGCGCTGTAGATCAGGATCGGGATGTCGCCGCCCGGGCCGTTCAAATGCGGCTCGCAGACATGCAGCGTGAAGCCGGCGGCGACCGCGGCGTCGAACGCGTTGCCGCCGCGCTCGAGCATCGCCATGCCGACCGCCGAGGCGAGCCAGTGGGTGCTCGCGACCATGCCGAACGTGCCGACGAGCTCGGGGCGGGCGGTGAACGCGGCGGGCATGAGGGTCTCCTGTTGTGGCGCTCGCGGGCGCTGTGCGCCTTGTCGCGCTAGGTGCCGACCTTGAGCGTCGCCGTGAGGCTGCGCAGGCAGGCGATCGTGCTGAGCGGCGTGTTGCGGCCGGTGCGCGGATTGTCGGCATCCGGCACGTTCTCGGTCGTCATGGTGAGACGCACGGAATCGGCGTCGAGCTCGATCGTGTGGGTGTTGCGCGTGACCGTCGGGTCGGCCCAGATCTCGAGCCGCGTCTTGTCCGGCCCGATGCCGGCGAGCGACAGCGCCGCCGCGACGTTCACGTTGGCCGGGAAGCCGCGCGCGCCGTCGCGCGCGCTGCCGTCGAAGATCTTGGTCGGTGTCTTGATCGCGTCGACGTCGATCTTGTGCTGCTCGAGATAGGGCGCGCCCTTGAGGCCGGCGGGCGGCTTGCGCGACACCATGCGGACCGAGCGGATCTCGCCCTCGGCGGCGGCGCGCACCGCGTCGAGGCCGAGCAGCGCGCCGGTCGGCACGATGATGCGCGCACCCGTCTGACGCGCGCGCTCGATCAGGTCGCCGCGCTCGAGCAGTTGGCCGACCGAGAGCGGCATCACGATGCGGCCGCGCGCGATCGCCGGCTCCATGACGGAGGCGAACTCCTTGGCCGGGCAGCACTCGACGACGACGTCGCACAGCTCGGCGAGGTCGGCGAGGCCGACCACCGCGGGCTTGTGTTTGAAGGATGCCACCCGCTTGGCGGCTGCGTCGCGGTCGCGCGCCGACACCGCCTTGAGGGCGAGACCCGGGATACCGGCATCGAGCGCCTTGGCGACCGCAAAGCCGATCGCGCCCAGGCCACCGATGCCGACGCTCAGCGGCGGTTTCGGGGTCGGGCTCATGGGCTGTCCGGCCGGATCGTCACGGGGCGACCGTAGGGGCATCGCCGAGCGCGCGCAAGCCGTCAGCCGGCGAGGCGGGCGGCCAGCGCCGCATGGCCCTCGTCCCGCGCCAGCTCGGCGGCGGGCTTGCCCTTGTCGTTGACCAACGCGGCATTCGCGCCGGCGGCGAGCAGCAGGTCGACCGAGGCCGCCATGCCGTTGACCGCCGCCAGCATCAAGGGCGTCCAGCCGCCGCCCTGGCGCGCGTCGAGGTCGCCGGTCGCCGGAATCAGGGCGCGTACGACGTCGGGCTTCGCGGCGCGGCCGGCGCAGGCGGCGTGCAGCGGCAGGTTGCGCTCGAAGGCGCGCGACCACAGG
>DATJNS010000319.1:0-20796 GCA_035507915.1 Candidatus Sulfotelmatobacter sp.
TGTTTTTGATCGGCCGCTCGGTCGGCTGGATCGGCCACGCGATCGAGCAATACGCGACCGGCACGCTGATCCGGCCGCGCGCCCGCTATGTCGGCGTGCTGCCGGTCGAGACCGGCGGCGAGGGCGGGGTACGCGCCTAGACCAGCGCGACCGGCCGCACCGGACAGCCGGTGGCGCCCTTGAACTTCGTCGCCAGCAGGATGAAGCAGAACGTCGCGACACGGTCGCGCGCCAGCTCGTCGAGCACCAGGTTCTCGATCAGGTGAACCCCGGCTTCGGCCAGCACGTGCTGATGCACCGGCAAGGCCATGCCGCGATCGGGATTGGGCAGCACCTCGACCGCCATGTTGTCGCAGCCGATCGCCACGACCTCGCGCTCGGTCAGCCAACGGGCGCCGGGCACGTCGATCCCGGCCTCGCCTTCCAGATAGCGCTTGTTGTCGACGCCGAAGAAGCGTCCCCAGCCGGTGTGGATCAGCACGATGTCGCCCGGCTCGACCGCCACGCCGGCCGCGTCGGCGGCGCGGGCGAGATCGCTCGGGGTGACGACCCGCCCCGGCGAGAGGTAGGGGCCACCATCGAACCCGGACACGTCGAGCAGGACGCCGCGGCTGATCATCGGCGGCGTGTGCTCGATGCCGAGGCGCTCGAGGCCCCAGTCGGTCACCACCTCGGCGGCCGGCAGCCCGTTGTACAGGTGGTCGCCGATGCTGAAATGCCCGAGCGCGTCGATGTGCGTGCCGACATGCATCGTCATCTCGGCCCGCTCGACGTTCGATCCGGCGTCGTTGGTCGCTCCCATGCGTCGGCGACGTCCGATCGAGTCGCGCCACGAGGCCCAGATCGACATCAGGAACGGCGTCTGGTTGGGCGCCATGAAGGGTGCGCCCGGGCTGATCTCGTGGCTGAGATCGTAGAGCTGTCCGCCGCGGATCGCGCGCAGCGCCGCCAGGCGCCGCTCTTGTGTCAGCAGATTGCCCGCGCCGAGCTGGTCGCCGGCACCCCAGCGGGAATGGTCGTGCTTGATCATGGTTCCCTCCCGTTCGCCCCCTCATCGTTGCGCGATCAGCCGGTCGCGCACCAGCGGCGTCCACGGGTCGCGCAGCGCCGCCTCGAAATCGATCATGAAGCGCGGGCCGTCGCGCTGCGGCGGGGGCGGCCAGGCGATCGAGATCGCCGCGCGCCGCGATACGGCCCTGGCGGATCCGCTGCCGGCGCGCCTAGCTCTGCTCGCTGAGGCGCTTGCCGTTGGCGGTGAGGCGGCGATGCAGCGGGCGTAGCGGCGCCTCGGCGGTGCGTGCGATGGCGGCGCCGAGGTCGGTCGCCGAGCGCGCCGCGGCGGCGGCCGCGTTCGAGGCGAAGCGGGTCTGCGCCGCCACCACGTCGAACGGCGAGCGTGCGCCCGCCAGCGCCGACGCATAGGCCGCGCCGATGCGCGCCTGGTTGGTCCATGCCGTCATCGCCGTGCTCGCGACCGAGGCCCAGGCGAGCCAGGACAACCGGCCGATCTCGGTCACCGCCTCGGCCTTCTCGACCACCATGCGCTGGAGCTCGGCGTGATTGGCGTTGGCCGGGTCGGCGAGCGCCACGCGGATCATCGCGGCGCGGGCGTTCAGCACCGTCGCGCCGGCGGTCGCCAGCTCCTGGGCGCGCACGATCGAGAACACGGGGGCCGGGCCGGGAGGCTTGGTCATGCCGCGCGCACGCCTGTCAGCGCCCCATCGATGCGGTATTGGCTAAGATGTGCCGCATGGCGCCGACCGACCTTCCTATCGAACCCGTCATTCCCGCGCTTCGGCAGATTCTTGAAACTTCCGTGAACGTGGTCTTACAGGCCCCGCCCGGCGCGGGCAAGACCACGCGCGTGCCGCTCGCGCTGCTCGACGCGACGTGGCTCGCCGGCCGGCGGTTGATCGTGCTCGAACCGCGGCGTTTGGCGGCCCGCGCGGCGGCGCGCAGGATGGCCGACCTGCTCGGCGAATCGGTCGGCGAGACCGTCGGCTATCGCATGCGCCTGGATACCAAGGTGTCGGCGCGGACCCGAATCGAGGTGGTGACCGACGGCGTGTTCGTGCGCCAGCTGCAGAGCGATCCCGAACTGACCGGCGTCGGGCTGGTCGCATTCGACGAGATCCACGAGCGCAGCCTCGACAGCGACCTCAATCTCGCGCTCTGCCTCGAGGTGCAGGGCGCGCTGCGACGCGACCTCCGCCTGATCGCGATGTCGGCGACGCTCGACGGTGCGGCGGTCGCGCGCCTGCTCGGCGATGCGCCGGTGCTGACCAGCGAGGGACGCAGCTTCCCGGTCGAGACCATCCATCTCGAGCGGCCCGCCCCGGGTGCGCTCGAGGACGCTGTGGCGGCGACGGTGCGGCGCGCGCTCGCGGAGACGGGCGGCGACATCCTCGTGTTCCTGCCGGGGGCCGCCGAGATCCGGCGCGTCGCGCAGCGGCTCGACGATCTCGGCGACGGCGGCGTGCGGGTCGCGCCGCTCTACGGCGATCTGCCGCAGGCCGAGCAGGACGCGGCGATCCTGCCCGACCCGTCCGGTCGCCGCCGCGTCGTGCTGGCGACCGCGATCGCCGAGACCAGCCTGACGATCGAAGGCGTGACGGTGGTGATCGACAGCGGCCTGATGCGCCTGCCGCGCTTCGAGCCGCGCAGCGGCATGACCGGGCTCGAGACCGTGCGGGTGTCGCAGGCCGCTTCCGACCAACGGCGCGGCCGCGCCGGCCGGCTCGGCCCGGGACGCTGCTATCGGCTGTGGCCCGAAGCCGAGCAACGTGCGCTGCTCGCGTTCACGCCGCCCGAGATGCGCGCCGCCGACCTCGCGCCGCTCGCGCTCGAGCTCGCCTGCTGGGGCGCCGAGCCGGGCGCGCTCGCGTGGCTCGATCCGCCGCCGGACGCCGCGTTCGAGCAGGGGCGCGCGCTGCTCGCCGGGCTGGGCGCGCTCGACCCGGGCGGCCGCATCACCGCGCACGGCCGCGCGATTGCGCGCTTCGGCGTCCATCCGCGGCTCGCCCACATGATGCTCGCGGGTCATGCGCTCGGCCATGGCCGGCTCGCCGCCATCCTCGCCGCGGTGCTCGGCGAGCGCGACGTCGTGAAAGCACGCCCGGGCGCGCGCGACGCCGACCTCCGCCTGCGTGCCGAGCTGGTCGACGGCGCGTTCGACCGACGCGATCTGCCGGCCGGGCTCACCGTCGAGCGCGGTGCGCTGCAACGCGCCCGCCAGGCCGCGCGCCGATGGCAGCGGGCGTTGGGCGCGCCCGACGCGCCGATCGACGCGCGGCACGCCGGGCTCCTGATCGCGCTGGCTTATCCCGACCGCATCGCCCAGCGCCGCGGCGGCCGAAGCGGTGCAGGAAGCGGCGGTGGGCAGTTCGTGCTCAGCAACGGTCGCGGCGCCGCGTTGCCGGCGACCGAGCCGCTGGCCGCCGAGGACTTCCTCGCGGTCGCCGACCTCGACGCCGGGCGGCAGGACGCCCAGATCTTCCGTGCCGCGCCACTCGCGCTCGACGACATCGAGCGGGCGTTCGCCGATCGCATCACGGTCGAGGATCGCGTCGCGTGGGACGCGCGCGACGCGGCGGTGCTGGCGCGCCGCCAGCGCCGGCTCGGCCGCCTGGTGCTCAAGGACGAGCCGCTCGCCGCGCCGCCCCGCGCGGCCGTGACGGCGGCGCTGCTCGATGGCATCCGCGCCGCCGGGCCGGGCGTGCTGCCCTGGCGCAAGGAGCTCGCGCAGTGGCGCGCGCGCGTGGCGTTCGCGCGCCGGCTCGACATTCCGCCGGGCGACTGGCCCGACTTGTCCGATGACGCGCTCGTCGCCGACCTCGAGAACTGGCTGGCGCCGTTCCTCGACGGCGTGACGCGGCTCGCGCAGCTGAAGACCGTCGATCTCGACGCCGCCTTGCGCGCGCAGCTCGACTGGGCGCACCGCAAGGCGCTCGACGACGCGGCGCCGACGCACGTTGTCGTGCCGTCGGGCTCGCGCCTGCCGATCGACTACGAGGCCGGCGATACGCCAGTGCTCGCGGTGCGGCTGCAGGAGATGTTCGGCCTCGCCGCGACGCCGGCGGTCGCCGGCGGCCGCGTGCCGCTGCTGCTCCATCTGCTGTCGCCGGCGTCGCGGCCGGTCCAGGTGACGCGCGATCTCGCCAGCTTCTGGGCGACCGGCTACCGCGCCGTGAAGAGCGATCTCAAGGGCCAGTACCCGAAGCACTACTGGCCGGACGATCCGCTTCAGGCGCAACCGACCAACCGCACCAAGAAGCGCATGGGCCAGTCCTAGGCTCGCGTCAGTAGCCGCCGACGTCGCCGAGATGGCGCAGGCCGTGCCAGAATTCGCCCAGGTTGCGGAAGATGCGGGTCGCCGCCTCCAAGTCCTTGAAGCTGGTCACATCGGTCAGCGCCGACACCTGACGCTCGATCATCGCGGCCAGACGCTCGTACTGGGCGAGACCCTTGCTGGTCAGGCGCAGGCGCACGGAGCGGCGGTCCGCAGTCGAGCGCTCCTGCACCAGATAGCCGGCCTCGGCGAGCTTGCGCACATTGTACGACACGTTGGAGGCGAGATAGTAGCCGCGCTTCAGGAGATCGGTCACGGCGAGCTCGGTCATGCCGATATGCAGGATCATGAGCGCCTGCACGTTGTTGATGTCGTCGACTCCCTGCGCCTTGAGCTCGCTCTGCACGACGTCGAGATAGCGCCGATGCAGCTGCTCGATCAGGCGAACGCTCTCCATATAGCTGTGCTTGAAGCCGGCCGGGGAGGCGTCCGGATTTCCGACGTGCGAGCGCGATCCCGAAGCCATGCGTCGTCCCCTGGTGGCGGGCTCAAGAGCTAAGAACGTGCGAGCTTCGGCAAGTTTCCACAAAATCGCAGCGTGCGGTGCGTCACACACGGCGGGGATTTCGGCTAAATCCGATCATCGGCGCGCCGCGCGCGCATCCGCCGTCTACGTCGTTCGACGGTAGGCGTAGTTCTTGTCGAGCCGCGCCATCAAATAATCGCCGTAACGCATCGGCGGATGGCGCGGCGGAATTTCCGCAGACCGGCAGGTCGGCAGGCATTCGATCACCGCGTCCATGGCGGGATCGAAGAAATAGGCGATCGAGTACCGTTCGCGTCCGGACCGGTTCAGCACGCGATGCGGGGTCGAGCGGAACCGATCGTTGCTCCACCGCGGCATCAGGTCGCCGAGGTTGAGCAGGAACGTACCCGGGATCGGCGGCGCGTCGATCCAGGCACCCGACGGATCGCGCACCGCCAGTCCCTCGACGCCGTGCTGGGCGAGGATCGTGAAACAACCGTAATCGGTGTGGGGCGCGGCGCCGAACTGGTTGTCGGCGGCGCTCGGCGGGTGCGGCGGGTAGTGCAGCAGACGCAGGAACGTCACTGGCCTGGCGAACAAGGGTGCGAAATAGTCGCCCGGCAGGTTGAGCCCGAGCGTGAACGCATCGAGCAGCCGGCGCGCGACGCGCTCGAGCGCCGCCGTGTAGGCGGTGATCGCCGACCGGAAGCCGGGCAGCCAGTCGGGCCACTGGTTGGGACCGTGCACCGCGGTGCCGTAGCCGGGATCGTCGGGCGCGACCTCGTGCATCAGCATCAGGGATTCGCTCAGATTCGGCTGGGTGACCCGCGCGACCGTCGAGGTCACGATGGTCGAGGTCGCCATGCCGATGTAGCCGCGATGGTAGCGGTTGATCGCCAGCGCCTGCTTGCGCTCGAGCGGCGCGGCATGGAACTCGGCCGACGCGGCGAACGCGCGCTCGATCACATCCGACGGCACGCCGTGCCCGGCGACATAGGCGAAGCCGAGCGTCTCGTAGGCGTGGCACAAGTGGCGCGCGGTGTCGCGCGCGGCGGCAGACGCCGGGGACGCGAGCCCGGTGATGTCGACGACGGGGATGGCAGGTGGGGCGGTGAACGCCGTGCGCGAGGTCATGTGGCGAAGTCTACACGATCTCGCCACGGGGCGGCTCCGATCGGGGACCGGAGCGGCCGTGGCGCCGGTACCTACTTCTCGACGTAGACCATCCAGGAGACGCCGAAACGGTCGGCGACCATGCCGAAGCTGGGCGAAAAGAAGGTCTGGGTCAGCGGCATCTGGACCTGTCCGCCGGCGCCCAGCGCGCCGAACAGGCGCGCGGCCTCGGCCGCGTCCTTCGCCGTGATGTTGAGCGCGAAGCCCTGGAAGCTCGGCTGGCCCTGGCAACGCCCGTCCGACGCCATTACGGTCGTGTCGCCGACGCGGAAGCGGGCGTGCATCACCTTGTTGGGGTCGCCGCCCGGCGGCACCATCTGGGGATCGGGGCTGTCCTTCCAGCGCAACACCATCATGACGTCGGCGCCGATCGCGTCACGATAGAAGTTGAGCGCCTCCTCGGCGCGGCCGTCGAAGAACAGGTAGGGCGAGATCTGCATGGCGGTCTCCTGGTGAGGGGGTCATCGTCGGTTGCGCGTCGTCGCGAATTTGTGTACATCGTCCACAATGGCGATGCAAGCAGAAATGGACAGTGTCCACATAAGCGGGCGGGGGCGCCGGTGAGCCGTGCCGCCATCCTTCCGAAGCCGCGCGGCACCTATCGCCACGGCGATCTGCGCCGCGCGCTCCTCGAGGCCGGCATCGCGCTGGCGCGCATCGGCGGCCCGGATGCGGTGGTGCTGCGCGAGGCGACGCGGCGCGCCGGCGTGGTGCCCAACGCCGCCTACCGCCACTTCGCCAACCGGGAGGCGCTGCTGCAGGCGGTTCGCGCGGCGGCGCTGGCCGACGTCGCGGCCGCGATGGAGGCGGAGCTCGCGCGGGTCGCGCGGCGCCGTCGCCCCGCCGCCGACGCGCGCGCCGGCCTGCGCGCCGTCGGCACCGCCTATCTTGATTTCGCGCAGCGCGAGACCGGGCTGTTCCGTACCGCGTTCGCGACCGCGGGCGATCCGAGCGGGGCACCCGATCCGGCGATGGCCGGCCCCCGCGGCCTCAATCCGTTCCAGATCCTGGGCGCGACGCTCGATCGTCTGGTCGAGGCCGGCGTGCTGCCGGCGGCGCGGCGTCCGGGCGCCGAGTATCTGGCCTGGTCGGCCGTGCACGGCCTCGCCCTGCTCGTGATCGAGGGGCCGCTGCGCCGCCTGACGCCGGCGCAAATCCACGACGTCGGCCAACGCGTGCTCGACATGGTCGAGCAAGGGCTCTAAAGGCACGGTTCGTGCAGCACGTCGCGCACGCTTTTTCGACGATGTAGAAGCCATGCTCGATCATCTGAAGCAGAACAACCGCGCGTGGGCGGCGCGCAAGCTCGCCGCAGACGCCAACTTCTTCAAGCGTCTGCTCGGACAGCAGGCGCCCGAATATCTGTGGATCGGCTGCTCGGACAGCCGGGTTCCGGCGAACGAGATCGTCGATCTCGACCCCGGCGAGCTGTTCGTGCATCGCAACGTCGCGAATCTGGCGCCGCCGCAGGACGCCAACTACTTGTCCGTCCTCCAGTTCGCGATCGACGTCCTGAAGGTGAAGCACATCCTGGTGGTCGGCCATTACGGCTGCGGCGGCGTGAGCGCGGCGATCGACGGCAAGCGCCGCGGCCTGGTCGACCACTGGCTGCATCCGATCCGCGAGGTGCACCAGGCCCATCGGCGCGAGCTCGCGGCGATCGCCGACGAGAGAGCACGGCTCGACCGGCTGTGCGAGCTCAACGTGATGCGGCAGGTGCGCAACGTCGCGGCCGACGTCTTCGTGCGGGACGCCTGGGCGCGCGGCCAGCCTTTGGCGGTGCACGGCTGGGTCTATTCGCTGGCGAGCGGCCTGGTCACCGACCTCGACGTGACGGTCAGCCGGCCGGACGACGCCGAGGCCTGACGCGGCGCGGCGGCGTGCTCGGCGCCCGAGGACGGACGCCGAGCACGGACGCGTTGCCGAGCGGTCAGGCGGCGCGCACCGTCGCGAGGAAGTTGTCGACCTCGTCGCTGAGCGCGCGCGCCTGCTCGGCCAGGTGGTCGGCGGCGGTGCTGACGTCGTTCGCCGCGCTGCCGGTCTCTTCGACCGACGCCGACACGCCGGCGATGTTCTGGCTCACGTCCTGGGTGCCGCCGGCGGCCTGCTGCACGTTGCGCGTGATCTCCTGCGTCGCCGCCGCCTGCTGCTCGACCGCCGCCGCGATCGATGCCGAGATCTGGTTGACCTCGAGGATGGTCGTCGAGATGCCCTGGATCGTCTCGACCGCCGACTCGGTCTCGGCCTGGATCGCCGTGATCTGGCCGCGGATCTCCTCGGTCGCCCGCGCGGTCTGGCTCGCCAGGTTCTTGACCTCCGACGCGACGACCGCGAAGCCCTTGCCGGCGTCGCCGGCGCGCGCCGCCTCGATGGTGGCGTTGAGCGCCAGCAGATTGGTCTGTTGGGCGATATCGTTGATCAGCTTGACGACCTCGCCGATGCGCCGCGCGCCGTCGGCCAGGCCCGAGACCGTCTGGTTGGTCTTCTCGCCTTCCTCGGCCGCCTTGCGCGACACGCCCGAGGCGTGCGCGACCTGACGACCGATCTCGGAGATCGACGACGACAGCTCCTCGGACGCCGCCGCGACGGTCTGCACGTTGGCGGTCGCCTGGTTGGACGCCGACGCGACGGCGAGCGAGCGCTGGCGGGTTCCCTCGGTCGCATTCGACATCGAGCGTGCGGTCGACTGCATCTGGCCGGCCGCGCTCGACACCGCCTCGACGATGCCCTTGATGCGCGATTCGAAATCGTCGGCGAGGCTGGCCATCAGCTGCTGCTTCTCGTGCGCGCTGCGCTCCTTGGCGGCTTCCTGCTCGGCCTGCATCGCGCGCATCGCCACGGCGTTGTCGCGAAACACCTGGACGGTCTTCGCCATGTCGCCGATCTCGTCGGCACGGGCGCTTTCCGTGACGTCCACCTCGAGGTCGCCTTCCGCCAGTTTCGCCATCTTGTCGCGCAAGCGGCCGAGCCCGGCGCCGATGTTGCGGCCGATCGCGAACACGATGCCCGCCGTGATCGAGATCAGCGCCAGCGCGGTCAGGCCGAGCTGGACGAGCACGTGACGAAATTCGGCATCGACGTCGTCGACGTAGAGGCCGGTCGCGATGAAGACGTTCCACGGGTCGAAGCGCTTGACGAGCGTGACCTTGGGCAGCGGTTCGGTCTGGCCGGGCTTCGGATAGACGTAGCTCGTCGTGCCTTCGCCCGACGGCGACCGCGCGATGTCGATCATCGACGACACGATCAGCTTGCCGTTGGCGTCCTTGGCGGTCAGCCGGCGCTGGCCGACCATCTTGGGGTCCCCGCCATGGGCGATCGCCGTGCCGTCCATCGTGTAGGCGATCAGGTAGCCGCTGCCGTTGCCGTAATGCATCGCGCCGAGGACGTCGCGGAAGCGCTCGATGGCGGCATCGTGCGTCAGCTTCCCGGCGGTGACCTCGTTCTCGAGCGACTGGGCGAACGTCGATGCGGCGTCGACCACGGCGCGCAGCTGGCCGATGCGCTCCTCCATCATGTGCTGGCGCTGGAACGACGCGGCGAGACCCAGCGCGGCGATCAGCGACAGCGCGCAGACGGCCAGCACGAGGCCGAGCTTCATGCGGACCTTGAGGCGATTGAGGACGTTCATGGCGGGCTCCTGGGGGCGAACGTTGGGGGATGGCGTCGGCGGACGACTTAGCCGGCCGCCCGCGTGACGATCAGAGTGACGATCAGCTGGATGGCGGGAATCGCCACGAGCACTGCGAGCATGAGGGACGCGAAGCGCCGGTCGGCGGCGATCGCGGCGGGGCGGTGGGACGAACGAACGACCATCGGGCGCACTCCGGGACGGGACAGGGACGAGGATGGCCTCGATATGCCGTCGGCCGGGCGCGTCGTCACCCGCGCAGGGGGATGTCGTCGGGGTGCAAAGGGATAGGCGGGATAGCTATCCGGCAGGCTAGCGGGGCAGGGCGGTGCGCACCCTGCCGTGCTAGTGCGCCGCCGGGCTGGAGCGCATAGAATGAACATGGGACCAGCGGGAGACCTGACCATGGACGTCGCGGAAGCCAAGGCGTGGAGCGCATCGGCGCCGGCGGGCGAGACCATCCCGGTGCTCGATCTCGGGCCCTACCGCGCCGGCGAGCCGGGCGCGCTCGCCCAGCTCGGCGCCGAGCTGCGCCATGCCTGCGAGAACGTCGGCTTCTATTTCCTCGCCAACCACGGCGTGCCGCAGGATCTGATCGACCGGGTGTTCGCCGAGGTCGCGCGCTTCCACGCCCTGCCGCTCGCCGACAAGCAGGCGCTCAAGATCGACCGTCACAACATCGGCTACATGGGCATGGGCGCCAGCGTGACGCGCAGCTCGCAGGTCAACGTCAACACCAGGCCCAACCTGAACGAGGCGTTTTTCGTCAAGCGCGACCGCACGCCCGACGACCCGGCCGTAATCGCCGGCAAGCGCTTCAAGGGCCTCAACCAATGGCCCGGGAACCTGCCGGGCTTTCGCGAGGCCATCGTCGCCTACTGCAACGCGCTCGAGGCGTTGGCGCTCGGTCTGCTGCCGGTCTACGAGGTCGCGCTCGGCCTGCCGGCCGGCTGGTTCGCGCCCGCCTTCGTCGATCCGCAGTATTCGCTGCGCATGTCGCACTATCCGCCGGTCGCGGCCTACGGCGAGAACGAGTTCGGTTCGGCGCCGCACACCGACTCGGGGTTCCTCACCATGCTGGCGCAAAACAAGATCCCGGGCCTCGAGATCCGCACGCGCTCGGGCCACTGGATCGCGGCGCCGCCGCTCGATGGCACGTTCGTGGTCAACACCGGCGACATGGGCCATCGCTGGACCAACGGGCGCTTTTTGTCGACGCCGCACCGCGTGCGCAACCTGTCGGGCGTCGACCGCTACGCCATCCCGTTCTTCTTCGACTGCAACGCCGATTTCCCGATGGAGTGCATCCCGACCTGCACCGGGCCCGGCAATCCGCCCAAGTTCGAGCCGGTCACCTACACGGAGTACATGGGCTGGTTCATGAGCCGGAACTACGATCACGCCCGGCAGAACCTCGAGCACGACGCGCCGGCCGGCAGCGCGTTCGCGCGCTGAGGCCTCAGACCGGAAGATCGCGCGACAGCTGGTTCGCGCGCCGGTGCGCGAACCAGAGGCCGAGGCCGAGCAGCCCGGCCCCGATGGCGACGAAGACCGGGCCATAGCCGACACGGGCGATCGCCGCACCGATCAGCGGCGCGCCGATCGCCTGGCTCAGGAAGAAGCAGGCATAGAAGAGCGACACCGCTGCGCCGCGCGCGTCGGGCGCCATCTGGGTCGCGGCCGTCTGCAGGGTGTTGTGCATCATGTAGAGTCCGAACCCGAGCACCGCCATGGCGGGGACCGTCGTCGTCCAGGTGTCGACGAGGGCAAGCGCGACGAAGCTTGCGGCGAGCGCCAGACCGGCGACCCGCATCATGCCGCGCTCGCCCAACCCCGGCACCAGCCGGCGCGCCGACAGGCTGTAGCAGAGACCGCCGATGCCGAAGCAGCCGAGCGTGAGACCGACCGCGACATAGCTCAGCGCAAGGGCATCGCGCAGGAAGGCGCCGAGATAGGCGAGCGTGCCGAAGAACAGAAGGCCTTCGAGGAAGATGGCGATCAGCACGGATCGCGGTCCGGAGTCGCGGAAGAGCGACGCGTATCGCCGGGTCAGCTCGTCCAGCCGGATCGGCGTCGCGGTGCGGCGCTGCACCACCCGTCCCGTGCGCAGCTCACGCCACAGCACCGCCGCGATCAAACCGAAACAGCCGCCCAGCAGCAGGAAGACGACGCGCCAGCTGACGAAGCCGATCAGAATGCCGCCGGCGGCCTGGCCGGAGATGACGCCGAGCAATTGGCCCGACAGCACGCGGGCGAGCACCGCCTGGCGCCGCTCGTAGGGCACGCTGTCACCGACGAACGCGAGCGCGAGCGGCAGAATTCCGGCGGTCGTCACCCCTGCGACCAGGCGCAGTGCGGCGAGCGCCGTCAAGCTGGGCGCGGCGGCAGCCGCGGCGAGCACGACGGCCGACACCGCCATGGCGGCGACGATCACGGCGTACTTGCCGAGACGATCGCCGATCGGCCCATAGACCAGCTGGCACAGGCCGTAGGCGAGCGAGAAGGCGGTTACCACGATCGAGGCGGCGGCAGTCGTCACGGCGAACGCGCGCGCGATGTCGGGCAGCAGCGGATCGGTGATGCGCAGACACGCGGCGACGCAGAACGCCGCGGCGCCCAGCAGCGTGACGGGCCGCAGCGCGTCGCGACCGGCCGTCACGGCTTGCCGAGGCTCTCGCGCCACGGCTTGAGCTCGGGCGCGAGCTTGCCGACCAGCGCGGGCGCGGCGGCGGCCAGCGGATCGTAGAGCTGCTTGGCCTCGGTACGCCGCTCGGGCGCGGGATCGTATTCCGCGGCGAGCGAAAGCCAGAACAGCGCCGGCAGCGCGGTGCCCTCGACGATGTGCTGTGCCGCGTCGCGCGCCGCGGCGAGGAACAGCTTGCCGAGCGGCAGGAAGGCGTCGCGCCGGCCGCCGTCGGCCGCCTGCATCAACCAGTCGCGCGCCTGGTTGGGGTCACGCGGCACGCCGTCACCATTGAAGTACATGAGCCCGAGCAGGCGCGCGGCATTGGCCTCGTGCGCGTCGGCGGCCTCACGCAGCAGCGCGGCGGCCTGCTTGTAGTCGCGCGCCACCCCGTCGCCCGCGAGATACATCTCCGCGAGCGTCGTCATGTTCTCCGGATCGCCCTCCTCGATGCCCTTGCGGCATAGCGCGAAGCCCTTGGCCTTGTCCTGCGGCACGCCGAGGCCGAGGCGGTACTGGGTGCCGAGCGCACAATCGGCGCGCAGGAAGCCGTGCGCGGCGGCGCGCTCGTACCAGTGCGCCGACTGGGCGTAGTCGCGCGGCCGGCCGATGCCGAAGAACCAGCAATTGGCGAAATTGTGCTCGGCTTCGGGAAACGCCTTGCCGGCGGCCTGCTCGAACAGATCGCATGCGCGTTGCGGGTTGCGCGCGACTCCGATGCCGCTCGCATAGAGCTCGCCCAGGAGCTCCGCGGACTTGGCGTCGCCTCGGCGCGTCGCCTCCTCGAGGCGCGGCACCTCCTTGCGGTAGTCGAGCTCCTCCGTCGGCGCCGGCTCGGCCGTTGGGGCCGGCTCGGCGGCGCGGGTCGTTCCGGCGAGCAGCGTCGTTGCCAGCAGCGCCATCGAGACCCGACGCCAATTCCGCATCCTCGGCTCCAGCATCCGATCAAGCTTGGGCGCGTCGCGCGACGCTCCGCGATTTGGCGCCTCCCGGTCAACGGTGGCGTGCAAATTGAAACGGCTGGTTGGCCCACCTATGCTGGTGCCACGCGATCCATGGGCGATGTCACGGTCGGACACAGGCCGAGCCCACGACGGTGCGGGAGGAGACCGATGCGCAAAGCCAGCGTCCTGTCCTTGGTCGGCGGGGCCTTCATGATTCTCGCGCTGGCCGTGCCGCGCGCGGCCTGCGCGCAGGCCGCGGTCGCGCTCAGCGGCCAGGTGTCCTCCAAGGAGGAGGGCGCGATGGAGGGCGTGCTGGTCAGCGCCAAGCGGACCGGCTCGACCATCACGGTCACGGTCGTCAGCGACCGCCAGGGCCGCTACAGCTTCCCGGCCGCCAGGCTCGCGCCGGGGGGCTACGCCTTGTCGGTCCGCGCGGTCGGCTACGAGCTGGACGGCCCGCAGTCGGTCGAGCTGGCGACGGGTGCGCCGGCGAGCGCCGACCTCGCGCTGCGCAAGGCCGACGACCTGGCCGAGCAGCTCAGCAACGGCGAGTGGTTGCTCAGCGCGCCCGGCAGCGATCAGCAGAAGCAGACGCTGCTCAACTGCATGAGCTGCCACACCGTCCAGCGCATCGTGCATTCGCAGCACGACGCCGCGGAGTTCCGCGACGTGCAGAAGCGGATGGCCGGCTACGCCAACCAGAGCACGTCGCTGCATCCGCAGAAGCGCCGCGCCCAGCGTCTGCTCGAGGAGCGCGGCGAGGCGCGCGACAAGGCCCAGCAGCAGCGCGCCGAGTGGCTCGCCACCATCAACCTCAGCCGCTCGGCGGAATGGGACTATCCCTTGAAGACGTTGCCGCGCCCGAGCGGCCGCGGCACCCGGGTGATCATCACCGAGTACGATCTGCCGCGCGCGACGATCGAGCCGCACGACGTGATGCTCGATCGCGACGGCATGGTCTGGTACTCGAACTTCGGCGAGCAGAAGTTCGGCAAGCTCGATCCGCGGACCGGCAAGGTCACGGAATACGCGGTGCCGGTGCTCAAGCGCGGCTGGCCGACCGGCATGCTCGGCCTGCGTGACGACAAGGACGGCAATCTGTGGCTCGGCCTCATGTATCAGGGCGCGATCGCGCGCTTCGATCGCAAGGCGGAGAAGCTCGAGACCTGGAGCCTGCCGGCCGACATCAACAAGGACATGACGCAGATCAACATGGTGAGCCCGCGCTCGGCCGGCGTCGACGGCAAGGTGTGGACCCAGGACAACGGCTTCGCCGCGGTGCACCGGTTCGACGTCGCGTCCGGTGGCTTCGAGACCTTCGCGCCGTTCAAGGGCGCGCCGGTCGGCGAGAACCACAAC
Source organism: Candidatus Sulfotelmatobacter sp. (assembly GCA_035507915.1). GTDB lineage: Bacteria > Pseudomonadota > Alphaproteobacteria > Elsterales > Elsteraceae > JACQAI01. The sequence goes on from DATJNS010000319.1 coordinate 14,602, forward strand.
ATCTACGACGTGATTCCGGACTCGCACAACAACGCCTACTTCACCGACTTCGCCAACCGGCACATCGGCCGGATCGACGCCAAGACCGGCGCGGTCAAGCTCTTCCCGACGCCGACCGCCAACTCGGCGCCGCGGCGCGGCATGATGGACGGCGAGGATCGGCTGTGGTTCGCCGAGTATCGCGGCAATCGCATCGCGATGTTCGACACCAGGACCGAGACGTTCAAGGAATGGCAGGCGCCGACGCCGTGGTCGGCGCCCTACGACGTCGCGCTCGACAAGAACGGCGAGGCGTGGACCGGCTCGATGTCGACCGACCGCATCCTGCGGCTCGATCCCAAGTCCGGACAGTTCGTCGAATACCTGCTGCCGCGCTCGACCAACATCAGGCGTGTGTTCGTCGACAACACGACCACGCCCGTGACCTTCTGGGTCGGCAGCAACCACGGCGCCTCGATCGTCAAGCTCGAGCCGCTCGACTGACGGCACAGGACGGGGAGGCGTGAGCCTGTCTCACGCCTCCCGTTAGAAAACGTCGTTTGTCGGGGCGGGCGGCCGACGCCATGTTTGCGCCATGAGCGACTTTCCCAAGGCCAACGACGTCGTTTTCACACCGGCGATCCGCCGCGCCCAGGAGCGCTACGGCTCGCGCGGCAAGGGCGCCCAGCTCGAGGCGCGCGGGCGCTTCGCGCGGCCGATCCCCGAGGCGGTGGCGCAGTTCATCGCGCTGCGCGACTCGTGCTATTTCGGCACCGCGAGCGCCGACGGCCGCCCATACATCCAGCACCGCGGCGGACCGCCCGGCTTCCTGAAACTGCTCGACGGCCACACGATCGGCTTCGCGGATTTCCGCGGCAATCGCCACTACATCACGGCCGGCAACCTGTCGGAGAACGACCGCGCCTACCTGTTCCTGACCGACTATACCGCCCAGGCGCGGGTCAAGCTGTGGGGCCGCGCGCGCGTGATCGACGACGATCCGGCGCTCCTCGAACGCCTGACGATGCCGGGCTACGACGCCGTGGTCGAGCGCGCCATCCTGTTCACCATCGAGGCGTGGGACACCAACTGCGACCAGCACATCCCGCACCTCGTGCATGTCGACGAGGTGGTCCAGCACCTGGCGGCCGCCAAGGCGCGCATCGACGCGCTCGAGGCCGAGATCGTCCGCCTGAAAGCCCTGCTGCCGGCGCAATCCGCGTAGCGCGGCAGGGGGCGCCAGCCCCCGCGAGCGCCACCAGACTGCGAGCGCGAGGTCGCGACCGGCCGCGCCGATTTTGTTTGGCGCTCGCGGGGCTTCGCCCCTGCCGCGCTCGCGGCAGGGGGGCGCCAGCCCCCGCGAGCGCCACCAGACTGCGGCGCCCCTGCCGCGCTCGGGGCGGGGGTGTACCCTGCCTCCCGCCCTGTATTAAAGTGGGGCGGATCAAGCGAATAGGGGCGGGGCGACGATGGACGGCGGCAAGTACGACGTGGTGGTGGTGGGCGGCGGCAACGCCGCATTTTCCGCGGCGATGGCGGCGCGCGAGCATGGCGCCGAGGTCCTGATGATCGAGCGCGCGCCGGAGGACGAGTCGGGCGGCAACAGCCGGTTCACCGCGGGCATCATCCGCTTCGCCTTCAACGGCATCGACGACCTTCTGCAGCTGATCGATCTCAACGACGAGGAGATCAAGAACACGGATTTCGGCACCTACACCCAGGACCAGTTTTTCGACGACATGGGGCGCATCACCCAGTACCGCTCGGATCCCGAGATGACCGAGATGCTGGTGACCAAGAGCTTCGAGACCATGGTGTGGATGCGCAAGAAGGGCATCCGATTTGTGCCCATTTACGGGCGGCAGGCCTTCAAGATCGACGGCAAGTTCAAGTTCTGGGGCGGCCTCGCGCTCGAGTCGTGGGGCGGCGGACCGGGCCTGATCCAGTCGTGGACCCAGTCGGCCAAGCGCAACGGCGTCGAGGTGCTCTACGGCACGCGCGCGCTGTCGCTGATCAGCGACGGCATCCGCGTCCACGGCCTCAAGGTGCGCAGCGGCGACCGGCTGTGGGAGATCCCGGCCAAGGCGGTGGTGTTGGCGTGCGGCGGCTTCGAGGCCAACGCCGAGATGCGCACGCGCTATCTCGGGCCGGGCTGGGAGCTCGCCAAGGTGCGCGGCACGCGCTTCAACACCGGCGACGGCATCCAGATGGCGCTCGACATCGGCGCCATGCCGTTCGGCAACTGGTCGGGCTGCCACGCGGTCGGCTGGGAGCGCAACGCGCCCGAGTTCGGCGACCTCGCGGTCGGCGACCAGTTCCAGAAGCACAGCTACCCATGGGGCCTGATGGTCAACGCGCGCGGCGAGCGCTTCGTCGACGAAGGCGCCGACTTCCGCAACTACACCTACGCGAAGTACGGCCGCGCGGTGCTCGAGCAGCCCGGCCAGTTCGCCTGGCAGATCTTCGATCAGCAGGTCGCGGGCCAGCTGCGCGACGAATACCGCATCAAGCAGATCACCAAGGTGACGGCCAACACGCTGGACGAGCTCGCCCACAAGCTCGACGACGTCGATCCCGAGGGCTTCCTCAGGACCATCAAGGAATACAACGCCGCAGTGCAGACGCAGATTCCCTACAATCCCAACGTCAAGGACGGCCGCTGCACCAAGGGCCTCAGGATCAACAAGACCAACTGGGCCAACACGATCGAGAAGCCGCCGTTCGAGGCCTATGCGACCACCTGCGGCATCACGTTCACGTTCGGCGGTCTGCGCATCGACACCAGCGGCAACGTGCTCGACACCGAGCAGCGGCCGATCCCCGGCCTCTACGCCGCGGGCGAGCTGGTCGGCGGGCTGTTCTATTTCAACTATCCGGGCGGCACCGGCCTGATGGCGGGCGCGGTGTTCGGCAAGGTTGCCGGCGACGGCGCCGGCAAGGCCGCCGCGACGATCAAGATCTAAGGCAAGATCCGAGGGAGGCGACGATGACCAAGGGCGTGATGAAGACGTTCGCCGACTACGCGGTCGCCGAGCAGACCGCGCCACTGTCAGACGCGGTGCGCCACGCCGCCAAGCGCGCGATCATCGACTGGTTCTCGGCGCTGTTGCCGGGCGGCGTCGTCGCGCCCGCCACCATGCTGATCGAGGCGTTCGACGAGCAGGTCGGCCACGGCCGCGCGATCCTCTACCCGTCGGGCAAGCGTGCGCCGGCGCCGGTCGCGGCGCTGATCAACGGCGCGGCGTCGCACACGGTCGAGTTCGACGACATCTTCCGCGACGCCATCTACCACCCGGGCTGCCCGGTAATCGCCGCCGCGCTGGCGCTCGGTCAGGCGCGCCAGGTCGACGGTGAGCGCTTCCTGCGCGCGGTCGTGGTCGGCTACGAGGTGTCGACCCGCATCGGCGCCGTCATGGTGCCGGCGCACTACAAATATTGGCACAGCACCGGCACGGTCGGCTGCTTCGGCGCGACCGCGGCCGCGGCGACCATCCTCGGCCTCGACGCCGCGCAGTTCATCCACGCGATGGGCACCGCGGGCACGTTCGCGTCCGGCCTGCAGCAGGCGTTCCGCTCCGACTCGATGACCAAGCCGCTGCATGCCGGCCACGCCGCCGAGACCGGCGTGTGGGCCGCGCTCGCGGCGGCCAAGGGCGTCACCGGCGTGCCCGACATCCTCGAGGGCGAGGTCGGCTTCGGCAACGCGATGTCGGAGAACGTCGACTGGACCAAGGCGATCCAGGGCCTCGGCGAGAGCTACAACATCACGCGCATGACCGTGAAGAACCACGGCTGCTGCGGCCATACCTTCGCCTCGATCGACGGCGCGCAGACCATCCAGAAGGCCAACGCGCTGGCGCCCGAGCAGATCAAGGCGATCAAGATCGGCACCTACGGCACCGCCCTCAAGGTCACGGGAAACTACAAGCATTCGAGCGCGTTCGAGGGCAAGTTCAGCCTGCCGTACGTGGTCGCGAGCGCGCTGGTGCACGGCAACGTGCGGCTCGACGCCTTCACGCCGGAGCGCCTCGGCTGCGCCCGGACCACGGCGCTAATGGACAAGATCACGATCGGCGTCGAGCCCAAGCTCGACGCGACCTTTCCGAAGCAGCGCGCCGCGCTGGTCGAGATCGAGACGGTCGACGGTCGCACGCTCCGCCACGAGCAGACGACGCGCCGCGGCGATCCCGACTCGCCCCTGTCGGACGACGAGCTGGTCGGCAAGTTCCACGAGCTCGCGGGCTCGGCGATCGGCGACGGCTCGCGTTCGCTGGTCGACGCGCTGTGGGCGATCGACCGCCGGCCGGCGCTCGACCTGCCGTTCGGCGCCCGCATCGCGGCGGAGTAAAGCCGATGCGCATGAAAGCGGCGGTGCTCTATGAGCAGGGCAAGCCGCGCCCCTACGCCGTCTCCAAGCCGTTCGCCATCGAGGAGGTCGAGCTCGATCCGCCGGGCCCGGGCGAGCTGTTGCTCCAGATCGGCGGCGGCGGGCTGTGCCACTCGGACCTCTCGACCATCGAAGGGATCCGCCCCCGCAAGCTGCCCGCCGTCGGCGGCCACGAGGGCGCCGGTATCGTGCGCGCGCTGGGCGAGGGCGTGACCGGCCTCCAGGTCGGCGACCACGTCGTCACCTTGTTCGTGTCGAGCTGCGGCACCTGCCGGTATTGCGCCGAGGGCCGCCCGAACCTGTGCGACGGGTCGATGAGCGCGCGCGCCGCCGGCACCCTGCTGTCGGGCGAGCGCAGGCTGCGCTTCGTCGGCGACCGCCCAAGGAAAGACGGGGACCTGCTGCACCACTACAGCAACCTGTCGGTCTACGCCGAGTATGCGGTGGTCTCCGAGAGCTCGGTGGTCAAGATCGACGACGACGTGCCGCTCGACGTCGCGGCGATCTTCGGCTGCGCGGTGATGACCGGCGTCGGCGCCGTGCTCAACACGGCGAACGTGCCGGCCGGCGCCGCCATGGCGGTGGTCGGGCTGGGCGGCGTCGGCATGTGTGCGCTGCTGGGCGGCGTGGTCGCCGGCGCGGCGCGCATCGTCGCGGTCGACGTCAACCCGGACAAGCTCGGCCTGGCGCGTCAGCTCGGCGCCACCGACACGGTGCTGGCGACCGACAAGGACTGCGTCGAGCAGGTGCGCGCGCTCACGCGGGGCGGGGTCGATCACGCGATCGAGACCGCCGGCTCGATCGCCGCCATGCAGACCGCCTACGCGATCACGGCGCGCGGCGGCACGACGGTCACGGTCGGGCTGCCGGCGCCGAGCCAGCTGTTCTCGTTCGCGCACTCGGCGGCGGTCACCGACGAGCGCACCATCAAGGGCAGCTACATGGGCTCGTGCGTGCCCAAGCGCGACATTCCGCGCTACATCGCGCTCTACAAGCGCGGCAAGCTGCCGATCGACCGGCTGCGCAGCGGCACCATCGGCTTCGACGGCATCAATGCCGGCTTCGACAAGCTGGCCGACGGCAGCGTGCTGCGCCAGGTGCTGGTGCCGTAGCCCGGGCATCGGGCGCCGACCGGCCTGACGGTTCGCGCCGGACTGGCTCTACCCGCCATCGCGACGTTGCCGTAGGGAAGGCGGAGGAGGTGCTGCCATGGGTATCTTGACCACGGACATGAAACGCGTGATCGCCGAGCAGAAGCTCGGTTTCGTCGCGACCGTGGGCGCCGACGGCGCGCCCAACCTGTCGCCCAAGGGCACCATGCTGGTGCTCGACGACGATCGCATCATGTTCGCCGAGGTGCGCTCGCCCGCGACCGTCGCCAACCTCGCGCGCAACCCCGGCATGGAGATCAACTTCGTCGACCAGCTCAGCCGCAAGGGTTATCGCTTCAAGGGCACGGCCAAGATGCTGCCGCGCGGCGCGCCAGAGTTCGGCGCGCTGATCGAGCGCTTCTCCCACTTCAAGATGGACGCGGTCATCCGGGGTGTGGTGGTGCTGACGGTCGCCCAGGCGGCGCCGATCACCTCGCCGGCCTACGACGTCGGCGCGACCGAGCCCGAGCTTCGGCGCAGCTGGCGCGCCTACTTCAATTCGCTCGAGCCGGTGGATTAGCCGTCCGGCATTGACCCGCCGCGGCCAGGGTGGCGAACTGCCGCCATGCCCCACGCCTCGGCCCTTTCGGATCGGCACCGGATCGTCATCGTCGGCGGCGGCGCGGGCGGGCTCGAGTTGGCGACCCGGCTCGGCGATACACTCGGCAGGCGCGGGCG
>DATJNS010000320.1:0-8721 GCA_035507915.1 Candidatus Sulfotelmatobacter sp.
CACCGGCATCGCGCTCCGGCGCATGGGCAAGCCCGACGACATCGGCCAGCTCGTCGTGTTCCTCGCCACCGCGGAGCCCTGCTACATCACCGGGCAGGACTTCGTGATCGACGGCTTCCAGTACAACATGTGACGGGAGAAAGCGCATGACCGGGGCGAACGAGTTCGCCGGCCGCAAGGTCGTGATCACCGGCGCGGCCGGGCTCTACGGCAGCGAGCTGGCGCGCGCCTTCGCCGACGCCGGCGCCACGCTCTGCCTGTCCGACCTGCGAGCCGATGCGCTGGCTGCGCTGGCGCGCGAGCTGACGCTCCCCGCCGGTCGCCTGATCACGCACGCGACCGACCTGACGCGCGATGAATCGGTCGCCGACCTGATCGCGACGGTCACGCGCGCCTGGCAGGCGCCCGACGTGGTGGTCAACAACGCCGGCATCTATCCGTTCGGCGGGCTGCTCGAGATCGACGCGGCATTCTGGGACCGCGTTCTCGGCGTCAATCTGAGGGCGCCGTTCCTGATCATGCAGGGCTTCGCCAAGGCGATGCTGGCGCATGGCGTCAAGGGCTCGTTCGTCAACATCAGCTCGGGCGCCGCCGAGCTCCTGCGCACCAACGGCGTGCCCTATTGCGTCTCCAAGCGCGGGCTCGAATGGCTCGCCAAGGGCTTCGCGCTCGACCTCGCCCAGAGCGGCATCCGCGTCAACCTGGTGCGGCCCGGCCTCGGCGCCGGCGCGCTCGCCGATTTCCCGCCCGACTATCTCGAGACCATGCGCGCGGCGAGCCCGATGGGCCGCACCGCCGAGCCGGGCGAGCTGGCCGACGCCGTCATGTTCCTCGCCTCGAGCGCGGCGCGCTCGATCACCGGCGCCTGCCTCGCGGTCGATGCCGGCGGCTCGATCCCGCGCCGCCACGGCGCCGCCACCGAAGCGCGGCGCTGACGCCGCCGCGTGCGCGGATCTATAATTCGGCAAAACAACGGAGGGGCACATCATGGTGGCGGCGACGCACAGCGGCGAACCGACGGCGGCGGCGGCGAACAAGGCGGTGGCGGCCGCCGTGATCGGCAACGTGCTCGAGTGGTACGATTTCTCGGTCTACGCCTTCGTCGCCATCACGATCGGCGCGAAGTTCTTTCCGACCAGCAGCGACACGACCAAGTTGCTCGCCAGCTTTGCGGCGTTCGGCCTCGGTTTCGTCGCGCGTCCGCTGGGCGGCATCATGCTCGGCCGGCTCGGCGACGTGCGTGGCCGTAAGGCCGCCCTGGTGCTGACCATCCTCCTGATGGCCATCGGCACGACCATGATCGGCCTGATCCCGTCCTACGCTTCGATCGGCATCGCGGCGCCGCTGTTGCTCGTGGTCGCCCGGCTGCTGCAGGGCTTCTCGGCCGGCGGCGAATGGGGCGGCTCGACCACCTTCATCGTCGAGTGGGCGCCGGCGGCGCGGCGCGGCTATTACGGCAGCTTCCAGCAGTCGAGCGTGGTGGCCGGTCTTCTGCTCGGCTCCGCCGTCGTGGCGCTGATGAACAGCGCCCTGACGGCGCCGGCGATGAGCGATTGGGGCTGGCGCGTGCCGTTTCTGCTCGGCGCGATCCTGGGCCCGGTCGGCATGTATCTGCGGCGCAACGCGGACGAGACGCCGGCCTACCAGCGCCTCGCCGCGCAGCGCGGCGTACCCGCGCCGGCCGAAACCGTCGCGCCGTTCTGGCTCGCCGCGCGCGCTTTCGGCTTCACGATCCACTGGACCGTGATCTTTTACATCTTCCTCAGCTACATGCCGACCTTCAGCCAGAAGTACCTCAAGCTGTCGGCCGCGGATGCGCTGTGGTCCGGCACGATCGGCCTGCTCGTGCTCGTCGTCGCGATCCCGCTGTTCGGCACCCTGTCGGACCGCATCGGCCGCAAGCCCCTGCTGTTGATCTCGTGCATCGCCTTCATCGTGCTGCCCTACCCGGTGTTGAGCTGGATGCTCTCGAATGCGACGTTCGGCACTGCGGTGGCGATGCAGATCCTGTTCGGGCTGTGCATCGCGCTCTATTCGGGCGCGGGGCCGGCGGCGATCTCGGAGATCTTCTCGACCCGTGTGCGCTCGACCTGGATGACCACGGGCTATGCGCTGTCGGTCGCGATCTTCGGCGGCTTCGCCCCATTCATCGCGACCTGGCTGATCGACGTGACGGGCGAGCCGCTGTCGCCGGTGTTCTACGTCATGGCGGCGTCGGTGATCACGACCATCGTGCTGCTGCGCCTTCGCGAGACCGCGCACGCGCCGCTCGCGTGAGGAGGCCGTCATGACCGGCAAGATCGAAACGCTCGAGCCGTGGCAGTGGCCCGAGGAGCAATGGCGCAAGCTGGTCGGTCACGTGCGCGCCGGCCGCGCGCTGCGGCCGGCGGCATGGCCCAATGGCGCGCGCTGCGCGGTCGCGCTGTCGTTCGACAGCGACCACGAGACCGGCGAGCTGCGCGACGGCGGCAAGTCGATCGGGCGCCTCAACGCCGGCGATTACGGCGCGCGCGTCGGCGTGCCGCGCATCCTCGAGCGCCTCGAGCGCCACGGCGTCAAGGCGAGCTTCTACGTGCCGGCGGTCGCCGCGCTCCTGCATCCGGACGAGCAGCGCCGGGTCGTCGCCGAGGGCCACGAGATCGGCATTCACGGCTGGATCCACGAGCTCAATTCGGTGCTGCCGCGCGAGGCCGAGCGCGACCTCATGCTGCGCGCGGCCGAGGTGCTGGAGCGCGTCTCGGGCATGCGCCCGGTCGGCATGCGCACGCCGTCGTGGGACTTCAGCCCGAACACGCTGGCGCTCGAGCAGGAGATGGGCCTGCTCTACGACTCCTCGCTGATGTCCGACGACGACTGCTACGAGCTGTTGCTCGATGGCGTGCCGACCGGTGTCGTCGAGCTGCCGGTCGAGTGGGTGCGCGACGACGCGGTGTATTTCCCGATGCACCGCTTCCAGGCGCTGCGGCCCTATACGCCGCCCGCCGACGTGCTCGACATCTTCCGCCGCGAGCTCGACGCGGCGTGGGACGACGGCGGCATCTTCCAGCTCACCATGCATCCGCACATCAGCGGCCATCGCTCGCGCATCTGGATTCTCGACGAGATCATCCGCCACGCCCAGGCCAAGGGCCGCGTGTGGTTCGCGACCCACGCCGAGGTCGCATCCTGGGCCAAGCAGCACGCCGCCGAGCCCGCCCGCGCCGCGGAGTAGGTCGCTCTAGGCCGACCGGCCGGACGCCTCGGCGCCGACGCGCATCTGGCCGAGCAGCCGGGCGATCCGGTCGGTCAGGCGTTCGGCGAGGCCCGACAGCGTGCCCACCGGGGCCGCCATCTGGTCCGCGGCGCCGGTCGCGCCCTCCATCGCCTGGGAGACCGACGCGGTGCGGTCGGAGACCTGCTCGGTGCCCTGGGCGGCGCGCTGCACGTTGTGCGCGATCTCGGCGGTGGTCGCGCGTTGCTGGTCGACCGCGCCGGCGATCTCGGCGGAGATCTCGCTCATCGCCGTGATGGTCGCGCCGATGCCCTTCAGGCCCTCGATCGTGTCGCGCGTGGCGCCCTGGATCTGCGCGATCTGCTGGCCGATCTCGTCGGTCGCCCGGGCGGTCTGGCCGGCCAGGTTCTTGACCTCGGTCGCGACCACGGCGAAGCCCTTGCCGGCGGTGCCGGCGCGCGCCGCCTCGATCGTCGCGTTGAGCGCCAGCAGGTTGGTCTGGCTGGCGATGTCGTTGATCAGCTTGACGACCTCGCCGATCTTGTCGGACGCCTGGGCGAGGCCGGCGATGCGACGGTCGGCCTGACGCGCCTCATCGACCGCGCGCGCCGAGATGCGCGAGGAATGCTCGACGCGCGCCGCGATCGTCTGGATCGATTGCGCGAGCTCCTCGGCGGCGGCGGCGACGGTCTGCACGTCGGACGACGCCGCGGCCGAGATGCGCGCCACCGCGCCCGACTGCTCGGAGATGGCGCGCGCGATGCCCGCGGTCTTGTCGACCTCGGCGCCGACCGAGCGGGCCGCGGTCACCACCGAGGTGATCAGCGCCTCGCTGTCGGCATCGAAGCTCGCGGCGACCTCCTCGATGTGCCGCGCGCGCGCCGCCTCGGCCGCGCGCTGTGCCGCGACCGTCCGGCCGAGCTCGGCCGCTTCGAGGGAGGCGCGGCGCAAGGTCTCGATCGCCTGCGCCATGCGGCCGATCTCGTCGCGTCGCGCGCGCGCCGGCACGGCGAGCTCGAGCTCGCCGCTCGCCAGCCGCGACACCGCGTCGGTCAATCCGGCGATCGGATTGACGACGCGTCGTCCGAACAGGATGCCGACCGCGACGATCACGCCGACCACGATCAGGACCAGCCCGAGCGCCAGCGCGAGGCCGGTCAATGCGGCGGTGCGCGCGGCGGCCGCGTGGTCGAGCGCCTCGGCGACGCCGGCATCGCGGATCGCGAGGCTGGCCTGGATCAGGGGCGCGCTCCGCTCGAGATACGCGTCCACGCTGAGCGGGTAGACGCCGCCGCCGCGCGCGGCGTCGTCGAGCGGCTTCTCGAGCGCCGCGAGGTCGCGGTGGAAGCGCTGCTCGACGGTGTCGCGCGCGGCGACCAGCCGCGCGGGCGCCCCGATGCGCCCGATCGTCTCGCGGATCGCAAGCCAGATCTGATCGATGCGGCCGGCGAGCCCCGCCATGCGCTCGAGCACGTCGTCCTCCATGGGCTCGCGGATCGCGATGGCGGAGAGATAGAAGCGGCTGCGCCGCACCGCGAGCTCGCGCATCTCGGCGGCGCGATGGGCGAGCCAGATCGCGTCGGCGGCGCTGCCGTCGAGCGCGGTCAGCGCGCGCTCGAGCGGCTCGAGCAGCTGGTCGATCGGGCGCGCCAGCCCATCGAACCCGCCGACCAGCGCGCGCACCTGCTCGGGATCGCGCTCGCCGCGGGGCCGCTGCAGCTGGCCGTCGACATCGGCGCGCAGGCCGGCCAGCGTCTTGGTCAGCGCGCCGAGCGCACGCGCCGCCGGGTCGGCGTCGGCGAGCTCGGCCGCGCCCACCTGCACGACCGCCGCGGCGAGCGCGCTGTCGCTGCCGTGCCGCGCGTCGCGCAACGCGATCGCCGCCGGATCGTCGGGCCGCGGGTCGGCCGCGCCGTCGGCCGTCAGCTGGCGATTGCTGGCGGCGCCCTCGAGGCTCACCGCCTCGGCGGCCGCCAGCGCGGCGCCGACCGCCGTGACGGCCGCGCCGGCGTGGCGCGCCGCGGCGACCGCCCGCCATTCGGTCCAGACCGTGACGAGCGCCGCGAGCAGCGCCACCCCGGCCGCCGCCGACAGGCATGCAAGAAAGAAAGCGCGCACGGTCATGAGGAGCCCCGCCGGTATCGACGGGGAAGGGACCGGTCCGGGTGCCGGGTTATTCCCGCGCGCTATTCGCGCTCGACGTGACCGACGGCGGCGGCGAGCAGGCGTGCGTCTTTCGCCTCGGCGACCAGGTCGGACTGGCGCAGCACGCGGCTGTAGGGCAGGCGCACGCGCGCCGTGGTGCCCGTGCCGGGCTCGCTGATCAGCTCGAGCTGCCCGCCATGCAGCTCGGCCAGCTGCTTGGCGAGCGGCAGGCCGAGGCCGCTGCCCTCGTAGCGCCGGCTCATCGCGTTGTCGACCTGGCGGAACGGCTCGAGCGCGACGACGATCTCCTGCGGGCTCATGCCGATGCCGGTGTCGGCGATCGTGATCGTCACGCCGCCTTCCGCGTCCGGCGCGGCGCGTGCGGTGACCCGGCCGCCCTCGGGCGTGAACTTCACCGCGTTGGTCATCAGGTTGAGGATGATCTGCTTCAGGCGCACCGGATCGGCCAGCACCACCGGCAGGTCGCGCGCGACGTCGATCGCGAGCGTGATCTTGCCGTCGAGCGCGCGGTCGGCCAGCAGGCGGTGGCAGGCCTGCATCAGCTGGCCCAAGTCGACCGGCTCCTCATGCAGCTCGAGCCGGCCCGCGCCGATCTTCGAAAGATCGAGCACGTCGCCGATCAGCCTCAGGAGGTGCTGGCCCGACTCGTGGATGTCCTGGGCGTATTCGCGATAACGGTTGTCGATCGGCCCCATCAGCGCGTCGCGCATGACCTCCGAGAAGCCGATCACCGCGTTGAGCGGCGTGCGCAGCTCGTGGCTGACGTTGGCGAGGAACTCGCTCTTGGCGATGTTGGCGGCCTCGGCCTCCTCCATGGCCCGGCGCAGCTCGGCTTCGACGCCGGCGTGGGCCGCGACCTGGCGGGTGAGCAGCCAACCGAGCGCGACGAACAGCAGGGTCAGGATGACGCCAGCAAGCAGCACGGGGCGCCGCTCGCTCGTGTACGACGCGAGCGCGTCGTCCTGGGTCATCGCGACGGTCACGACCAGCGGGAACGTCGCGAGCGTGCGATAGGCGATGATGCGCGACACGCCGTCGTACGGGCTCACGGCGTGGATCAGGCCGGCCGGCGTCTGCGCCTGCGCGCGCATCACCGAGCTCTGGTGCAGATCCTGACCGATCTCGAACGGCGCGCGCGACGGTTGGGCGCGCAGATAACCGTCGGTGCCGAACAGCGCGATCGCGCCGCCCGGCCCGATGTCGATCGAGTTGTAGAAGTTGCTCAGGTAGGTCGGATCGAGCGCGACCACGACGACGCCGCCGAAGCTGCCGTCCGGCATGGTGATGCGCCGCGTCAGCTGCATGCTCAACCGGCCGGTCAGGCGGCCGGGCCGCGGCCGCCCGATGCGCAGGATGTCGGGACTGCCGTTGTCGGCGTGATAGCGGAAATAATCGCGATCGCCCAGGTAGAGATGCGGCGCGCTGCTCGAGGTGGCCCACAGCAGCGTGCCGTCGCGGCCGACCACCGCCATGCGGATGATCAGCCCCGACAGCGCCTCGTCCTCGCGCACCGACGTCTCGAAGGTCGCGCGCGACGGATCGGCCACGTAGGCGGCGCGCAGCTGCAGCAGCGCCTGGTCGATGCCCCGGATGGTGCGGCCGATATGCTCCTCGAAGGCGCGCGAGAGATTGACCGTGGTGTGCTCGGCCGCGGCGATCGCGTCGGCGCGCACGGTGCGCAGATGGAACCAGATGCCGCTCCACAACAGCGCCGCCGCGAGCGCGGCGCCGAGCGCGATGCCGAGGCGCGCGGTGTCGACGCGGCGGCCGCGTCGCCAGGCGCGGCGTCCGAGCAGCCTCACGGCCGACCGTCCGGGCCCTGGGCGGCGACCGTCCGGTGCGTCTCCTGTCCTGGGCGACGGGGGCGCGGCAGCCCGTGCATCTTCTGTCTTTCAGTAACAAATTCAATGGGTTGGAGAGAAACCTCTCACCCAAGTCTTCAGGCTATCCGGGTTAGCTTAGGGTTTAATTAAGGCGATCTTTCCGGGACTTGGACGGGATCGGTGGCGCCGTCAGGCCGCCAGCCGGGCCTTTTCGTAGTCGAACGCCAGCGGCGCGCAGGCGCCGGCGCAGATCTCGCGCACGCGCGCGTCGGACAGCGGATGACCGAACTGGGCGTTGCGCATCGGAATGCGCAACCGGAGCTGGCCCAACGACAACTCGGTCAGCAGCCGCCAGTCCGCGGCGCTCAAGGTCTCGTCGTCGAGCCCGACGACGCCCTTGAGCATGTGGCCGAACTCGTCCTCGTAGACGCGCCGGCAGGCGCGGGCGATCAGCGCGTTGGCGCGGCCGTGCGGCCCGTCGGTGCGGCTCTCGAGCCGCATGCCCTCCGAGAACAGCGTGCAATAGCCGCCTTCGGTGAAGCGGGTCGCGCGCATGCCGAGCTTCGGGTGGTCGCGCCGGTGCGCGAACCTCAGCTCGGTCAGCGCGAGGTCCTCGGGCCACGACGTCTTGACCGCGTGCGGATTCATCTTGGCCTCGCCGGGCAGCGCCAGCGCGTCGTAGGCGTCGGCGAACGCGCAGTAATGCGCGAACTCGGCCCACAGCCCCTCGGCGATGTCGAGCACCTCGTGGCGGTCGATCTCGGTGTCGATCTTGGGGAAGGCGGCGACCAGCTGCTCGGCGGGCTCGAGGAAGATGCCCTTCGACCCGCTGATGCCCGAGCCCCAGATCTCCTTCGAGCATTGGTAGGCCAGCCAGCGCCGATCGGTCTCGCGCGTGCGCGACGGCCAATCCCAGTAGGTCGTGAAGACCTCCGCCTCGCCCGCCCACAGCGGCGCGGCCGTATCGATGAGCTGCTTGAGCTGGGCGCTGACCGCCATCGTTTCCTCCCTCGGCGTTGCCCATTGAACGCCCTGCCGATGTGTCAGTCCACCTCGTCCTCGGCGTCCTCGTAGCGGGTCAGCAGCCGGCAGCGTTTCAGCACGTCGCGGTCCTCGCGCGGCAGGCCGTGCGCCTGCGCGAAGCGCTTGAGCCGCGTCGACAGCTGGCTGCGGCGGACCCCGCGCAGGGTCGGCGCGTACTGCACGACGTTGGGCTCGCGGATGTTCTCGCCGATGAAGAACGAGCGGTCGGCGACGTCGCCGAGGGTGGCGGCCTCGCCCTCGGCCTTGTTGGCGCCGGCGAAATCGGCCCAGTTGACCGCCAGGCAGCCGCCCGGCTTGAGGGCGCCGAGGCAGGCGCGCCAGAAGCGCCGACCGCCCGCGGTCGCGCCGCGCGAGTCGTAGAGATCGACCAGCACGACGTCGAACTGGCGGCGCGCCTCGGCGACCACGTGCTCGGCGTCGGCCATCACGACCGGACGCTTGACGTGGAAGAAGCGACGCGCCAGGCGGCGCACGATC
>DATJNS010000321.1:0-4126 GCA_035507915.1 Candidatus Sulfotelmatobacter sp.
GAGACCAGACTTCTGTTCGAGACCGCAGCGCGCCACCAGATCGGCTTCTATCTCGGCTACGCCGAGCTGATCCGCGAGGGCAACCGCAAGCGGCGGTTCAACACGTCGATCCTGGTCGACCAGGCGGGCAAGATCGTCGGCAAGTACCGCAAGGTGCACCTGCCCGGCCACGCCGAGCTCGAGCCCGAGCGCCCGTGGCAGCATCTCGAGAAGCGCTACTTCGAGGTCGGCGACCTCGGTTTCCCGGTGTGGCGCACCATGGGCGGCGTGATGGGCATGTGCATCTGCAACGACCGGCGCTGGCCCGAGACCTTCCGCGTCATGGGGCTGCAGGGCGTCGAGCTCGTGATGCTCGGCTACAACACGCCAGAGGGCAACGGCGCCGGCTACGAGCCGATCCACCTGCGCATGTTCCACAACCATCTGACCATGCAGGCGGCGGCCTACCAAAACGCCACCTGGGTGGTCGGCGTCGCCAAGGCGGGCCGCGAGGAGGGCGTCGACATGATGGGCGGCTCGTGCATCGTCGCGCCGACCGGCGAGATCGTCGCCCAGTGCAGCGGCGTCGGCGACGAGCTGGCGGTCGCCGAGTGCGACCTCGACGCCACGCGGTTCAACAAGGCGACGATCTTCAACTTCGCCAAGCACCGCCGCACCGAACATTACGGCCTGATCACCAGCCGCACCGGCGCCCAGCCGCCCGCGGAGTGATGGCGTTTGTACGAACCCACCGATCCCTCCATCATGACGGTCTAGGGTGTGAGTGGGGATCGTGACGATGACGCGTAGAGCGGTCGTGGCGTCGCTGCTGGTCGCCGCTTGCATGTGGTCGGCGCCGGCGTCGGCGCAGGTGACCCAGCCGAACCAGCCCTTGAAGTTGGCGATGGACGTCGGCTTCGCGCCGTTCGCCTTTCGCGACGCCAAGGGCAGGACGGTCGGATTCTCGGTCGACTTCGCCGGGGAGATCGCCAAGCGGCTCGGCCGGCCGGGCGTCGAGATCATCGACCAGCCCTACGCCGGCATCTTCGCCGGGCTGTTCGCGCGGCGCTACGACTTCATCATCGCGCCGACCAACATCACCGAGGAGCGCGCCAGGCAGATGCTGTTCACCGAGCCCTACATGACGACGGGGCTCGGCTTCGTCATCCGGCGCAAGGACCGCATGGACGTGCTCGAGGACCTGAAGGGCAAGGCGGTCGCGGTCAGCGCGAGCTCGATGAGCGACACCTGGGCGACCGAGAACGCGCCCAAGCTCGGCTTCGCGGTGCAGCGGTTTTCCAAGAACGCCGACGCGGTGCAGGCGGTCGCCGCCGGCCGCGCCTTCGCCAACGTCACCGACCTGTCGGTCGGCGAGTTCATCGCCAAGCAGCGGCCGAAGCAGCTCGAGCTCGGCTACGCGCTCTACACCGGCCGGTCGTTCGGCATTCCGTTCCGGCCCGACGACGTCGCGTTCCGCAATCAGGTCGAGCAGATCGTCGAGCAGATGAAGGCCGACGGCAGCCTGGCCAAGATCTACAAGAAATGGTTCGGCAAGGCGCCGCCCCAGGGCACCGCGATGACGACGGTCTACGAGGGCTTCGGGCCACCCGGCTTCCCCGGCTACAGCCGGTAAGCCCGGTCCGCGGCATGACCGCCGGCTGCGACCGATAGCCGCTGCCGCGCGACCAAATCCAAGCCGCTTCGCTCCGGTTCGACGTCTCATCGCACAGGACGTCCGATTTGCGTTGCCAAGCGGCCCGAAAGGGTGATTTTGGCGCCAGCGACCCCGAACACGGGGCGCCCAACCCCGAATACGGGGACCTTCGAAAAAGCAATCCGAACAGCAGGCTTACAAATGGGAGGTTCACATGAGGCGTTTCACGCGTCGCACGATTCTCGCCGCCGCCCCGGTCGCACTGGCCTTTGGCGGCCCCCTCTTGGTTGCGCGCTCGGCGCGAGCGGCCAAGCAATATGGTCCCGGCGTCACCGATACTGAAATCAAGATCGGCAATACCGGCCCCTATAGCGGGCCGCTCTCGAATGCCAGCCCGATCCCGTTATCGACGGCCGCCTATTTCAAGATGATCAATGCCCAGGGCGGCGTGAACGGGCGCAAGCTCACCTGGATCAGCTACGATGACGGCTACTCGCCGCCGAAGACGGTCGAGATGACGCGCAAGCTGGTCGAGAGCGACCAGGTTCTGTTCATCGCCGGCGCGGTCGGCACCCCCACCAACACGGCGGTCTGGCGCTACATGAACGAGAAAAAGGTGCCGCAATTGTTTCCCGGCACCGGCGCCACCAAGTGGGACGACCCGAAGGGACATCCCTGGACCATGGCCTTTTTCGTCAGTTACCAGGCGGAAGGGCGCATGTACGCGGCCTACATCTTGAAAAACAAGCCGGACGGCAAGATCGGCGTGCTCTATCAGAACGACGATTTCGGCAAGGATTACCTCAAAGGGTTGGTCGACGGGCTCGGCGACAAGGCGGCGTCGATGATCAAGGCCAAGGTTTCCTACGAGACCTCGGACCCGACCGTCGACTCGCAGATCGTCCAGCTGCAGGGCGCGGGCTGCGACGTCCTCGTCACCATCGCGATCCCCAAATTCGGCGCCCTGGCCGTCAGAAAGGTGGCCGAAATCGAGTGGAAGCCGCTGCATATCCTGAACGGCATCGCATCGTCCGTCGGCGCGACGTTGAAGCCGGCCGGCCTCGAAAACGCCAAGGGGGTCATCAGCGACAATTCCTTCAAGGACCCGACCGATCCCCAGTGGGTCAATGACGCGGGCTACAAGGAATGGCTGTCGTTCATGAACAAGTATTACCCGGACGGCGACAAGTCCGATCAACAGACCGTCTACGGCTACTCGATTGCACAAACCACGGTGCAGTTGCTGAAGCAGTGCGGCGACGACCTGACCCGCGAGAACGTGATGAAGCAGGCCGCCAGCCTGCATGATCTCAAACTGCCGATGTTGCTGCCCGGCATCGCGATCAACACCAGCCCGACCGACTTCGCGCCGATCGAGCAGGCCCAGATGAGGCGCTTCAACGGCGAGCGCTACGTTCCGTTCGGTCCGATCCTGAGCGAAACGACCAGTTCCTGAGCGGCGCAGTCGATTGATCCGGTTCCGCGGTCGCCAGGGCTCACGGCCCGTGCGACCGCGGAATGCCGGTCCGGCGCGGGCCGGCGGCGCGTCGACGTCGGGGGAATAACCTCGGGCGCCCGGCGGTCTTTCTCGGCGGTCGGTTGAGCCGAGGGCCCGGGCATGTCGCGTCGCTGGAATCTGTGGATCATCGTGCTGGCGCTGGGTGCGGCCGGCGCGCTCGCAGGCGCGGCGTTCGCTGCCGACACGGCCGACGGTCAGGCGGTGTTCGCCAAGCGCGCCGACACCATGAAGCAGATGGGCAAGCCCTTCTATCTGACGATCGGGCGCGCGGTCCGCGCCGGCAAGCCGCCCGACCCCGACATCGCGGACGCGGCCAAGACGGTGGCGGGCCTGGCGCAGAACCTGACGCCGGCCTTGTTCGCGCCGGGCTCGGCGGTCGGCGCGACCAAGATGAAGCCTGAGATCTTCCAGGACCCGGCGCGCGTCGCCGGCTTGACGGACCAGGCGCGCGCGGCGGTCGCCAAGCTCGAAGCCGCGGCCGAGGGCGGCGACAAGGACGCGCTGGCGGCCGCCTACCACGCCGCCGCCGACGCCTGCGCGGCCTGCCACAAGGCATTCCGGAACGAGGACTAGCGCATGCCGCGCCGGCGCATCGGGCGCGTCGCGCTCGCCTTGGCCGCGCTGCTGCTGGCAGCGCGCGCGGCGCGTGCCGACGACGCGCAGGTCGCGCGCGGCGAATATCTGACGCGCGCCGGGGGCTGCTTCTCGTGCCACACCGACGCAGCGCACGGCGGCGCCGCGCTCGCCGGCGGGCGCGCGCTCGCGACGCCGTTCGGCACCTTCTACAGCCCCAACATCACGCCCGACCGCGAGACCGGCATCGGCGCGTGGAGCGAGGCCGACTTCGCGCGCGCGCTGCGCCAGGGCGTGCGGCCCGACGGCGCCAACTACTTCCCGGTGTTCCCCTATCTGAGCTTCACCAAGATCACCGACGACGACGCGCGCGCGATCTACGCCTACCTGATGGCGCGACC
>DATJNS010000322.1:0-3153 GCA_035507915.1 Candidatus Sulfotelmatobacter sp.
GCGGTGGCGGTCGAGCTGCAGGACGCGTTCGCCGCGTTCGACCGTTCCGAGCAGCGCGTCGCGATCCTGACCGGCATCGGCGGGCGCGCCTTCTCCGCCGGCGCCGACGTCACCGACCTGCCCGAGCTGTGGCGCTGCGTGCCGACGGTCGGCATCACGACCGACAAGCCGATCATCGCCGCCGTGGCGGGCTGGTGCATCGGCGGCGCCCTCGTCATGGCGATGATGGCCGATCTGCTGGTCGCCGCCGAGAACGCGCGGTTCTCCTACCCCGAGGGCAAGGTCGGCATCACGGGCGGCATGATTGCCGGGCTGGCGGCGCGCATCCCGCACAAGGTGGCGATGGAGCTGATGCTGCTCGGCGAGCCGATCGACGCCCAGCGCGCCCATGCGGTCGGGCTCGCCAACCGGGTGGTGCCCGTCGGGTCAGAGATCGACGAAGCGGTCGCGATGGCGGAGAAGATCGTCGATCTGGCGCCGCTCGCGCTGGCGACCATGAAGCGCTTCGTCAACGACGGCGTATTGCCGAAAGGACCGGCCGAGCTCGCCGCGCGCTATGGCAACCAGCTCGCCGCGGTGCGCAACAGCGAGGACGCCACGGAAGGCGTGCGGGCCTTCCGCGAGAAGCGCCGGCCGCGCTACCGCGGGCGATGAGATCCGCACCATGAAGATCGTCGATTGCGGACGACGCGGGACGCTGGCCGGACTGGTCCTGGCCTGCCTGGTGACCGCCGCGGCTGCGCTCGCGCAGCCCTATCCGACGAAACCGATCACGATCGTTCATGGTTTCGGTGCTGGCGGTGGCGCCGACATCCTGCTGCGCGCCGTCACGCCGGCGATGTCCGAGCGGCTCGAACAACCGGTCGTGATCGACTACAAGGTGGGCGCCGGCGGCAACATCGCGTTCTCGTACGTCGCCCGGTCGGAGCCCGACGGCTACACGCTCCTGATGGCGACCCCCGGGCTGATCACCAATCCGTTCGTGTACGCGGCGGCGCAATACGATCCGCTCCGCGACTTCACGCCGGTCGGGCCGATCGGCAGCGTGCCGCAGGTCCTGGTCGTCAATCCGGCCTTGCCGGCACGCTCGGTGGCCGAGCTGATCGCGCTCGCCAAGGCCAAGCCCGGCACGCTCAATTATTCGTCCTCGGGCGTCGGCACGTCGCTGCACCTCACCGGCGAGCTCTTCCGGGTGGCGGCCGGGATCGACATCGTGCACGTGCCCTACAAAGGCGCGCTGCAGGCCGAGTCCGACATCGTGAGCGGTCAGGTCCAGATGATGTTCAACGTGCTGCCGTCGGCGCTGCCGATGATCAAGAGCGGTCAGCTGCGCGCCTTGGCGGTCACCAGCGCGGAGCGCGCCGCGACCCTGCCCGATACGCCGACGATGATCGAGGCCGGGCTGCCCGACTTCACGGCGCTGACCTGGAACGGCATCGTCGCACCGGCCGGCACGCCGGCGCCGATCGTCGCGCGTCTCAACGCGGCGCTGATCGACGCACTGAAGCTGCCCGCCGTGCGCGAACGCCTGGCTGGCATGGGGCAGGATGCCTGGTCGAGCACGCCCGAGGCCTTCGCGGCGTTCCTGCGCGACGAGCAGACGAAATGGGCGCCGGTGATCAAGGCCGCCGGCATCCGCGCGCAATGACCGCCCCGCCGAAGCGAGCCCGATCGTCATGAAGCCTGGACGCTACGGTCCCTTCCGCTACGTGCCGATCACCCAACGGCCGAGGTTGACCTGGCCGAACGACGCCCGCGTCGCGCTCTGGGTCAACCCGAACATCGAGTTCTTCGGCCTCGACGACGTGATGCCGGGCGTCGTCAACGAGCGTGTGCCGCGCGAGCACGCCAAGATCCCCAACGTGCGCAATTGGTCGCTGCGCGACTACGGCAACCGGGTCGGGGTATGGCGGCTGATCGAGGTGCTCTCGCGCTACGGCATCCGCGCCAGCGCGGCGCTCAACAGCGAGGTCTGCGACCACCATCCCGAGATCATCGACGCGGTCATGAAGCTCGGCTGGGAGCTGATCGGCCACAACCAGACCAACGCGCTGCGCCTCAACGAGATGGCGCCCGAGGCCGAACGCGCGGCGATCCGCTCAACCCTCGATCGGATCGCCGCCGCCTCGGGGAAACGCCCGGTCGGCTGGCTGGGCGCCGGCCTCGCCGAAACCTGGAACACGCTCGACTATCTCGCCGAGGCCGGCATCCGCTACGTGTGCGACTGGGTCAACGACGACCAGCCGTATCTATTCGAGATCGGCGATCCGCCGCTGGTCTCGCTGCCCTACTCGGTGCAGACCAACGACGTGCCGGCCTATTTCGACATGAAGGTGTCGGTGCCCGAGTTCGAAGCGATGCTGCGACGGCAGTTCGACACGCTCTATCGCGAAGGCGCCGCCTCGGGGCGCGTCATGGCGATCGCCGTGCACCCGTTCGTCACCGGGCAGCCGCACCGCATCGGGGCGCTCGATGCCGCTCTGGAATACATCTGCTCGCATGCCGGCGTCTGGCGCGCGACGGGATCTGAGATCGTCGAACATTTCCTGAAGAGCAGGCCTGCCGCCTGAGCGGAGCGAGCGCAGCGTCCGCTATTCGTGCACCATCGTCACGCCGAGGATCAGCAGCATCGCGATCGCATCCTCGACGTCGCCGCGCAGCGGCGGCGCGAGCTCGCGGTCGAGGAACGCCTGCCGCACCATGGACGAAGCCCGGTAGGCGATCTCGGCTTTCTCGACCGTCGGCACGGCGTGTAAACGCTGGCGCATCGCCTCGATGCAATGGGCCGACGCGGTCAGCATCAGGCGTTGAATCCGGATCGAGCGGTCGGTCATCGCCAAACCGACGATCAGCGCCGCAGCTTGCGCGCTTCGATCGCGACGTGCCGCTTCGATGAGATCGAGCGCGCCTCTTCTAGCATGGCGCCCGGCATGTCCGCTCCATCAAAAAGTGGAGCATCGCGGTCCGTAGACATCTAGACCATAACACTCGTGGCGGACCTCAACGCGCCGCCAAACCGTGGTCGAAGATGCCGCGACCGGTCGGCGCCGCCGGCTCGACCACGCCATCCGGCAGGACCGGAGTCAGCCCGATCAGCTCGGCCGGCGCCAGATCGGGCAGGCGCCGCACCAGCGCCGGAAAGCGCGCCCGCTC
>DATJNS010000323.1:0-3102 GCA_035507915.1 Candidatus Sulfotelmatobacter sp.
CATGACCGTCGAGGAGTGGGACCGCGTGATCGAGACCAACCTGCGCGGCGTGTTCCTCACGTGCCGCGCGGCGGGGCGCAGCATGACGGCCGGCGGGCGCCCCGGCAAAATCATCACGATCTCGTCCGGTGCTCACGCCAGTGCTCGGCTCGGCGCCTCGCATTACTGCGCCTCGAAGGCCGGTATCGTCATGCTCACCCGGGTGCTGGCCATGGAGCTGGCCGAGCGGGGCATTCACGTGAACTGCATCGCGCCCGGCTACATCAAGCTGGACGGCAAGGCTGTGGCCCCGGACTTCGAGCGCGCGATGCTGACCAATATTCCGTGGGGCCGGTTTGGCACGCCGGCGGACGTCGCGCAGGCCGCGCTGTTCCTGGCCTCGCCGGCGGCCGACTACGTGACCGGCGAGGTGCTCCCCGTCAACGGCGGCGCCTTTGCGGGGCGGTCGTATCTGCCGCTCGGCTCACCGAAGGCGCGCTGACCGATGGCAGGGCCGGTCCGCTCACGGTTTCGTCGATCCTGGCGACCGCGTCAGGCCGCGCGCGCGGCGGCCCGCTTGACGTAGCCGGCGGCGCTCTCGCCGGCGAGCTTGCCGAACACCGAGCCGGCCATCAGGCCGGCGCCGCCCGGATAGTTCTCGTAGAACAGGCCGCCGACCAGCTCGCCCGCGGCATAGAGGCCGGGGATCGACTGGTCGGTCATGTCCTGCACCTCGCCCGACGTGTTGATCTGCAGGCCGCCGAACGTGAAGGTGATGCCGGTGGTCGTGACGTAGGCGACGTAGGGCGGCTGGTTGATCGGCAGGGCCCAGTTCGACTTCGCCGGCGTGAGGCCGGTGGTGCCCTTGCCGTCGAGGATCGCCGGATTGTAGTCGCGCGAGTTGCCGCAGGCGCGGTTGTAGTCCGCGACGGTCGCCTCGAGCGCCTGCGGATCGATCTCGAGCTGCTGCGCCAGTTCGGCGATCGTCTTCGCCTCGTGCTTGGTCACCTGCTTGATGCGGTACTCGTCGCGCAGCATGGCGACGGTCTGCTGGTCGAAGATCTGGATCGCGGTGCGCCGGCGCTGGTTCATGATCTCGCGGCCGAACTTCACGTAGGTCAGGTTGCGGTAGTTCTCGCCCTCGTCGACGAAGCGCTTGCCGTCCAGGTTGACGATGATACCGAGCGGGTAGGAGTGCTTCTGGAAGTTGTCGAGCACCCAGCGGTCGCCGTAGGGCGGCGCCGAGATGTCCCAGCCGACGGCGTGGCAGCTCGACCAGTTGCCGTGCGGGCGCGCGCCGATCGCGAGCGCCGCCTGGATGCCTTCGCCCATGTTGTGGCGCGTGCCGCGCACGCGGCAGAGATCCCAGCCCGGGCCGAGATAGCGCACGCGCCACTCCGGGTTCGACTCGAACCCGCCGCACGCCAGCACCACGGCCTTCGCCCCGATGGTCGCGTAGCCCTGCTTGGTGCGCACGCGCACGCCCGTGACCGTGCGGTCGTCCTGCTGCAGCAGCCCGATCAGCGCCGTGCCGTAGCGCACCTCGATGCCGAGCTGCTTGACGCGCGCGATCTCGGCGTCGACCAGGCCGGCGCCGCCGCCGACCGCCTCGATGTTGACGCCGCCGTAGAAGTGATGCTTGCCGTCGACCAGGAACGATTGCCGGCCGTACATCGGCAGGAAGCGGATGCCGTGGCCGCGCAGCCACCCCATGGTCGGCCGCGAGCGGTCGATCAGGATCCAGGCGAGCTCCTCGTTCGACTGGTGATGGGTCACCTCCATCAGGGTCTCGTAGAAGTAGTCGCGCGTGTGCGGCGGCAGCACGATCTTGGCGAGCTCGGACTCCGACAGGTCGGTCAGGATGTCGCCCTTGACGTCGTCGAGGCCCTCGTGGGCGAAGCGGAAGCCGCCGGCGGTGAAATAGGAGTTGCCGCCCTTCTCGTCCTCGGGCGCGCGCTCCAGCACCAGCACCCTGGCGCCGTTCTCGTGCGCCGCCATCGCGGCGCACAGGGCCGCGTTGCCCGCGCCCGCCACGATCACGTCGTAGTCCGCCATGCTCTCGTCCTCCCGGGTGTGCCGCCTTATACCATGGCCGAGAAGGCCGGGCGGCGTCACGCGCCATGGCTGGCCAGGGGCGGCGCCCGCGGTGTAGTACCGGGGCGCACGGCCGCCCGCTCGGAGGAGGCGCATGGAAACCCTGGGGCTTGGACTGTTCTATGAGGATCTGCCGATCGGCCGGCGCTTCAAGACGATCGGGCGGACGGTCACCGAGGCCGACATCGTGAACTTCGTCAACTGCACCGGATTGGTCGAGGTGCTGTTCACCGACGCCGAGTTCCTGCGCACCCAGTCCGACATCAAGGGGCGCGTCGCGCCCGGCGCGCTCGGCTACTGTTTCGCCGAAGGCCTGCTGGCGCAGGCGACCATGCAGCACACCGGCTACGCCTTCCTCGGCATGGAGCTCACGATCGCGGCGCCGGTGTTCGCCGGCGACACGATCCACGTCGAGTGCGAGGTGATCGAGGCGCGCCGCAGCCAGAGCCGGCCGAACCGCGGGCTCGTGCGTACGCGCAACCAGGTCGTCAAGCAGGACGGCACCGTCGCGCTGACCTACACGCCGCTCCGCATGGTGAAGTGCCGCGACGCCGCGGGCTGACGGGGGGTGATCATTGCGGTAGCCAAACCAACAGCTACCGACCCGGAGAGGAAGGGATGTCGATAATTTTCGGCTGGTTCAGGTGGCTCACAGGATGGCTTACGGAAATTAATTGGGATTCTGGTGCGGTAACCGCAGCCGCGACAATTGTGCTCGCGGTTATGACTATCATTTTGGCTTTCGGAACTTTGTTTTTGTGGCTCTCGACGAGACGTCTCGTGAAGGGCGCCGAAAATACCGCTGAACGGGAGCTGCGCGCGTACATTGCGCATCGGCCAGCCGGCGCCAACTTCGCTGGGCCTAACGTCGTGGTAAGCCGTAATCGTCCGGCCAAGGCCCGCGTTGGGGCAGTTTTGTGTTATAAGTGCTCGACGTGCACAGGCGCGGACGAACGTACATGCAGCAGAACCAGCAATCCGATACCGGCACGCACGTCGGTTTTGCAAAGACGCCGAAGCCGCCCTACT
>DATJNS010000324.1:0-22054 GCA_035507915.1 Candidatus Sulfotelmatobacter sp.
TCCGTCGGCCTCCGCCAATGTTACGCGCGCGCGGCCCGCGCCATCCCTCCGCCAGCGCATTACATCGCGGTAAAACAAGGCATTTTAACGAAGCGTCGACGGAGCGCCGCGCGCACCGCCGCACCCTGTCGCTCACTTGCCGCCGGTGACGTCGAGGAACGTGCCGGTGACGAAGGACGCGTCGGCGCTTGCCAGCCACAGGATCGCCCGCGCAACCTCTTCGGGT
This sequence comes from Candidatus Sulfotelmatobacter sp., assembly GCA_035507915.1. GTDB lineage: Bacteria > Pseudomonadota > Alphaproteobacteria > Elsterales > Elsteraceae > JACQAI01. The sequence continues at coordinate 227 of DATJNS010000324.1, forward strand.
TGACCGCCTCGTCCCATGGGGATCGAGTCTTTGACGCGATCCACCCGTCCCGGCTCGCCGCCGCTGGCATGGATGTCGGTGTAGATGTGCCCCGGGCGAACGCAGTTGACGCGGATCCCATCCCGCGCGACTTCCTTGGCGAAGCCGGTCGTGAAAGTCTCGAGGGCACCCTTCGACGCGGCGTAGTCGACATATTCGTTCGGGCTGCCGAGCCGGGCCGCTGCCGATGAGACGTTGATCACGGCGCCGCCGCGCCCGTTGTGACGATACGACATGCGCCTCGCTGCCTGCTGTGCGCAGAGGATCGGGCCGATCGCGTTGACCGCGAAGATGCGCCGCATCCGTTCGAATTCGAGATCCTCCAGCCGGGACTGCGGCGCAAGCACCGCGGCGTTGTTCACCAGCACATCGATCCGGCCGAAGCTCCGGTCGATCGCGGCGAAAAGCCGAGCGACCTGCTCGGGATCCGCGCTGTCTGCGCGCACGGGTAACGCTCGGCGCCCGACGGCTTCCACATCGGCCGCCACCGCGAGGGCGGCGGACTCGTTGGAGACGAAGCTGAGCGCGACGTCGTAACCTTGTGCGGCAGCAAGCCGCGCCGTCGCCGCGCCGACGCCCCGACCGCCACCCGTTATCAGAATTACCGGCGTCTGCGGGTCGGTATCCATTTAGCGAACCTTCACGTGGTTGCGGGATGATGATCAGGGCGCGAACACGAGCAGCGCGAACGTCGCGAACAGCACCAGGTGCACGAATCCCGACAGGATGTTGGTGCGGCCGGTCGCGAAGGTCAGCAGGCTGACGGCGAACGTCAGCACGAGCAGCACGGTTTCCTTGGCGCCGATGCCGAGCGTGACCGGCCGGTTCGTCACGATGCTGACGACCGCGACGGCCGGCACGGTCAAGCCGATCGTGGCGAGCGACGATCCCAAGGCGAGGTTGATGCTCTTCTGCAATTTGTCGTGCCGCGCCGCCTCGACGGCCGCCACCGCCTCCGGCAGCAGGACGAGCAGCGCCACCAGGATGCCGGCGAGTGCCTCCGGCGCGCCCATGCTGGCGAGGCCCGTCTCGAGCGACGCGGCGAATTTCTTCGACAGCAGGATCACGCCCATCAGCGACAGGACGAGGAACGCCGCGCTGGCGATCACGGCCCGATCGGTCGGACCGGCGTTGTCGCAGTTCGCCGCCGCCTCGATCGGCTCGACCAGGAAGTAGTCGCGGTGCCGTATCGTCTGCAGGTAGAGGAAAATCGCGTAGAGCGCGAGCGTGGTCAGGATCACGAAGACGAGCTGGACCGTCGAGTAGAAGGGGCCGGGCACGCTCTCGGTGTAGTTGGGCAGGACCAGCGCGAGGACGGCGAGCGTCATCAGGACGCTGAGATAGGCGCCCGATCCGGTGACCCGGAAGCTCTGCTCGCGATAGCGCACGCCGCCGATCACGATGCACAGGCCGATCAGGCCGTTGCACACGATCATGACGACGGCGAACACCGAGTCGCGCGCCAGCGTCGAGCCGGCGTTGGCGCCCGCCATCACCGAGGCGATCAGCGCGACCTCGATGATCGTGACCGCGCCGGTGAGCACGAGCGTGCCCGCCGGCTCGCCGGTGCGATGCGCGATCACCTCGGAATGGAACACCGCGGCGAACACGGCGCCCAGCAGCACCGGGACCAGCGCCGCCGCCAAGGCGACGCCGACCGCCGATCCGCCGATCGGACCGCGCGCTCCGACCACGGCGGCGAGCGCGTAGAACGCCAGTGCGACGATCGGCCAGACCCACACCATCCGCGCGCCGGTTCGCTTGCTCACGCTGCTTCTCCCCTGGCGATGGCTCGACCGTGATGGCGGCGATCTCGGGCGTCCGGGCGGTGGTTGCTAGTCGCGCTTGCCCGCGTGGCTGTCGAACCGGTCGGTCACCGCGAGCAAAAGACCGATCGCGACGAAGGTGAGGGGCACCCCGATCAGCCAGGCGAGGTCGTGATGCGTCGGCTCGCCGAGATCCATGAACTCCTCGAGCACCTGGATCGCCGAGATGACGACGATCGAGGAGATCATCTTCATCTTGATGCCGGCGAAATCGATCGTGTCCATCCAGGCCGGCCGCTCGTGCGCCGCCAGCCGGATCGGCGAGACGAAGCTCTCGTAGCCGCCCAGGACGACGATCACGAGCAGGTTGCCGGTCAGCGCGAGGTCGACCAGTTTCAGGCTCGCCACGATCGTGGTGTTGAGGTCGAGGTCGAGATAGTGGGGGAACAGCGCGGCCAGCTTCTGCACGAACTTGACCGCCAGCAGCGCGAGCGTGACGACCAGGCCGAGATAGAACGGCGCCAGCAGCCAGCGGCTGGCGAAGATCACGCGTTCCAGGGTGCGTTCGATCATGACGCCGATTCCTTCCCGTGCGGCGGCGCCGGCGGCCCGACCCCGGCGCCGCGTCGTTGCCAGCCGTCAGTGATGCGCGCGGTAGGCCAGCGCCAGGCGCAGCTGCTCGATCGCCGCGCGGCTCGCGCGGATCGCGTCGGCCTTGTGGCCGCCGAAGTCGTGCGGCGCCGCCTCCATGTAGTGGATGGCGTCCTCGAGCTGGTGGATCGCCGCCGCGATCCGCGGATGCTCCCGCTCCTCGGGGCGCAGGCCTTGGGCTGCGGCGCCGCCCACCGGCGCGAGCAGGGCGAGGCAGACTATGGCGGCACGCAGCCGTCGAGCGTAAGGCATGTCGAACTCCCGTTTGCGGTCCAGGTGGGCTATTGAAGCAGACTTGAAGGATCAATCAATGACGCCGGCAATGACGCGGGCGGGCCGGCGGCCGGGGAGAGCGCGATGAGGCGGCCCAACTTTCTGCTCATCATCACGGACCAGCAGCGCGCCGACCATCTCGGCTGCTACGGCAACCGCATCCTGGCGACGCCGCATATCGACGGGCTGGCGCGCCGCGGCGTGGCGTTCGACCGCTTCTACGTCGCCTCGCCGATCTGCATGCCCAACCGCGCGACCCTGATGACCGGGCGGATGCCGTCGGTGCACGGCGTGCGCCACAACGGCATCCCGCTGTCCTTACGTGCGACCACGTTCGTCGAGCTGATGCGCCGGGCCGGCTACCGCACGGCGATGGTCGGCAAGTCGCACCTGCAGAACATGTGGGACAAGCCGCCGCTGGTGCCGGATCCGCGCGACCCGGCACTGGCGCGCCCGCCGGCGGCGCTCGACCAGGCCGCGGCACTCGAGCCCGGCCGTTACGACCAGGAATACGCCCAGCACTGGCGCAAGACTCCCGACCGCACGATGGACCTGCCCTATTACGGCTTCGAAGACGTCGCTCTCGCGATCGATCACGGCGACCAGGTCGACGGCCACTACACGGGCTGGCTCGCCGCGCGTGGTCACGAGCCGGACGCGCTGCGCGGGCCCGAGAACGCGCTGCCGTCGCCCGACATCGTCTGCCCGCAGGCCTGGCGCACGCGCATCCCCGAGGCGCTCTACCCGACCAGCTACGTCGCCGAGAAGACGATCGACCGGCTGGCCGACTTCGCGCGCACGCCCGACCGGCCGTTCCTGCTAAAATGCTCGTTCCCCGACCCGCATCATCCCTTCACGCCGCCCGGCCGCTACTGGGACATGTACCGCGCCGCCGACGTGGCGCTGCCCGAGAGCTGGACCTTCGACCGCGGGCGCGCGCCGCCGCACCTCGCCTGGCTGCTCGACCAGCGCGACGCCGGCACGCGGAATGCGACCACGCCCGCCCTGTTCGCCTGCACCGAGCGCGAGGCGCGCGAGGCGATCGCGCTGACCTACGGCATGATCGCGATGATCGACGACGCGGTCGGCCGCGTGCTCGAGCGCCTCGCCGCGCTCGGCCTCGCCGACGATACGGTCGTGATCTTCACCTCGGACCACGGCGACTACATGGGCGACCACCAGCTGCTGCTGAAGGGGCCGATCCACTACCAGTCGGTCGTGCGCGTGCCGTTCATCTGGACCGATCCGCACGCCGCGGGTGCGAGCACGCGCCGCGCCGCGATGGCGGGCACGGTCGACATCGCGCCGACCGTGCTGGCGCGTGCCGGCCTGGCGCCGTTCGACGGCATGCACGGCGCCTCGCTGCTCGACGTGATCGGCGGCACGCGCGCCGCGTTCCGTGAGGCGCTCGTGATCGAGGAGGAGGGTCAGCGCGTCTACATGGATTTTCCCTCCCGCGTGCGCATGCGCACCCTGCTGACCGAGCGCCATCGGCTCAGCGTCTATGACGGTGCCGCCTGGGGCGAGCTCTACGACCTCCAGGAGGATCCGCACGAGCGGGTGAACTTGTGGGACGACCCGGGCGCCCGCGACGCGCGGCTCGCGATGCAGGACCGCCTGATCCACGAGATGATCGCGCTCTCCGAGACCAGCCCGCGCCCGTCCGCGCTGGCGTGATCAGCGCGCCGCCTCGAGCCGGGCGCGCAGCGCGGCGTGCGTGGCGGCGTCGAGCGGATAGTTCCAGACCAGCACGGTGGCGGCGAGCTTGAGGCCGACCGGCACGGCGGCGTAGAGCAGCGCGAGCGCGGTCAGCGCGACGCCGGCATTGTCGCGCGCCGGATCGAAACCGGCACGATCGAGCAGCGGGAAGGCGATGCCGACCGCGATGGCGAGCGCGAGCTTGGTCGCCATGGTCCACAGCGCGAAATAGAGCCCGGCGCGCCGCGCGCCGCTGCCCAGCGTGTCGAGATCGACGATGTCGGCCTGCATCGCCGACGGCAGGGTCAAGTCGGCGCCGAGCCCGACGCCGGTCATCACCGAGATCAGCGCGTACCAGCCGAGGTCGCCCGGCCCGAGCGCCGGCGCCCACGCGAACCAGCAGCAGCTCCACATCAGCGAGATGGCCCACGCGCGGTGCTTGCCGAGACGGTGCGACAGCTTGAGCCAGAACGGCACCGCGGCGATGCCGGCCAGGAAATAGACGAACAGCAGCAGGCCGGTCTTGTCGGGCACGCGCACGACGTGGCCGGCGAACAGGGTGAAGAGCGTCGCGGTCAGGCCGTTGCCCAGCCCGTTCAGCAGATAGGCGGCGATCAGCCGGCGGAACGGCCGGTTCTCGAGGATCGGGCGCCACCAGCGCACGGCGACGATCGCCGTCGATCGCGCGACCGGCGCGGCCGCGCGGTCCGGCACGCGCGTGACGGTGACGGCGATCGCGATCGGCAGCGCCACCATCATGAGCCCGGCGAGCAGCGCCAGCGCCGCGGCGCCGGTCGCGCGGCCGCCGTGGAGCGCCGGCAGGCCGGCCGCCGCCAGCGTGCCGAGGATCACGAAGCTCTCGCGGAAGCTCGTGATGCGCGCGCGCTCGTGATAGTCGGGCGACAGCTCGGCCGCCCAGGCGTAGTAGGGCAAGAGGAGGATCGTCCAGGCGACATAGAGCGCGACGGTCCAGACCAGCAGATAGAGGTCGCCGACGCCCGGTGCCGGCAGGAACAGCTTGTAGACGGCGACGAGCGCGAGCGGCGTGCCGAGGATCAGCCACGGCCGGCGCCGGCCGATGCGCGTGGTCCAGCGGTCGCTCAGCACGCCGACCAGCGGATCGATCACGACGTCCCACAGCCGCGCCGCGAGCAGCACGCCGCCGACCGCGGTGAGCCCGAGCCCCATCTCGTCGGCGTAGAACGCCGGCAGATAGATGTAGAGCGGCACCGTGAGGGCGGCGAGCGGAAACCCCGGCAGCGCGAACGCCAGCAACGTCTTGAGCGGCAGCCGGTCAGACGACGACGTCACGACGCCGCAGAGCGCGGCTCTGATGTGTGCCGCTCACCCTCCCTCGTCATGGCCGGCCACCGTGCCGGCCATCCACGTCGGGCCGACGCACGACGTCCGGTTGACGGTGCGCCGCGCGAATGTCGCCTCTGGTCGAGCGCCGATCGCTTCGGCGACGTGGATGGCCGGCACGGAGGCCGGCCATGACGGCGAGGGATGGTGACCAGGGCCGGCCTCACGTCTCGTCAGTCGCGCGCGAGGGCGATCTGGCGGACGTCGATGCTGCCGAAGCCGAAGCCGGCTTCGCAGTAGCTGAGGTAGTAGCGCCACAGCCGGCGGAAGCGCGCGTCGAAGCCGAGCACGGCGATGCCCGGCCATACGCGCTCGAAGCGCGCGCACCACAGCTTGAGGGTGCGCGCGTAGTCGGCGCCGAAACCGTCGTCGGCGAGCCAGCGCAAGCCGACGCGCGCGACCTCGCGTCTCAGGTGGCTCGGCGTCGGCAGCATGCCGCCCGGGAACACGTAGCGCTGGATGAAGTCGGGGCTGCTGCGATAGATCGCCCAGCGCGCGTCGTCGATCGTGATCGCCTGCAGCGCGATCCGGCCGCCCGGCGCGGTCAGCGCGCGGAGCGTGTCGAAATAGACCGGCCAGTAGGTCTCGCCGACCGCCTCGAGCATCTCGATCGAGACCACGCGGTCGAACGTGCCCGTGACGTCGCGGTAATCCTGCAGCCGCAGCTCGACCCGGTCGGCCAGGCCGGCGCGCCCGATGCGCTCGCGCGCGTAGTCGAGCTGGGCCTGCGACAGGGTGATGCCGACCACGGACGCGCCCTGCTCGGCGGCGTATTGCGCGAAGCCGCCCCAGCCGCAGCCGATCTCGAGCACGCGGTGGCCGGGCCGGATGTCGGCGATCTCGGCCATGCGTCGGTACTTGTTGCGCTGCGCGGCCTCGAGATCGTCATCCGGACCGGCGAACAGCGCGGCCGAGTACGTCATGCCGGGATCGAGCCAGGCGGCGTAGAACGCGTTGCCGAGGTCGTAGTGCGCGGCGATGTTGTCGCGCGCGCGCCGGCGCGAGTTGTCGCGCAGGCGGTGCAGCGCGCGCTGGACCAGGCGCAGCCACCAGCTGCCCTCGAGGCCGAAATGCGGCTCGTTCTGCAGGAAGTAGACGAGCAAGGCGGCGACGTCGGGGCTGTCCCAGTCGCCGTCGACATAGGCTTCGCCGAACGCCAGGTGGCCGCCGAGCAGGAAGCGGCGCATCACGCGCGCGCGCCGCACGTGGAACTCCGCCTCGACGCCCGGCTCGCTGCCGCGGAACACCATTTGCTCGCCGTCGGGCAGGATCAGGGTCAAGGTGCCGGCGCGCAGGCGCGTGCCGAGCTCGGTCAGCCGACGCACGCGCCGCGTCGTCGGATAGGCCGGCATCGGCGCGCCGGTCAGCGTGGAGAGTCGGTGCTCGTCGGTCGTCATGCCGCATCGCTCAGGTCCGAGCCGGCCGCTCGGACGAAGGTGACGTCGTGCGCCGGCGGCTCGGGCCGGCGGTGGAACCCCGCGCGCTTCAGCCACAGGGACAGCGCCTCCCAGTGGATACCCGCGATGACTTTTACGGTCATGAGCGGGTGGCGGATGACGTTGCGCAGGATGCTCGTGTCGCTCAGCGTCTCGCGCCGCGCCGTGTGGGTGGCGAGCAGCGCCTGGGCGCCGTCGATCAGGTGGCGGATCTGGATCGCCAGGCGCTCGCCCGGTGGCTTCAGGCGGAATCGGTACTCGCCGGCAAGCGGCAGGAAGGGCGAGACGTAGAAACCCTTGGCGCAGGCCTGGTCGATCGTGGCGCCGGGCTCCCGATCGCGCGGCACCTCGATCAGATAGCCGTGCTTGTCGCCGAAGGTGTTGCGCACCTCGTAGAGGATCGCGCTCAACGCGCCGGACCGCGCGTGGCAGAAGAACACCGACAGCGGGTTGAAGACGTAGCCCCACAGGCGCGGAAAGCACAGCAGCGCGATGCGGCCGCCGGTCTCGATTCCGTTCGCCGCCAGCGCGGCGTCGACCCAGGCGCGCGGCGGCGTGCCGTCGCGGCGCCCGTGGTCGCGATCATGGAAGCTCAGGAGATTGAAGCGGTTGTGCGAGAACCAGCGCAGCCGCCGGTCGAGCGCCGGCAGCTCGTCGAGATCGATCAGCAGCGAGAACACGCGATAGCGCAGCCGGTGATGCGGTCGCGCCCGGCGATGCATCACCTCGCCGACATAGAGGCAGGAGGCGAGGGGGTCGGTCACGGGACCGGATCGTTCTGCTGCGCGCTTTCCGTCACTCCCGCGAAAGCGGGGGACCAGGAGTCACGACCGCGATGGTCGAGCGCGTGCTCCGGGATGCCCGCTTGCGCGGGCATGACGGTCTTGGGCGATGGGACCGAAGTGGCTTCCGTCTCCCACGGCGGCGGGGCGCCGAGCGCGCGCGCGACGGCGAGGCCCGACGCGAGGCCGTCCTCGTGGAAGCCGTAGCCGAGCCAGGCGCCGGCGAACCAGGTGCGACGCACGCCCTGCAGCGATGCCATCGCGCGCTGCGCCGCGATCGCCGCGCGATCGAAGACCGGATGGTCGTAGTCGAAGCTGCCGTAGACCAGCGCGGCGCGCGGCGCGCGCGGCGGGTTGAGGGTGACGAACAGATCGAGCGCCGGATCGAGGTTCTGCAGGCGGTTCATCCAGTAGGTCACGGCGACCGCGCCGCGGCGCGCCGCATCGGGCTCGGGCGCCAGGTAGTTCCAGCTCGCCCACACCGAGCGGCGCCGCGGCATCAGGTCGGGGTCGCCGTGCAGCACCGCGCGATTGGGCTGGAAGCGGAACGCGCCGAGCAGCGCGCGCTCGTGCGGCGCGGCGTCGGCCAGCAGGCCGAGCGCCTGGTCGGCATGGCACGCCAGCACGACCTGGTCGAACCGCCGCGTCTCGCCCAGCGCGTCGCGCACCGCGACGCCGTCGGCGTCGCGCCCGACGCGCGTCGCCGCCGCGTGCCGGATCGCGTTCGGCCCGAGCGCGGCCGCGACGCGCGCGACGTAGCGTCGGCTGCCGCCCGTCACGGTGCGCCAGCGCGGCCGATCGGTCAGCTGCAGGAGTCCGTGATTGTCGAGGAAGCGCGCGAAGGTCGGCAGCGGGAACTCGAGCATCTCGGCGACCGGGGTCGACCAGATCGCCGCGCCCATCGGCAGCAGATGGTCGTCGAGGAAGCCGGCGGAGTAGCGCCCGCGCGCGAGGAACTCGCCCAGTGTCACATCCGGCGCGTCGGCGCGCCGCAGCAGCGCGCGCGCCTCGCGGTAGAAGCGCAGCGTGTCGGCGACCATGCGCCAGAAGCGCGGCCGCGCCAGGTTGCGCTTCTGGGCGATCAGGCCGGCGAGATTGGTCCCGGAATATTCGAGCGCGCCGTCGCGGATCGACACCGCGAACGACATGTCGCTCGGCTCGGTCGCGACGTCGAGCGCGCCGAACAGCCGGACCAGGTTCGGGTAATTGCGCTCGTTGTAGACGATGAAACCGGTGTCGACCGGCACGCTGCGTCCGCCCGCCGTCACCTCGACCGTGTTGGAGTGGCCGCCCAGCCGATCGGCGCTCTCGTAGAGGGTCACGTCATGGCGCCGGCGCAGGGCCCACGCCGCGCCCAGCCCCGATATGCCGGCGCCGATCACCGCGATGCGCATCGCCCGAGCAAGCCCCCTCGCCAATTGCCTGCTCCCCATTGGCGGAGAGCGTCGGATCGCGTCCGACCTTGTTCGTCGACCGAGCCGTAGCGGATCACGTTCGGCTTCACAAGGCGGGAATCGGTCGGATTTTATCGACCGGTCGGGCTCGGCGTCAGGCCGCGCCGCGGCTGAGCCGCGCGTGCCCGACGCCGACGACGCGCGACGGGCCGAGCAGGAAGGCGTCGAAGCCGCGGCCGAACAGCGCGCGCAGGGGCGGCGCGAACACGTCGAGCCCGCCCGCATAGGCGCCGAAGGCGGGCAGCACCAGCCGGCGCCCGTCGGTCACGAAGCAACGCGCCGACAGCCGGCGCGCGCGCAGCTGCAGGGTCGCCTTGGGGTGGTAATGGCCGCTGACCTCGCCGGGCGCGTCGCCCGCCACCGCCGCGTGCCGGAAGGTCAGCGCGCCGAGCGTGACGGCCTCGTGCACCGCGCCGCCCCACGGGTCGCCGGCCGGCCGGTGGCCCGGCAGCGGGTCGTGGTTGCCAGCCACCCAGATCCATTCGACGGCGCCGACCAGGGCGGCCAGCCGCGCCGCGGCGCCGGGCGCCATGCGCCGGGCGGCGCCGCCGTCGTGGAAGCTGTCGCCCAGCGCGATCACGCGCGCCGGCTCGAGGCGCGCCGCCGCCTCGCTCAGCCGGTCGAGCGTCGCGTCGGTGTCGTAGGGTGGCAGCAGGCTGCCGGCCGCCGCGAAGCTCGAGCCCTTCTCGAGATGCAGGTCGGCGACCACCAGGGTCGCGCGCGCCGGCCACCACAGCGCACCCGACAGATCGGCGACCAGCTCGACGCCGTTGACGCGGAAGGCGGCACCGGACTCGAGGGTCAAGTCACCGGGCCCTCACGGCCAGGCGAGCCAGCCGAGCCACAGCGCGACGAGGGGAGTCGCTCCGGCCGTGGCATTGTTGCAGGCGTGCACGACGATCGAGGCGCGCACCGATCTGCCGTAGTGCCGTGCCAGCGGCAGCGCGATCGCCGCCGGCACGAGCAAGGTCATGCGGCCGACACCGTCCGGCAGATGGAGGACGAGCCACAGGGTGCTCGTGACCGCGCCGGACGCGACGGCGCCCCACCGGGTCCGCAGTCCGGTCCAGAGCCAGCCTCGGAAGAACAGCTCCTCCGCCAGCGGCGCGACGACGACGGCCAGCGCGAGGCCGATGGCAATCAGGATCGGATTGACGCCGGCGGCCCGGCGCAGGGCTTGCGGCGACGCGTTGAGCGCGCCGAAGGTGATCAGCGCCGCATACGCGGAGATCACCAGCGCGATCACGGCAATCGCCCACGGACGCGCGATCGCGCGATCGCCGATGCCGACGCGCCAGTCGCCCTGTCCGGCGGAGGCGGCGTGGTAGAGCGCGACCCAGGTGAGAATCGTCGCGGTGCCGATGACGCCGAACACGGCGTACAGCATGGGGCGATCCGTCTCGGCGATCCGCCCGTGCAGGCCCGTGACGCCGAGCACCACGCCGAAGAAGAAGCTCACGGCGAGCGCGCCGACATACGAGAGCAGGCTCCACACGACGGCCCGGCCCATGAGGCGCCAGCCGGACGGCGGTGCGACGGCGGCAGCCTCGGGCGTCGACGAAGCCGCCGGCTCGTCCGGGACGATGGTCATGCGGGCGATCCGGTCTTGTGGTTCCGGCGACTATAACAGGGGTCGTACGGTCGGCCACACGACACCGCGCGCTCGACGCCGTTGACGTGGAAGCGCGCGGGCAACATCGTTCGTGGCGGGATACCAGATCGCGCCGCGTGGTACCGTCGCGCCGCGCCGCTCGCGCCAAGGGGATGTCATGCTCACGAACCGCGACGCCGGCACGACGGTCGACGAGATCGCAGCCGGCATCTATCGGATCAGCACGCCGGTCGTTCGACCGACCGGCGGTTTCACGTACAACCAGTATCTCGTGGCCGACGAGCAGCCGCTGCTGTTCCATACCGGCCTCCGGCGCATGTTCCCGCTGGTGCGCGAGGCCGTCGCCGCGGTGCTGCCGCTGGAGCGGCTGCGCTACATCTCCTTCTCGCACGTCGAGGCCGACGAATGCGGCGCGCTCAACGAGTTTCTCGCCGTGGCGCCCCATGCGGTGCCGCTGTGCGGCGCGATCGCCGCGCGCGTCTCGATGGCCGACATGGCCGACCGCGCGCCGCAGGCGGTCGCCGATGCCGAGACCGTGGCGCTCGGCGCGCACACGGTGCGCTGGATCGACGCGCCGCACATGCCGCACGCATGGGAGTGCGGCTATCTGTTCGAGGAGACGACCCGCACCTTGCTGTGCAGCGACCTGTTCACCCAGCCGGGCGCCGAGCATCCGGCGACGACCGAGGGCGACATCCTCGAGCCGAGCGAGCAGTTTCGCGGCCAGTTCGATTATTTCTCGCACACCCGCGATGCGCGCGCGCTGATCGAGCGGATCGCCGCGACCCGGCCGACCACGCTCGCCTGCATGCATGGCGCGGCCTGGCGCGGCGACGGCGCCGCGCTGTTGCGGGCGCTCGGCGATCGGTTGGTTTGACGACGGACTGCACCCCGGCTCTGGGAGGTCGACCATGCTGCAGAGGAAGCTCAAGGCCGTGTTCATGCGCGGCGGCACCAGCAAGGCGCTGATGTTCCACCAGCGCGACCTGCCGGCGGCGCGCGACGACTGGGCGCCGATCTTTCTCGGCGCGATCGGCGCGCCCGATCCCAACGGCCGGCAGCTCGACGGCATGGGCGGCGGCGTGTCGTCGCTCTCCAAGGTGTGCGTGATCGGCCCGCCGAGCCGCTCGGACGCCGACGTCGATTACACCTTCGCGCAGGTCTCGGTGAAGGAGGCGGTGGTCGACTACAGCGGCAATTGCGGCAACATGTCGTCGGCGGTCGGGCCGTTCGCGCTCGACGAGGGCCTGGTGCGCGGCGGCGGCAACGAGGCCTGCGTGCGCATCCACAACACCAACACGAAGAAGATCATCGTATCGCGCTTCCCGATCGAGGAGGGCATGGCCGCGGTCGACGGCGACTTCGTGCTGCCCGGCGTCGCGGGCTCGGGCGCGCCGATCCGCCTCGAGTTCACCGATCCGGGCGGCGCCGGCACCGGCAAGCTGCTGCCGAGCGGTCAGGCCGTCGACGTGCTCGAGGTGCCCGGGCTGGGCTCGATCGAGGCGTCGCTGATCGACGCCGCCAATCCGTGCGTGTTCGTCGCGGCGTCCGCGCTCGGCGCGACCGGCCTCGAGATGCCGGACCAGGTCGAGGCCGACGCCGGCCTGCTCGCCAAGCTCGAGGCGATCCGGCGCGCCGCGAGCATGCGCATGGGCCTCGCCGCCACCGCCGAGGCGGCCGGCAAGATCACGGGCATTCCGAAGATCGCCATGGTGGCGGCGCCGGCGACCGCGCGCACCCTGTCGCGCGAAACCGTCGGAGCCGACGCGATGGACATCGCGGTGCGCATGATCTCGGTCGGTCAGCCGCACCGCGCGGTGCCGTTGACCGGCGCGATGTGCCTGGCGGTCGCCACGCGCATCGAGGGCTCGATCCCGCACCGCCTGGCGCGGCCGCCCAAGTCCGCGGCCGACGACATAAGGATCGCCCAGCCGTCGGGCCTCACCGTGGTCGCCGCGACGGTGCGGCGCAACGGCGGCTGGGTCGCCGACAACGCCGTGGTCTACCGCACGGCGCGCCGCCTGATGGAAGGCGTCGTCTACTACCGCGCGCGCTAACCGGCGACGTTCTTCGGCACGTCGCGGAACGGGCGGTCGGTGTCGGTGCGCGGCTCCTTCGGCATGCCGAGCACGCGCTCGGCGATGATGTTGCGCTGGATCTCGTCGGTGCCGCCGGCGATCGAGGCCGACGGCGTCGACACGAAGATCTCGGCGATCTTGCCGTCGACCGGGCCGTCGGCGCCCGCCAGCATCGCCTCGGCGCCGGCGATCAGGGTGTGGACGCGCGCCGCCGCGCGCGCCACGTGGCTCGACACCAGCTTGCCGAGCGAGCCCTCGGGGCCTTGCGGGCGGCCGAGCTCCTGGGCGGCGCGCGCGCGCCGCGCCGTCCATTCCGCGCTTTTCGACAGGGTCAGGAGCTTGGCGATCTCCTGGCGCACGACCGGGTCCTGAGCGCGCCCCATCGCCTTGGCGCGCTCGATCACCCATTCGACGCGGCCGACGCGCTGCGGATACCACTTGTAGGGTTCCATCACGGTGGCGATCTCGGCGCGCTCCTCGTCGTAGATGCGGCCGGGGCGGGTCGAGCCGGCCGCCCAGCTGCGCAGCGCGTCGGCGCCGCGGCGTTCGTGCATCAGGGTCGTGGTGGCAACCGCCCAGCCGGTGCCGACCTCGGAGACCAGCATCTCGGGCGGCACCATGGCGTCGGTGAAGAACACCTGGTTGAACGAGGCGTGGCCGTTCATCTGGCGCAGCGGCTGCACCGCGACCCCGGGCTGGCGCATGTCGAGGATGAAGTACGACAGGCCCTTGTGCTTCGGCACGTCCGAGTCGGTGCGCGCGAGCAGCAGGCCCCAGTGCGCCTTGTGCGCGCTGGTGGTCCACACCTTCTGGCCGTTGACCACCCAGTGGTTGCCCTTGAACTCGGCGCGGGTGAGCGCGCCCGCGAGATCCGAGCCGCTGCCCGGCTCGCTGAACAGCTGGCACCAGATGTCCTCGCCGGTCAGGATGCGGCGCAGGAACTTCTGCTTCTGCATGTCCGAGCCGTGCGCCAGCAGGGTCGCCGCGGCCAAGGTGCGGATGCCGCCCTTGGGCACGCCGACCGCGCCGATGCGCTGGAACTCCTCCTCGACCACCGAGACGAGCGCCAGCGGCAGGTCGCGGCCGTACCAGTCCTTCGGCCAGTGCGGCGCGCCCCAGCCGCTGTCGATCAGCTGGTTGCGCCACTCGATCAGGCCGAGGTCGGGGCTCCAGTTCGCCGCCAGCCAGGCGCGCACCTCGGCGCGCACGGCGTCCTCGGTCGGGATTTCGGCCGGCGCGCTCATCGCGGCGCTCCTTCGCCGTCGCTCGGGCCGTCGATCCAGGCGCGCATCATCAGCTCGCGATGGTAGGTCGCGTCGCCCAGCAGCACCTCGGAGCTCTTGGCGCGCTTGAACCACAGCTGGGTGTCGTTGTCCCAGGTGAAGCCGATGCCGCCATGGACCTGGATGGCGTGGATCGCGGTCTGCATGTAGGTGTCGGACGCGCACGCCTTGGCGAGCGAGGCGAACGCCGGCAGCTCGGCGTCGTCCTCGTCGGCCGCGGCGGCGGCGTGATAGGCCGCCGACTTGGCGAGCTCGACCTCGACCAGCATGTCGGCCTGCTTGTGCTTCATCGACTGGAACGACGCGATCGCTCGGCCGAACTGCATGCGTAGCTTGGCGTAGGCGAGCGCGTCCTGGCGCAGCCGCTCGGCGCCGCCGACCATCTCGTTGGCGAGACAGGCGGCCGCCTGGCTCAAGGTCTTGGCGAGCGGCGCGGCGGCCGCGCCTTCGGTGCCGATCAGCGCGGCGGCGACGTTGCGCAGCTCCAGGCGCGCCTGCTTGCGCGTCGGATCGAGCACGCCGAGCGCGCGCCGCGTGAGGCCGGGCGCATCGCCCGCCATCGCGAACAGCGACAGCCCGGCGTCGTCCGTCGTGCCCGGGCGGCGCGCCAGCACGACGATCAGGTCCGCCGTGTGGCCGTCGAGCACGAAGCTCTTCACGCCGTCGAGCCGGAATGTGTCGCCGTCGCGCGTCGCGGTCGTCTCGACGCCGCTGGTGTCCCAGCGCCCGTTGGGCTCGGTGAAGGCCAAGGTCGCGATGGTGTCGCCGGCGGCGATGCCGGGCAGCAGGCGCTGCTTGTCCGTCTCGGTGCCGGCGTTGAGGATCGCGGTCGCGGCCAGCGCGGTCGAGGCGAAGTAGGGCGCGCAGAGCAGCGCGCGGCCCATCTCCTCGAGCACGATGGCGAGCTCGACGAAGCCGAAGCCTTGGCCGCCATAGGCCTCGGGGATGTGGACGGCGGTCAGCCCGAGCTCCTGGTTGAGGCGGCGCCAGCTCTCGCGCTCCCAACCCGCCTCGGTCTCCATCAGGCGGCGTGCCTCGGTGGTCGGCGCGCGCTGCTCGAGCAGCCGCCGCAGCCCGGCGCGAAACTCCTCCTGCTCGGGCGTAAAGCTGAACCGCATGGTGTCTCCCGGAAAGTCGTCGTTTTGCCGAACTCTAGCCGTCATTGCGAGCGAAGCGAAGCAATCCAGGCCGTCCCGACGAAGCAACCGGGTAGCCCCGCCGGCGTTGAATTCCGCGCCCCGGAGGATCAAGCTGGCGCCAAACTGATCGCCCGATAAGGCGGAGGAGACCGGCCATGAGCCGCACCTACAACGTGATCGACGCCGACGGCCACGTGCTCGAGCCGTTCACGCTCTGGAACGACTACATGGACCCGGCCTTCCGGCATCGCGCGCCCAAGCTGATCAAGGACAAGGACGGCAAGCAGCGCCTGCTGCTCGAGGAGAAGGTGCTGGGCTCCAAGCAGGGCTTCGGCGGCATCGGCGCCGTCGGCGCGCGCGACGGCAAGGTCAACGCCGCCGAGATGGAGTACGAGGAGGGGCGCAAGGGCGGCTTCGATCCGCACGCGCGCATCCCCGACATGGACCTCGACGGCATCGACGCCGCCTTCCTCTATCCGAGCCTCGGCCTGTTCGCCGGCGCGGTCGACGATCCGAAGTTCGCCGCCGCCATGTGCCGGGCCTATAATCGCTGGCTCGCCGACTACTGCAAGCCCTACCCGGACCGCCTGTTCGGCATCGCGATGCTGCCGATGCAGTCGATCGAGGCGGCGATCGGCGAGATGCGCTACGCGCGCCAGGAGCTCGGCATGCGCGGCGGCTTCCTCAGGCCCAACCCGTACGGCGACCGCAAGCTGCACGATCCGGCGTACGAGCCGTTCTGGAGCGCCGCCGAGGAACTCGACTTCTGCATCGGCTTCCACGAGGGCGGCAACAGCGGCATGCCGACCGTCGGCATCGACCGGTTCGAGGGCCGCGGCGCCCAGCACATCATCTCGCACACCATGGAGATGATGCTGGCGTGCATGAGCATGATCTGGGGCGGCGTGGTCGAGCGCCACCCGAAGCTGCGCGTCGGCTTCATGGAGTCGGGCGGCGGCTGGATCGCGCCCTGGCTCGACCGCATGGACCGCCACTTCGACGACCAGGGCTTCAACGACTCGGGTCTCAAGACGCGGCCGAGCGAGCTGTTCCGGCGCAACTGCTGGATCTCGTTCGAGCCGGTCGAGGGCAGCCTCCGCGTGCTCGCCGACTATATCGGCCCGCACAAGATCCTGTGGGCGACCGACTATCCGCACCGCGACGGCTTCTTCCCGGGCGCGCCCAAGATGATGGAGGAGCGCCTCAAGGGCGTGTCGGCCGCCGCCAAGCACGAGATCATGGCCGGCGGCGCCATGAAGTTCTACGGCCTGCACTGACGCGCGCGCGCGCAGACGAACGGAGGCTCGCGATGAAGCAGCTGTGGTTCCACCTGATGCCCTACACCGAGCTGCCCGACGATTTCCGGGAGAAGCATCCGTCGGTGTGGGTCGACGTGCATTCCTCGCTGTTCGATCCGAAGCGCGCGCACCTGATGTACAACGACTTCATGGACGAGCTCGAGTTCGCGGCCGAGTGCGGCTTCGACGGCGTCTGCGTCAACGAGCATCACTCCAACGGCTACGGCCTGATGCCGTCGCCCAACCTGATCGCCTCGGCGCTGGCGCGGCGCACCACCGACACCGCGCTGTGCGTCATGGGCAACTCGCTGGCGCTCTACAATCCGCCGACGCGCGTCGCCGAAGAGTTCGCGATGATCGACTGCATCTCGGGCGGCCGGCTGATCGCGGGCTTCCCGGTCGGCACGCCGATGGACACCTGCTACGCCTACGGCCAGAACCCCAGCATGCTGCGCGAGCGCTATCTCGAGGCGCACGACCTCGTGATGCGCGCCTGGACCGAGCGCGACACCTTCGCGTTCAACGGCCGCTTCAACCAGCAGCGCTACGTCAACATCTGGCCGCGGCCGATCCAGACGCCGCACCCGCCGATCTGGATCCCGGGCGGCGGCTCGGTCGAGACCTGGCAGTGGTGCGCGGCGATGGACTACGTCTACTGCTACCTGTCCTACTTCGGCTACAAGGCCGGGCGCGCCACCATGGACGGCTTCTGGACGGAGATGGCGCGGCTCGGCAAGGACCGCAATCCGTACCGCGCCGGCTTCCTGCAGTTCGTCGGCGTCGCCGAGAGCCGCCAGCAGGCGCTCGAGCTCTACGCCGAGTCGGCCGAGTATTTCTACGGCCGCTGCCTGCACGTCAGCCCGAAGTTCGCCAGCCCGCCGGGCTACGTCAGCGAGGCGACCCAGCGCGCCGGCATCGAGAGCCAGGTGCAGCGCGCCGCCGGCTCGGCGCCGCCGCGCTACCAGGACAAGTTCGCCATGCTGGCGCGCCAGATGGACGACATCGTCGAGCGCGGCTACGTGATCGTCGGCTCGCCCGACGAGGTCGTCGAGCAGCTGACCGAGGTCGCGGTCAACCTGAACGTCGGCCACCTGATGCTGCTGCTGCAGTTCGGCAACATGAGCAAGGATCTCACGCGCTACAACACCAAGCTGTTCGCCGAGCGCGTCATGCCGCGGCTCAAGGGCCTGTTCTCGGAGTGGGAGGATCGCTGGTGGCCGCAGCCGATGGCGCACGCGCTGCGCGCCGCGCCCACGCCCTTCCGCCCCGGCATCGCGGCCGAGTAGCAAGAAGGAGCCACCACAGAGGCACAGAGCACACAGAGGAGAACGGGCGCGCGCCGCGCGCCAAGAAGAAATTCTCTGTGTCCTCTGTGCCTCTGTGGTGAACCCCCCCTGGGAGCAAGTGCGTGAGCGAGCCTGAGGCGACGACGGTCGAGGTCAACGGCTTCGCGTGCCGCGTCTGGCGCAAGGGCGCGGGGCCGAAGCTCGGCTTCCTCGCCGGCCTGGGCGGGCTGCCGCGCTGGGTGCCGTTCCTCGATCGCCAGGCCGAGCGCCGCACCGTCATCGTGCCGTCGCTGCCCGGCTATCCGGGCGCGCTCGGCCACAACGTGCTCGACAGCCATCTCGACTGGGTGCTCGCGGTGCGCCGCCTGATCGCCGCCGCCGGGCTCGACGGCGCCGATCTCGCCGGCAGCTCGGTCGGCGCGGCGTTCGCCGCCGAGCTCGCGGCGATCTGGCCCGATTGCGTCAGGCGCCTGGCCTTGATCGCGCCGTTCGGCCTGTTCGACGAGAAGGATCCGCCGACCGATCCGTGGGCGCAGCGCGGCGACGCGGTCGCCGGGCTGATGTGCGCCGATCCCGCGGTCTGGACTCGGCTGAAGGAGCCGCCCGCCGGCGCCAACTCGCCCGAGTGGGCGATCGAGCAGACGCGCGCCAGCGAGGCCGCGGCGCGCGCCTTCTGGCCGCTCGGCAACACGCGGCTGGAGAAGCGCCTGCCCCTGATCGCGGCGCCGACTTTGCTGATCTGGGGCGCGCAGGACCGCGTCATGCCGCAGGGCTACGCCCGGCGCTTCGCCGCGGCGATCAAGGGCGAGACCGAGATCGCCGTGATCCCCGACGCCGGCCACCTCGCCGAGCTCGACCAGCCCGACGCGGTCGCCGGGAAGATTCTCGACTGGACCGCGTAGCGCCGATGGCGTACCGGATGGCGCGACATGGTCGATGACAATCGCCTGCCGCGGCTCGCGGTGCTGATCGATGCCGACAACACCTCGCCGCGCATCGCCGCCGGGCTGTTCGAGGAGGTCGCCAAGTTCGGCGAGGCGAGCGTGCGGCGGATCTACGGCGACTTCTCGAACCAGCGCCTGCGGGCGTGGGCGGAGATCCTGCAGAAATACGCGATCGACCCGTACCAGCAGTTCGCCTACACGACCGGCAAGAACGCATCCGACATCGCGCTGGTGATCGACGCGATGGACCTCCTGCACAGCGGCCGGTTCGACGGCTTCTGTCTGGTGTCGTCCGACAGCGACTTCACGCGCCTGGCGTCGCGCCTGCGCGAGCAGGGCGCCGACGTCTACGGCTTCGGCGAGCAGAAGACCCCCGAGAGCTTCCGTCAGGCGTGCCGGCGGTTCATCTACACGGAGAACCTGCAGCCCGACGCGCCGGTCTCGACACAAGGGGAAGCCCCCGCGCGTAAGGCGCTGCAGCCGCCCAGCGCGGCGGTGCCCCTGCTCAACAAGGCGATCGCCGAGATGGACACCGACGACGGCTGGGTCGGCCTGGGCGTGGTCGGCCAGCGGCTCTCCAACATCGTGTCCGACTTCGATCCGCGCACCTATGGCTATCGCAAGCTCAGCGACCTGGTGCGCAAGACCGGTGCGTTCGACATCGATCAGTCGGACGGCCGCGCCCTGCGGATCCGACCGAAGCCGGCACCGCGCGCCGCGCGCCCGCGATCCTGAGGGAGCTGGCGCGTCAGGCCGTGAAGGTGAAGCTGCTGCCGGTGCCGCACAGCACGAGCTTCTCGGGCATCTCGTGCTTGGCGAGGTCGACGAAGTTCTGGCCGCTGCAATGCATCGGCATGACGTGTTCGAGATCGAACGTCTTGAGCTCGGTCATCACGGCGCGCAGATAGTCGTCGGGCGCCGGCGCCAGGTGGAAGCCGCCGACCAGCGCGTAGATCTTCTCGACGCCGCTGACCTGCTGCGCGCGCCTCAGCGTGTTGACGATGCCGGCATGGCCGCACGAGCTGATCACCACGAGGCCGCGGTCGCCCAGCCGGAAGCAGGTGGCGTGCTCGTGCCAATGCTGATCGGGCACCGGCTGGCCCGACAGCTCCTCTGGCGTGAAATGGTGGCTGAGATAGGCGCTCGGCGCGCAGCCGAGTCCGTCGCGGATGCCGTGCGCAACCCAGGTGTTGGGCAGCACGTGCTCGATGCTGGCGCGCGGCACCACCCCGGTCGTGAAGGCGTGACCCTCCATCACGACGGGCGCCTCCGACAGCACCGCTTCGACGTCCATCGCTTTCAGCTTGGCGCGGTCGAGCGGCGTGCCGAAATTCGTGAAGCTGCCGTCGGGGCCGCGCTGGTAGCGGTAGCAGAAATCGTCCTCGCCGCCGGTGTAGAGCCGCAGCGACTTGCGCATCCGCGCGCGCGACGTCTCCAGGAACCCCATGAGGCCGCCGACGTGATCGAAATGGCCGTGGCTGATGATCAGCGCGTCGATCTGGGCGACGTCGATCTTCAGGATCTCGAGATTGTTGGCGTAGACGTCCGGCGTGAAGCCGAAATCGAGCAGATAGCGCCGACGGTCCTGGCCCTTGCGCGATTCGATGTGCAGCGCCAGGCCCCACTCGCTCTCGAGCGTCTTGCCCTGCGCCGCCGCCGGTGTGCCGGTGCGCCGAACCTCCAACCCGGGCGCCTGCAGCGGCTTCAGGAAGATATCGTGCTGGTTGTCGGTGATCTCACGCACGGTGAGCTCGTCGATCACCGGCACGGCGATCCGATCGGTGGCGGCCAGCGCCGGTCGCTGGATCAGCGGCGCCGACAAGAGCGAGCCGCCGAGCAGCGCCGACCGTTGCAGGAACTCCCGTCGACCGTGCGCGTGCGCCATGGTTGCCCCCCGCCTTGTTGCGCGAACGCTAGCAGCGCGTGCGCGGTGGCGCAACGACGCGGCCCTCGTTGGAACGAGCCCAAACCAAGATCGTCATGCCCGCGAAAGCGCACCGCGACTCCTGGATCCCCGCGTTCGCGGGGATGACGGGGAGAAGCGTAGTGCTACGCCCGATCGGATCGTTTGCTAACTCACCAAGGTCGCGGCGCTGAGGCGGATGTCGGTGATGAACATCTGGCCGGCGGAGTGCGTGATCATCTCGGGCACGCCCGACGCGATGGCGACCGCCTGGGGCGTCACGCCGCACGCGAAGTAGAGCGGCACCTCGTCGGCGGCCGGCTCGATGTAGTTGTTCCAGTCGGGCTTGCGCACGTCGGCGATGCCGATGTCCTTGCCGTCGCCGATGTGCACCGGCGCGCCGTGGGCGACCGGGTGCCGGCCGGTGACCTCGACCGCCTTGACGACCAGATGGCGCGGGATCGGCCGCATGCTGACGACCAGCGGGCCGGAGAACGCGCCGGCCGGCCGGCAGGCCACGCCGGACTTGTAGACCGGGATGTCCTGCGCGTCGGCGCCGGGCGCCAGATGGCGCAGCGGAATCCCGGCGTCGATCATCGCCTCGTCGACCGACAGGCTGCAGCCGAGCAGGAAGCCGACATGGTCCTTGCGCCACAGCTCGCGGATCTCGCTGCGTTGCTCGACCAGCTTGCCGTCGCGATAGACCCGGTAGCCGGTCAGGTCGGTGCGCAGGTCGGCGCCGACGGCGGCGAGCTTCGGCTCGGGATCGCCCGGATCGGTCACGTCGATCAGCGGGCAGGGCTTCGGGTTGCGGTGGCAGAAGC
>DATJNS010000325.1:0-17963 GCA_035507915.1 Candidatus Sulfotelmatobacter sp.
CGTTTCGCCGACAGCGTCTCGCTGATCACGGGCGCGCTGCCGGCGCAGTACGGCTACCGCACCGCCGGCATCATCGACATCCAGACCAAAACCGGCGACATCGGCAACGGCGGCGAGATGGGGATGTACGGCGGCAGCTACGGCACGCTCAACCCGAGCGGCGAGGTCTATGGTTCCGACGGCCCGGTCAGCTGGTACTTCACCGGCAACTACCTGCAGAACGACATCGGCATCGAATCGCCGACCGGTTCGCCCAGTCCGATCCACGACGGATCGCTGCAGGGCCGGGGCTTCGGGTATCTCTCCTGGCTCATCAATCCGGACACCCGCCTCAGCTGGTTCGGCGGGAGTTCGTACGGCTTCTTCCACATTCCGGACAGTCCCGGCCAGGTCCCCAATTTCACGGCGTTCGGCCAGAGCACGTTCGACTCGTCCACGCTCAACGAGAAGCAGCGCGAGATCAACGACTACTCCGCAGTGTCGCTGCAGCAGTCGCTCGACAAGCTGGACTACCAGCTGACCGCGTTCGGCCGCTACTCGAGCGTGCTGTTCAAGCCCGACATCCTGGGTGACCTGCTCTTCAACGGCGACGCGACGCGCGTTTATCGCAACGTCGCCACCTACGGGCTGCAGGACGATAACTCCTACAAGCTGAACGACGCCCATACCTTGCGCCAGGGTTTCATCGTCAGCACCGAGTACGGCACCAGCAAGAACCAATCGTTCGTCTTCCCCGTCGACGCCAACGGCAACCAGATCGGCGACGTCCCCGAGATGATCGGCGACGACAGCTCGAAATGGGGCTATCAGGCCGGCATCTACCTGCAGGACGAGTGGAAGGCGCTCGATCGCCTGACGCTCAATTTCGGTGCCCGGTTCGACTACTACACCGCCTACGTCACCGACAACCAGATCAGCCCGCGAATCAACGCGGTCTACAAGCTGACGGACCGCACGACCTTGCACGCCGGCTATGCCCGCGAGTTCACGCCGCCGCCGTTCGAGCTGATTGCGCCCGAGACCATCGGTAAGTTCGCCGGCACGTCGCTCGAGCCGGCGGTCACCCAGGACAGCAACGTCAAGGTCCAGAAGGACAACTACTTCGACGTCGGCGCCACGCACAAGTTGATGCAAAACCTACAGGTCGGCATCGACGGCTACTACAAGGACGTCCAGGACCTGATCGACGAGGGCCAGTTCGGTCCGGCGCTGATCTTCACGCCGTTCAACTACAAGTATGGCAAGATCTACGGCGTCGAGCTGACCAGCAATTACAAGTACCAGGATTTCACGCTCTACGGCAATTTTGCCTATAACGTCTCTTTGGGCAAAGACATCGAGTCGGCGCAGTTCAATTTCGGTCCCGACGAGCTCGCCTATATCGCGAGCAACTTTGTCCACCTGGACCACGACCAGACCTACACGGGATCGGTCGGCGCGTCCTACCACATCCCGGACACCGACACGCTGCTCACCACCGACACGATCGTCGGCAGCGGGCTGCGGCGCGGCTTCGCCAATACCGAGAGCCAGGCGGCCTATGCCGCGACCAATGTCGGCATCGCCCAGAAATTCTCGACCGGCGAGTTCGGCAACATGACCGCGCGGTTCGATGTGCTCAACATCCTGGACCAGAAATACGAGCTGCGCGATGGCACGGGTATCGGGGTCGGCGCGCCACAGTTCGGCGAGCGGCGCGCGTTCTTCGCCGGGCTGAGCAAGCAGTTCTGAGCCGAGACCCGCGAGGGGCGGCAATCTGCGCGATTTGCCATCCCGAGCGGCCTTGACCATAAAGGGCGCGCCGCGGGCGGTCCGCGGAACCCGCGGACGAAGCCGGAGGTGCCGTGATCGACGCCATCAACGAAACGCTCGCGGCGCTGGCGGCCGGCGGCGTCATGATCTATCCGCTGGCGCTGCTCGCGCTGCTCGCCACCGTCATCGTGCTCGACAAGGCGATCGTCTACGCCGGCCGAACGCGCCTGCCCAAGGCGTTGATCGCCACGATCGAGACCTACGGTTTCGCGTGGACCGACCTCGAGGGCCGGCTCGCCGCCGTCGGCGCCAAGAACTATGCCCGACGCTTCATCGAGGTGATCGCCGCGCATCGGGCGCAGCCGGCCTGGTGGGTCGAGTCGCGCGCGACCGACGAGGCGACCTTGATTGAGCAGTCGCTCGGTCGCTGGCTGTGGGTGCTCGAGACCATCGTCACCGCTGCGCCGCTGCTCGGCCTGCTCGGCACCATCGTGGGCATGATCCGCGCCTTCAGCCTGTTCGGTCAGCAAGGCCTGGTCGATCCCGCCGGCGTCACGGGCGGCGTCGCCGAGGCGCTGATCGCGACCGCCGTCGGCCTGTTCGTCGCGCTGATCGCGTTGTTCGCGTTCAATTTCTTCTCGCGCCGACAAGCGCAGTTCATGGACGAGCTCGAGCGGCTCGGCACGCGGCTGGTCGACCACATCCGTCTCGATCAGGAAGGGGCGCCCCATGAAGCTGCGTAAGTCGCGCGCGTTCCGCCGCGGACGGATCGAGATCATCCCGATGATCGACGTGATGTTCTTCCTGCTGGCGACCTTCATGCTGGCGTCGCTCACCTTGCAGAATTTGCACGCCTTGCCAGTCGACCTGCCGCAGGGGCGCGCGCGCCAGCTCGAGGCGCCGAAGCGCATCACCCTGTCGGTGCATCAAGACGGCGGACTGTTCCTCGACGAGGCGCCGGTCGCGCTCGACGATCTGACGAGTGCCCTCAAGCCGCTGCTGAGCGGCCCCGATACCGCCATCGTGGTGGCCGCCGACAAGAGCGCGCCCAACGGCGTGGTCGTGCAAGCGATGCTGCGCGCGCGCGACGCCGGCGCCGAGCACTTCCTGTTCGCGATCCGCCGCGAGTAGGGGCATGCTCGCCACGCGCTGGGAGGACGACGCCTGGCGACGCCTGCCGTGGGTGCTGCCCGTCGCGGCGCTGCTCGCGGCGCTGTCGCTGGGCGCGTTCCTGCATCTCCTGACCGCGATGCCGGAGCGGCCACCGCCGCCGCCGCCGATCGACGCGCAGGTGATCGAGCTGCCGGCGCCGACGCCTCCGGCACCGCCCCAGGTCGCGCCGCCGCCGCAGCCGGCGCCGCCCCCGCCGCCGAAAGCGGAGCCGCCGCACAAGCCCGAGCCCAAGCCCGAGCCGCGGCCGGCACCGAGGCCCAAGCCCGCGCCGCCCCGTCCGGCGCCCGCGCCGACACAGCCGGCGCCGACACCGCCGCCGCAGGCGGCCGCCCCGTCGCCACGGATCGCGACGCCGGCCCCGGCACCGGCGATTGGCCAGATGAGCGCGCGCGCAATCTATCAGCCGTTGCCGCAGATCCCCGAGGCGCTGCGCCACCGCAACATCGAGGTCGTCGCGGTCGCGCTGTTCCATGTCGCCGCGGACGGCAGCGCCACGGTCGAGCTCGTGCAAGCGACGTTCGAGCCGACCCTCAACCGCGCGCTGCTCGACACGCTCAAGACCTGGCGCTTCTTCCCGGCGCTCGAGCAGGGGCATCCGGTCGCCTCGACGATCGAGATCCGCATCCCGATCTCGGTGCGCTGACATGGCCGAGCGGCGTCCGAAACTGGCCACCAACGCCGCAAGATGCTACGCCTGACGGCGTCGGTCCGGGGAGGAAGCGACATGACGTCCGATCGGGCAGCCTTCATCGCGGCGCGCGACTTCCTGCTGCGCCATCGCGCGGACTACGCGACCGCCTATCGCGACTTCCGCTGGCCGGTGCTCGACCGGTTCAACTGGGCGCTCGACCATTTCGACGTGATCGCGCGCGACAACCAGCGCCCGGCGCTGTGGCTGGTCGACGACGGCGGCGGCGAGACCAAGCTCAGCTTCGCGGCGCTCAGCGTCCGCAGCAACCAGGTCGCCAACTACCTGCGCGGCCTCGGCGTGCGCCGCGGCGACCGCATCCTCCTGATGCTCGGCAACGTGGCGCCGCTGTGGGAATGCATGCTGGCAGCGATGAAGCTGGGCGCGGTCGTCGTGCCCGCCACCACGCTCCTGACCTCGAACGATCTCGCCGACCGGTTCGCGCGCGGCCGCGTGCGTCACGTCGTGACCAGCGCCGAGAATGCCCAGAAATTCGCCGACCGGCCCGGCGACTACACGCGCATCGCGGTCGGCGCCGGTGCGCCGTCCGGCTGGCAGCCCTACGCGGCGAGCGAGACGGCATCCGCCGATTTCGTCCCCGACGGCGAGACGCTCGCGAGCGATCCGCTGCTGCTCTACTTCACCTCGGGCACGACGGCGATCCCGAAGCTCGTGCTGCACAGCCACCAGAGCTACCCGGTCGGCCACCTGTCGACCATGTACTGGCTCGGCCTGACGCCGGGCGACATCCATCTCAACATCTCCTCGCCCGGTTGGGCCAAGCACGCCTGGAGCTGCTTCTTTGCGCCGTGGAACGCCGAGGCGACCGTCTTCATGGTCAACCAGCCGCGCTTCAACGCGCGCAGCCTGCTCGACATCATCGCGCGCGCCGGCGTGACGACCTTCTGCGCGCCGCCGACGGTGTGGCGGATGCTGATCCAGGAGGACCTCGCGGCCTGGAAGATGCAGTTCAAGGAGCTCGTCGGCGCGGGCGAGCCGCTCAACCCCGAGGTCATCGAGCGTGTGCGCGCCGCCTGGGGCCTGACCATCCGCGACGGCTATGGCCAGACCGAGACGACCGCGCAGGTCGGCAACTCGCCGGGCCAGACCGTCAAGCCGGGCTCGATGGGCCGCCCGCTGCCGGGCTACCGGGTCGCGCTGCTCGACCTCGACGGCAAGCCGCAGACCGAGGCGGAGCTGTGTCTCGCGCTCGACCCGCGGCCGCTCGGGCTGATGCAGGGCTACCAGGGCGACGACGGCAGCATCCGGCCGATCGAGGGCCGCGCCTACCGCACCGGCGACGTCGCGAGCGTCGACGACGACGGCTACCTCACCTACGTCGGCCGGGCCGACGACGTCTTCAAGGCGTCCGACTATCGCATCAGCCCGTTCGAGCTCGAGAGCGCGCTGATCGAGCATCCGGCGGTCGCCGAGGCCGCGGTCGTGCCGTCGCCCGACCCGATGCGCCTCGCGGTGCCCAAGGCCTTCATCGCGCTCGCTCCCGGCCACGCGCCCGACCGCGACACCGCGCTCGCGATCTTCCGGCATTGCCGCGCCACGCTCGCGCCGTTCAAGCGCGTGCGGCGCCTCGAGTTCGCCGAGCTGCCGAAGACCATCTCGGGCAAGATCCGCCGCGTCGATCTGCGCCGCGGCGAGGTGACTCAGCGCCAGGGCGAGACGCGCGGCGCGCTCGAATTCTGGGAAGAGGATTTCTCCGAGCTGCGCTGACGCGCCCCGGCGGGATCGGGTCGACGCTCGCGGGGCTTCGCGCCTGCCGCGTCAGAGCGCCGGCGGCGCCTCGCCCATGTCCCAGAACACCCCGGTCATCATCGCCAGGCCTTCGCGCAGCAGCGGCGCCAGCACGTGCTCGTTGGGCGCGTGCTGCGAGCAGCTGGCGTAGGAGTGCGGCACCCAGATGGTCGGCAGCCCCAGGATGTCGCTGAACACGTCGTTGGGCAGCGAGCCGCCGAGATTGGGCAGCATCGCGGGCTTCTTGCCGGTCGTGCGCTCGAGCGATCGGGCCGCCCACTGCGCCGCCGGATGCGTCGGGTCGAGCCGGGTCGCCTTGAACATGGTGAGCCGCGTGGGCTCGACCGAGACGCGCTCGAAGCCGTGCGCATCGAGGTGGCGGCGCAACGCCGGCAGGAACGTCGCAGGGTCGCGGTCGATCGTGTAGCGGATCTGGCAATGCGCGCGCGCCCACGGCGGCACGGCATTGACCGGGTTCTCGGGGTTGCCGGTGCGGAAGGCGAGGATCTCGAAGGTGTTCCAGCCGAACACCTTCTCCGCCGCGCTCAGGCCGGGCTCGCCCCACCAGGGATCGATCTCGGGGCCCTCGAGGAGCTGCGGCACCTCGATGTCGGCGAGCGCCGCGCGCACCGAGTTGGGGATGTGCTCGGGCACCAGCTCGCGCACCAGCACCTTGCCGTTGCGGTCGACGATGCTGGCCAGCGCGTGCGCCAGGATCACGCCGGGATTGGCCAGGAGCCCGCCCCAGTTGCCGGAGTGGTGGCCGCCCTCGCGCAGCTCGACCGCGAGCTCGAAATTGAGCGCGCCGCGCGTGCCCATGAAGATGGTCGGACGCTCGGGCGCGAGCCGCGGCCCGTCCGAGCCGATCAGGATGTCGGACTCGAGCAGCACCTTCTCCGCTTGGCAGAACTCGGCCAGGCCCGGCGAGCCGATCTCCTCGCTGGTCTCGACCAGGAACGTCGAATTGAAGCCGAGCCGGCCGCGCTCCTCGATCACGGTGCGGAGCGCCGCGATGTTGATCGAATGCTGCCCCTTGTTGTCGGCGGTGCCGCGGCCGTAATAGCGCTCGCCCTCCTGGGTCAGCGTCCACGGGTCGAGCCCTTGGCGCCACTGCGGCTCGAGGCCGCGAATGACGTCGCCGTGGCCGTAGGTCAGCACGGTCGGCAGGCTGGCGTCCTCGATCCGGCGGCCGACCAGGAACGGGCCGCCGCCCTCGATCGGGTTGTCGAACAGCTGGGTCTCGTAGCCCATCGCCTGGAGCGTCGGGCCGATTTCCTCGGCCAGATAGGTCGTCAAATGCGGCCGACTTTCCTTGACCTGGCTCTCGGTGTGGTAGGCGACGCGCCGCGCGAGGTCGCGAATGAAGCTACCGTCGTCGAAGCTCCGCACCGCCCGTTCGATCGCCGTGTCGCGCGACATCCGCCCCTCCGGTCACCTGGCGCGCAACCGTACGGCCGACCAATTTGTGTTTGCAAGCCGGCCCCGACACGGCAGCCTGCGGCCGTAACGCGGAGACCAGGACCATGACGACGACCAGACGCAAGACGGCGCGCTCGGCCGCGGATCTGGCGGAATCCGGCGTGATCGACCGCGCGCGGATCGCCGAGATCGACGCGGTGGCCGCGCGCTTCGCCGTCGCGGTGACGGAAGACCTGCTCGAGCTGATCGACGCCGCCGATCCGGCCGATCCGATCGCGCGGCAGTTCGTGCCGTCCGCCGCCGAGCTCGGGCAGACCGCGGTCGAGCGGCCGGACCCGATCGGCGACCGCGCGCACAGCCCGGTCGACGGCATCGTGCATCGCTACCCGGATCGCGTGCTCCTCAAGCTGACGCAGCTCTGTCCGGTCTACTGCCGGTTCTGCTTCCGTCGCGAGATGGTGGGCCCCGAGCAGCCCGGACTCGACGATGCCGCGCTCGCGCGCGCCCTCGACTATATCCGGGCCCACGAGGCGATCTGGGAGGTCATTCTGACCGGCGGCGATCCCCTGATCCTGTCGGATCGCCGGCTGGGCGCCGTGATCGGCGCGCTCAACGCGATCCCGCACGTCGCGGTGATCCGCATCCACACGCGGATGCCGGTCGCCGATCCCGCGCGCGTCACCCCCGCGCTGGTCGCCGCGCTCGGCGGCCGCGCGCCGGTCTACGTGCTGCTCCACTGCAATCATCCGCGCGAGCTGACCCCGGCGGCGCGCGCCGCCTGCGCGCGCTTCGTCGACGCCGGGATCCCGATGCTCGGCCAGACAGTGCTGCTGCGCGGCGTCAACGACGACGTCGAGACGATGAGCCGGCTGCTGCGCGCGCTGGTCGCCGCGCGCGTCAAGCCGCACTACCTGCACCACGGCGACCTGGCGCCCGGCACGCGCGGGTTCCGCACCACGATCGACGCGGGGCAGCGCCTGATGCGCGCGCTGCGCGGCAACCTGTCCGGGCTGTGCCAGCCGACCTATGTGCTCGACATCCCGGGCGGCCACGGCAAGGTGCCGATCGGTCCCGGCTACCTGACCGCGCGCGACGGCCAGTACGTCGTCGACGACGGTCGCGGGCAGCCGCATCACTACGCCGACGACGTCGTGCCGTCCGCGCCCTGAACGGAGCCCGAGCCGACCGGAACTCCCGCGACGAGGGCCTCGTTGCCCCACCAGCCACAGTCGCGGGGTGATCCGATGGCCAGCAATCGCTTTCAGACGCGGTTTCAGCGCGCGATGGCCGACGTCAGCCAGGTCTTCGGGCGGCCGCGCCAGGTGCTCGACGACCGCGAGCTCAATGCCGCGCAGAAGCGCGAGCTCTTGAAACACTGGGAATACGACCTGCGCGCAATGCAGGTGGCGACCGAGGAGAACATGCCCGGTCCCGAGACCGGCGTCAGCGAGACGCTGCGCGAGGTGCGTGCCTGTCTGCACACCTTGGGCGACGCCCACGCGCCCGAGCGCTCGGCGAGTCACAAGCAGGGCGGCTAGGGGCAGGGCGGCTGGGGCTGGGGGCTTTTCCGGGCTTCGGTGCGGACTGGGGAAAACGTCGGCCTGGGAGAGAAAAACCCCGCCGGAGCGGGGTTTTTCGGTAGTTTACTTCTTCTTCTTCGCGGCTTTCTTCTTGGTGGCCTTCTTCTTGGCTGCCATTGGCTATACTCCCAGTCAGCGTCGACAACAAACGTCTGTCGTCGGTCCTGCAGACCGGTTCGGAGAAACCCCCTCCAGAACGTGCATCTGCATTGACTTAGGTAGATGAAATAGCCCCAGACATTTGTCAAGCCAAAGCAGCATTATTCCACGTCGACAGCGCGCCAAGGTGCCGGCCTGAAAATCTCGGCGGCGGTACCGAATCCCGATTGTGGAGATCGTGAGGGCCTCATCGGGCGGCCGCGTCTCACCTTGGCTCAACTCGCGATCGTCTGTATTTCTTTGGGGGGAATTCGTCGAATTCCAAGTGTCTACGCTCATCGCGCGGATGTTTGTCTATGTGGATAAAATCGAGTGCGATTCGCCACACGCCCGAAGACATAGATAATTTAGCAATTTACGCTGTGATGTTGTCACAATGTTCCAGCGGCACGGTTAACGTCTTTAGCCGTCTACGAGAAAAACTATCCGGCACCGATCGACGCACGACGACGCGTGCGCGGCGCGCGTCGTCGTGCGCTGCATCGGCGTCGTCGCGCGCAGCGTCGTCGCGTGTCGCTACGCGCGGGACGCGCGATGCGCGCGTGCGCGCATCGCGTGCGCTCCGCCGCGCCGAATCGATGGCGCGCGTCGTTCGATTCGTCGTTGCGGCCATGCTCGTCGGCGCGTTGTTCGGGCGCGAAGCCGCGTGCTAGCGTCTCGAGCCGCACCGTTCGCCGCGCACGCGCCTGGAGCCGCCGCATCGTCATGACGCCATTCCGTCCCGACGTTCCTTGTCCGCTCGACGGATTGCGCGCGCTCGACCTGTCGCGCCTGGTCGCGGGCAACATGGTCAGCCTGCAGCTCGCCGATTACGGCGCCGAGGTGATCAAGATCGAGGATCCCGACAAAGGCGACCCGCTGCGCGCGTGGCGCGACCAGGGCATCAGCGTCCATTGGAAGGTCTACGCCCGCAACAAGAAGAGCGTGACCCTCAATTTGCGCGAGCCCGAGGGCAAGGATCTGCTGCTGCGCCTCGCCGCGACCGCCGACGTGCTGATCGAGAACTATCGCCCCGGCACGCTCGAGCGCATGGGCCTCGGCCCCGACGTGCTGCACGGCCGCAACCCCGGCATGATCATCGTGCGCGTGTCGGGCTGGGGCCAGGACGGGCCCTACCGGGACCGGCCGGGTTTCGGCAGCTTGGTCGAAGGCATGTCGGGTTTCGCCGCCAAGAACGGCTACGCCGACCGGCCGCCCGTGCTGCCGCCGCTCGCGCTGGCCGACATGGTGGCGGGCCTCTACGGCGCGTTCGCCGTGATGGTAGCGCTGCGCGACCGCGACTCGTCGGGTCCGGGCGCCGGAAAGGGCCAGGTGATCGACCTGCCGCTGCTCGATCCGATCTTCTCGATCATCGGTCCCGATGCCGCGATCTACAAGCTGACGGGCGCGCTCAAGCCGCGCACCGGCAGCCGCTCCTCGACGACCGCGCCGCGCAACGTCTTCGGCACCAAGGACGGTCGCTACATCGCGATCTCGGCGTCGATCCAGACCATGGCCGAGCGGCTGTACCGCACGATCGACCGGGCCGACCTGATCGACGACCCGCGCTGCCGCACCAATGCCGATCGCGTGCAGAACTGCGACTATTGCGAGGCGCCGGTGACGGCGTTCATCGCGGCGCGCACGCTCGAGGAGAACCTGACGATCTTCCAGGCCGCCGAGGTAACCGCGGCGCCGGTCTACGACATCGACCAGTTCATGGCCGACCCGCACGTGCGCGCGCGCGGCATCATCACCGAGGTGCCGGACCCCGACATGGGCAGCTTGCCGATGCATCCGGTGGTGCCGCGCCTGTCGCGCACGCCCGGTGCGCTGCGCCGTCCGGCGCCGGGTCTGGGCGAGCACAACCGGGAAATCCTGGGGGGTCTCGGTCTCGACGGTGGCGCGATCGACGAGCTCGCCCGGCGCAAGATCATCTGAGATGGCTCGGGAGGACCCAGACATGACAGCCGAAACCGGCCGGCCGATGTGGCGCTCGATGCTGTTCGTGCCCGTGATCGTCGAGAAGTTCGTCGATGCGGCGCACCGGCGCGGCGCCGACGCGATCATTCTGGACCTCGAGGACTCGGTGCCGGAGAGCCAGAAACCGCGCGCCCGCGAGCTGATCCAGGATGCCGCCGCCAAGGTGTCGCGCGGCGGCGCCGACGTCACGGTGCGGATCAACCGGCCGTGGCGCCAGACCCTGCGCGACCTCGAGGCCGCGGTGTCGCCGGGCGTGCGCGCGCTCCTGTGCCCGAAGATCGCCAGCGCCGACCACGTCAAGATGATCGCCGAGGTCGTGAGCGACCTCGAGGCCGAGCGCGGCATGACGGTCGGCTCGACCTGTCTGGTGCCGATGATCGAGACCGCCGACGCGTTCTTCCACATTCACGAGATCGCGCGCGCCGATCCGCGCATCGTCGCCATCAATCTGGGCGCCGAGGATTTCGCGCTGTCGGTCGGCATGCTGCCCGAGGCCGAAGGGCTCTTCTATCCGAAGCAGCACCTGATCATCGCCGCACGCGCCGCCGGCGTCATGCCGCTCGGCTTCATCGGCACGGTCGCCGATTTCAAGGACCTGGATGCGTTCCGCGCCACCATCCGGCGCTCGCGGCGGCTCGGCTTCATGGGCGCCTCGGTGATCCATCCGAGCCAGATCCAGATCCTCAACGAGGAGTTCCGGCCGACCGCCGAGGAGGTCGACCTCGCCCGGCGCATCGTCGCGGCGTACGACAAGTCGACCGCCGAGGGCGTCGGCGCGATCGTGCTCGACGGCAAGATGATCGACGTGCCGATCGTCGTCCGCGCCCAGCAGACCCTGGCGCGCGAAACCGCGATCGCCGCCATGGAACGTAAGGCCGCCGTCGCCACCTGAGACGGCCCGCGCTGGCAATCCTGGGCGACGGCGCCATACTGCGGGCCAGCATGGACGGCGGACTCGAGGTTTCGGAGCGCGCGGACTGGTGGCTGAGCCTGGCCGAACGGGTCGGCCGGCGAGTCGACGCCCCGGTCGCGCCGCCGCTCGCGCTGACCGGCGGAACCCTGCATCGCCACTGGCGGATCGATCTGCCGGTCGACGGCCGGATCGAGCGGTTCGTGCTGCGCCGCACCGCCAGCCGCGTGCTCGACAGCCTGCCGCGCCCGGCTGAGTTCGCGGTCCAGCGCGCCGCCTTCGAGGCCGGCGTGGCCACCCCCGAGCCGCTCGCGTGCGGCAGCGACTTCATCGTGATGCGCCACGCGCCGGGCAGCGCCGCGCCGGCGGCGGTGCGCGCGGTTGCCGACCCCGACGCGCTGGCGCGCGAGCTGGCCCGGACGCTGGCCTGTCTGCATCGCCTGACGCCCGACCGGCTGGCGCTGCCGGCGCTGGCAGCGCCGCCTGCCGATCCCGGGCGCGCGGCGATCGCGGCCTACCGGGGCGTGCTCGATGCGCGGTCGCGCGCCTATCCGGTGCTCGAATGGGGTCTGCGCGCGCTCGAGCACGCGCCGCCCGCGCCGCGTCGTGTCGTGCTGTGCCACGGCGATTTCCGCGCCGGCAACTTCCTGATCGACGACGGGCGGCTGAGCGGCGTGCTCGACTGGGAGTTCGCCCGCTGGGGCGATCCGTGCGCCGATCTCGGCTGGTTCTGCACGCGCTACAAGGGCATGGCCTGGCGCGGCGGATCGGCGGCGCGCGCCGCCGGCGGGCTGGTCGGCCGCGAAGCGTTTCTCGAGCATTACGCGCGCGCCGCGGGGGATGCGGTGGAGCCGCGGCGCGTGCTCTATTGGGAGCTGATGGCCAACATCCGCTGGGCGCTGTTCGCGTTGGTGCAGACCGAGCGTGGCCTCGACGAGGGCCTGCTCGAGCGCGCGCTCAGCGGGCGGCGGCTCGCCGAGATCGAAGCCGAGATCCTCGCCTTGACCGACCGGTGGCTGGGCGCCGATGCGTGACCGGCCCGACATCGACGCGCTGATCGCGCTGGCGGACGCCGCCGGCGAGTCCAGCGCGAGCCCGGACGCCGTCGCGTTGGCGCGCGCGATCGCGGCGCGCGAGATGGCCGCGGGGGCGGCGCCGGTCGACGCGTGGACGGCGCGGCTGGCGCGGCTCTACGACGCGCCCGAGGGCGAGCCCGCCGCCGATCCCGCCGCGCGCGAGCGCCGGCTCGCCGCCGAGCTGCGCGCCGGCGCGCTCGACCGCGGGCCGCGCCGCGCCGCCGTGCGCGCCCACCTGATCGCCACCGTGCGCGCCAAGCTCGCCGAGGTCGCTCCCGATCTGATCGCAAGCTGGCCGCTGCTCGACGAGGTCGCCCGCCCATGAGCATGCCCCGGCGCTTCTGGCAGGACATGACGACCGTCGAGTTCGCGGCGCTCGATCGCACGCAGGTGATCGCGCTGCTGCCGGTCGCGGCGATCGAGCAGCACGGGCCGCATCTGGCGGTCGCGGTCGATGCCACCATCAACCGCGGCGTGCTCGACCGCGCGCTCGCGCTGATGCCCGACGACTTGCCGGTCACCATCCTGCCCGAGCTGCCGATCGGCAAGAGCGACGAGCACGACGCGTTCCCCGGCACGCTGAGCCTGAGCGCCGAGACGCTGATGCGCTTGTGGGGCGAGATCGGCGACAGCGTGGCGCGTTCGGGCATCCGCAAGCTCGTGCTGTTCAACAGCCACGGCGGCCAACCCCAGATCCTCGACGTGGTGGCGGGCGGCCTGCGGGCGCGCCATGCCATGCTGGCGGTCTCGGTCAACGCCTACCGGCTGTTCGACGCGAGCGGGATGTACCCGCCCGAGGAGCTGCGCCACGGCATTCACGGCGGCGCGATCGAGACCTCGGTCATGCTCCATCTGGCGCCCGACCAGGTCCGCCCGGACCGTGCCGTGCGATCGCCGTCATTGTCGGAGGCGATGGCGCGCGACTTCCGCTACCTGTCGCCGATCGGCCGGAGCGCGCCGTTCGCATGGCAGACCCAGGATCTCAACCCTACCGGCGTATGCGGCGATCCGACCCTGGCCGACGCCGAGCACGGCCGGCTCCTGGTCGAGCAGGCGGCCACCAAGCTGGTCGAGATCCTGCAGGAGGTCGACCGCTTCCCGCTCGAACGGCTGCGCGTCGAACCCTAGACCAGCCGCGCAGCCGCGGCTTGATCGGCTTCGCCGGTTCGGGCTTTGATGCGCTCGCGGGCGGAGGGGCCCGCCAAATCAAACGCCAATCGGAGCGGGGCCAGCGTCATGGGAAGGGTTTCGAAGCGGATCGGAGCGGCGGTCGCCGCGGTGGCGCTGACCGCGCTGGCGTTCGTGACCGCGGCGCCGGAGGCGCGCGCGCAGGGCGCGCTCACCAAGGTGACGTTCGGCACCGATTGGTTGCCCGAGGCCGAGCACGGCGGGTTCTACCAGGCGCTCGCGACCGGGCTCTACAAGAAGCACGGCCTCGACGTGACGATCCGCCAGGGCGGGCCCAACCTCAACATCGTCCAGAACGTCGCGGCCGGCGTCGTCGACTTCCAGCTGACCCAGGAGCCGTTCTTCCTGTTCAGCAACGTGCAGCAGAACATTCCCGTGGTGGCGATCGCCGCGTTCTTCCAGAAGAGCTCGCGCGTGCTGATCACGCATCCGGGCCAGGGCAACGATACGCTCGAGCAGCTCAAGGGCAAGCCGATCATGATCTCGGCATCGGCCCGCAACGGCTATTGGCTGTGGCTCAAGTCGAAGTTCGGCTACACGGACGACCAGATCCGTCCCTACAACTTCAACTCGGCGCCGTTCCTCGCCGACAAGAACGCGACCCAGCAGGGCCTGCTGACCTCGGAGCCCTATTCGATCGAGAAGGAAGGCGGCTTCAAGCCGCACGTCATCCTGCTCGCGGACTTCGGGTACCACGACTACAACAACCTCGTGATCGCGCAATCGAAGCTCGTGAGCGAGAAGCCGCAGCTCGTCCAGGCCTTCATCGATGCCTCGATCGAGGGCTGGTACAGCTACCTGTACGGCGATCCGAGCCCCGCCAACGCGCTGATCCTGAAGGAGAACAAAGAGATGACGGCCGACCTGATCGCCAGCGCGATCGCGCTGACCAAACAGTACGGCATCGTCGACTCGGGCGACGCGCTCACGCTCGGCGTCGGCGCGATGACCGACGCGAAATGGGGCGCGATCTTCGACGGTGCGGCTTCCGCCAAGCTCTATCCGGCCGATCTCGACTGGCACAAGGCGTACACGCTCGCGTTCGTCGACAAGAAGCACGGCATGGAGCTCAAGAAGTAGCGACGATCTCCCCCGTGTCGGTCGTGACGCTGTCCCGGGTCGGCAAGGTCTATTCGAACGGCACCGTGGCGCTCGACGACGTGTCGCTCGACGTACGCGACGGCGAGTTTCTGAGCCTGGTCGGCCCGTCGGGCTGCGGCAAGAGCACGGTGCTGCGCCTGATCGCCGGTCTGGGCGAGCTCACCAGCGGCCGCATCGAGTGGCCGGGCGCGGCGCGCGGCGAGACCGGCGCCGGCGCGCACCGCCTCGGCTTCGTGTTCCAGGAGCCGACCTTGATGCCGTGGGCGACCGTGGCCGCGAACGTCATGCTGCCCTTGAAGCTGAAGGGCGTGGCGCGCGCCGCGGCCGGCCGCCGGGTCGACGCGGCGCTCGGCCGGGTCGGTCTCGAGGCGTTCGCCAAGGCCTATCCGCGCGAGCTGTCGGGCGGCATGAAGATGCGCGTGTCGATCGCGCGCGCGTTGGTCACCGAGCCCAACCTGCTGCTGATGGACGAGCCGTTCGCGGCGCTCGACGAGATCACGCGCTTCAAGCTCAACAACGATCTCCTGACCCTGTGGCAGGAGCAGCGCTGGACGGTCATCTTCGTCACCCACAGCGTCTACGAGTCGGTCTACCTGTCGAGCCGCATCGTCGTGATGGCGGCGCGCCCGGGGCGGATCGCCGCCGATCTCGCGATCAACGCGCCCTATCCGCGCGACGAGAGCTTTCGCACCTCGACGGCGTACAACGGCCTCTGCCGCACGGTCTCGGCGGCGCTGCGCGAGGCGATGGCGGCATGATGCCGGCCGATCCGCCGACGCTCGAGCCGAAGCCCGACGCGCGGGCGCCCGCCGTCGATCCGCTGCGCATCGTCATGCCGATCGTCATCGGCATGCTGTTCCTCGGCGCCTGGGAGGCCGCCGTGCGCATCTACCACGTGCCGCCCTACATCCTGCCGGGTCCGTGGGCGATCCTGGGGGCGCTGATCGAGGGCTGGGGCTCGCTGTTCCATTCGCTGCTCATCACGCTCCAGGTGACGCTGTCGGCCTTCCTGCTCGCGGCGGTCGGCGGTGGCGCGCTCGCGATCCTGTTCACGCGCTCGCGCTGGATCGAGCTCAGCCTCTATCCGTACGCCGTGATCCTGCAGGTGACGCCGATCGTCGCGATCGCGCCGTTGATCATCATCTGGGTCAAGGACGACACCTACCTCGCCTTGCTGATCTGCGCCTGGATCGTCGCGTTCTTCCCGGTGCTGTCCAACGCGACCCTCGGGCTGTCCTCGACGGATCACAATCTGCTCAACCTGTTCCAGCTCTTCGGCGCCACCCGGCGCCAGGTGCTGTGGCATCTCAGGGTGCCGAGCGCGCTGCCCTACTATCTCGGCGGCGTGCGCATCGCCGGCGGCCTGGCCCTGATCGGCACCGTGGTCGCCGAGTTCGTCGCCGGCACCGGCGGCGCCGACACCGGGCTCGCCTATCGGATTCTCGAGGCCGGTTATCGCCTGCAGATCCCGCGCATGTTCGCGGCGCTGTTCCTGATCGCGTTCACCGGCATCCTGATCTTCCTCGGCCTGTCGCTGGTCACGCACCTGGTGCTGCGCAACTGGCACGAGAGCGCCGTCCGGCGCGAGAGCTGACGGAAACCGTGTCCGCCGCGCCGTACCGTCCGGAGGATTTTCCCGCCACGTCGGACGTTCTCCTGCGCCTCGTGCGCGAGTTTCCGGCCGAGCGCCTGACCATGAACGACATCGTCACCAGCCTGCAGGATCGTGCGTTCGGGTTCCTGATGCTGCTGCTCGCGCTGCCGAACTCGCTGCCGATGCCCGGCATCCCGTTCGTGTCGACGGTCACCGGCACGCCGCTCGCCTTCTTCGCCGGCCAGCTCGCGCTCGGCAGCCGCAGGCCGTGGCTGCCCGAGCGGCTGTTGCGCCAGTCGCTCGGCCGTGCCCAGCTGCTGCGCGCGCTCGAGATCATCGATCCCTACGTGAAACGCGTCGAGCGTTTGGTCCGCCACCGGTGGCCGTGGCTCGCGACCGGCCCCGGCGAGCGCGTCGCGGCGGCCGTCGCCTTCGTGCTGGCCGTGATCCTGGCGCTGCCGATACCGGGCGGCAATCTGTTGCCCGCGCTGGCGATCGACTTCATCGCGTTCGGCATCATCGAGCGCGACGGCGTGTGCGTCGCGGCCGGCGGCGTGCTGGCCGTGATCGCGCTCGCCGTCGTCGTGCTGGTGTTGGAGCTCGGCCTGAAGGTCGGCATGTTTCTGATCGCCAAAGGACTGTTCTGAGGTTTGGGGGAAGCGTGGAAAGCTGGCTCAGCGCGACGAATTTGAGCGCGCTCGCTGAGGTGATGTTCGTGAACGTCGTGCTGTCCGGCGACAACGCCGTCGTCGTCGGGATGGCCGCGGCCGGGCTCGAGCCCCGGCTGCGCAATCGCGCGATCGCCGCAGGCATCGTCGGCGCCACCGTGCTGCGCATCGTGTTCTCGCTGATCGCGTCGCAGATGCTGACGGTGGTCGGCCTCACCTTCGTCGGCGGCGCGCTGCTCGCCTGGGTATCGTGGAAGATGTGGGTCGAGCTGCGCGAGGCGCGCATCGAGGGGGATGCGGAGGATCCTGGCGGTCGGGTCGTCGAGTTTCCCCAGAAGACGTTCGCGGCGGCGATGTGGCAGATCCTGGTCGCCGACGTCTCGATGTCGCTCGACAACGTGCTGGCGGTGGTCGGCATCGCGCGCACCAACCTCATGATGCTGGCGATCGGCCTCGTGATGTCGATCCTCTTGATGGGCGTGGCGTCGAGCCTGATCGCCGGGCTGCTGGCGCGCTATCGCTGGATCTCCTATGTCGGCCTGGCGCTGATCGTGTTCGTGGCCGCCTCGATGCTGTGGGACGGCAGCCGCGAGATCGCGCGCCACGCGGGGTGGCTGGCGGTCCGCTGATCCCCGCCGGGGGTGCCCTGGCGCCGAGGGGATGGAGTTCCTATTATCAAGCCCGGTCGGTCTCGGGAGTTTCCCATGGGTTCGTTCAGCATTTGGCATCTCCTCATCATTCTGGTCGTGGTCGTGCTGCTGTTCGGCGCCGGCCGCGTGCCGGCCTTGATGGGCGACCTCGCGAAGGGCGTGAAGGCCTTCAAGAAGGGGCTGAACGACGAGACCGTCGAGGACGACAAGGACAAGCAGCCGGTCAAGCATGGCTGACGCCGCCGCGGCGACGGCGCGGCTCGACGCCACCGGTCTGATCTGCCCGCTGCCGGT